>LBVJ01000001.1 GCA_000993025.1 Candidatus Woesebacteria bacterium GW2011_GWA1_38_8
GTTGAGAATTTATGTTCCAAAGGGAAGCGAAATTATAAGTACTGAAGGGCTGGAGAATGTTCAGGATACGTATGAAGAATTCGGAAAGACTGTCTTTGCGGGATATGTTGAAGTAAGGCCGTTGGGGGTTGCTAAAGCAATTATTAAGTACAAAGTGCCGGTTGTAATCGGTAAGGACTATAAACTTATGATACAAAAACAGCCGGGAAAAGATACTTCTTTGTATACATTAAATTACGGCAAAATATCTAATGAGTTTTTATTGAAAATAGATAAGGAGATTAGGATATAGCTAGGCACAAGGCACTAGCAAATAGGCATTAGAGTATGTCTCATCATTCATTCTCCACTGAGGGAATAATTTTATCAAGAAAAAATTACGGTGAGGCAGATCGGCTTCTGACAATATTTTCTAAACATTACGGAAAAATGTTCCTTTTGGCAAAAGGTGTAAGAAAACCAAAAAGCCGTAAAAGAGGACATATTGAGATATTTTCGCGTCTTAAGTATTCATTCACTAAAAATGATCATTTCATCATGATGAATGAGGCGGAGTTGATCGACCCATATGACAAGACACGGCTAAATTTGAGAAAGACCAGTCTGGCATACTATTTTATCGAGGTTGTCTCAAAGATCATTCAGGAAGACGAAAAACATGAAGATCTATATAAGATATTGGTAGGGTATTTGGAAAATATAAAGTCGACAGCAAAGTTAAGAAATTTAAGGTTGCAGTTTATATACGATGTTTTGATCACACTTGGTTATTGGCCGAGTGGAAAGGCTATGATAGACCCCGATAAAGTAATTGAGTCGGTGCTTGAACGTCAGATAAATTCTAAAAGGGTGGGAGAGAAGATGTTAAAATAAAATCCGAAATTCGAATATCGAAATTCGAAACAATAAATAAATTGAAAATATCTAATATTTAAACATTTTGTATTTTGTAAATGGAGATTTGTTTAGGGTTTCTTGCTTCGTATTTCGAGTTTGGACACAAGCACTTCAAATTTATTTGTGCATGAATTTTATTTACATCCAAGTATAATAAGTACTGATTAAGGAATGAAGAATATGTCAAATACCATAAAGTGTCCCCATTGCGACAAATCCTTTGAATTGACCGATGCTATTCGTCACCAGATCGAGGAGGAGGTGAAATCCGATATTTCCAAAAAACATCACCAAGAATTGGAAAAGGTTAGAAAAGATGCAGAAGTGAAGATCAAGAGTGAAATTGAAGAAAAGAAGAAACTTGAAATATTGGATCTTGAGAAGCAATTAGCAGAGAAAAGTGAGAAAGTTGAAGAACTTCGGGAAAATGAGTTAAAACTACGTGAAGACAGAAGAAAACTGGAAGAAAAAGAAAAGGAGTTGACGCTTGAAGTTCAACGTCAGTTGGATGAACAAAGGAAAAAGATCGAAGAGGAGGTGCTGGGACGTGCCGTTGAAGAACACAGATTGAAGGATTTTGAGAACGAAAAGAAGATATCCAGTTTACAACAGCAGTTGGAAGAAGCTTTAAGAAAATCCAAAGTTGGTTCTCAGCAATTGCAGGGAGAAATATTGGAGTTGGATATTGAGTCATTGCTGAGAGACGCATTTCCTTCTGATGAAATTGCGCCTGTCGAAAAAGGGATAAAAGGGGCAGATATCAGGCAGATAGTCAAAAGTCCAAAAGGTTTTTCAAGCGGGGTGATCTTGTGGGAAATAAAAAGAACTAAAGGTTGGACCGATTCGTGGATTGCCAAACTAAAGGAAGATTTGCGTTCGGAAAGGGCGAATGTTCCGGTAATTATATCTACAACCCTACCTAAGGGTCTGGAATCGGGGTTTGGTCTTCTTAATGGGGTTTGGGTCGTTTCGTTTACCTTAGTCTTACCGGTTGCTACAATAATCCGCAAGAATTTGCTCGATGTTGCTTTTGAGAAAGCGGTGTCTTCACATAAAGGCGGAAAGTCCGAAATATTGTACGACTATATTACTTCGCACGAGTTTCGTCAGCAAGTGGAAGCAATGATGGAGGTGTATCGTGAAATGCAGGACCAGATCGCTAAAGAAAAAGCCGCCTATGAAAAAATATGGAAAATGAGAGAGGGTCAGATGCAAAGATTAGTCTCGTCAACAGCAAATGTCGTCGGTTCAATTCAAGGAAGGGTGGGTCAAACAGCGCTTCCAATTAAAGGTTTGGAATTATTGGATGAGGGACATTAGAGTTTAGTTGTTGATAAGTTTTATTAATGCAAGCAGCTCGTTGCGTCGTGTGGAAACTAACCATACCAAATAAATTATCACACTTGGAAAAACCACGAAATTCTCCATGAATTTTCCCGTTTTTATTCTCAGACTTTCAAACGGTGGGAAACCGATCTTAAACGGTAGAGGAAAAAGAAGGGGTACACCTTCTTTTGTAAGCATATCGGCTGCGATGTGGGATATAAAACCTATGAGTATGCTGGCTATGACGATCTCCAAATTAACATAATTGGGGTTTAATATTCGCGGAACAATGAATTCCAATACTTTATATAAAATCCAAATTCCTAAAACAGAATGCGATATAGTCCGGTGTCTAAGCATCAGGTTGCGGAAGATCTTTCCGAACAGGTTTCCTGCAGGGAGCAAATCCCATAAACGGTTTGTTGCCTGATCCATATCGGGAATGAGGGCACCGATCGTGCATCCAATGAGACAGGATATTGAGGTGTTGATGTTTAAAGAATCGGGAGGGTAATAGGTAGCAACAGTTAACAATGAGGCAAAGGCAACCATGTCATGAGTTCTTGAAGTCATTGTTTAGAAATAATAGCATATTAGACTATTAAAATACTTCATATGGAAAATAATGTATTATACGGATTATAATTACCATTATGACGAATGATGCAGCATCGCTTATGGATAAGGTGACAGCGCTATGTAAAAGACGAGGATTTGTTTTTCCGGGTAGTGAGATATATGGCGGGTTGGCAAATACCTATGACTACGGTCCGTTAGGAACACTTCTTTTGAGAAACATTAAGAATTCGTGGTGGAACTTCTTTGTAGGCAGAAGATCTAATATCTATCCAATTGACTCAAATATATTAATGAATCCTAAAGTTTGGGAGGCTTCAGGTCATGTAGCCGGATTTACCGAAGCTTTGATAGATTGTAAAGCTTGCCGTTTCAGAACAAGGGGAGATCATTTAATTGGGGATTATTTTGCGGAAAAGGGTAAAACTGAAAATGTTGAAGGGTACCCTCTAAAAAAAATGGAGGAGATAATTAACCATGAAAAGATCCCCTGTCCGAAATGCAAGAAATTTGATTGGACAAAGCCGAGAGTTTTTAACAACCTTTTTGAAACGAGCATAGGAATAATTTCAGGTGATAAATCAATAGCATATCTTAGGGGTGAAACGGCTCAGGGAATGTTCGTGAATTTCAGGAATGTTTTAACTTCTATGTCCCCTAAATTGCCTTTCGGTTTAGCTCAAAGCGGACCTGCATTTCGAAATGAGATCACTCCAGGTAAATTTGTTTTCAGAACTTTGCAATTTTCCTTGAGTGAATTTGAGTATTACTTCGATCCTGAGAAAGATAAGTGGGAAAATGTGTTTGAATATTGGAGAGGTGAAATGTGGAAGTGGGCGGTTAAGGAGCTGGGAATAAAGGAAACCTCTTTAAGATGGCGTGCTCACACCGATGAGGAGCGGTCGTTTTATTCAAAAAGAACCGAGGATATAGAATATAATTTTCCTTGGGGTTATAAGGAATTGTATGGCTTGGCTTATAGAACAGACTATGATCTGAAAAACCATATGGAAAAATCCGGTGTTGATCTTCAATATACCGACTCCGCAACCGGCAGAAAATTCATTCCGCATGTTGTCGAACCAGCCTTTGGTATGGACAGATCATTTATGGTTGTATTATTCGACGCTTATTCCGAAGAGAATAAGGATGGGAAGGAAAGAATGGTTTTGAAATTGGATCCGAAAATTGCTCCCTATAAAGCGGCAGTTTTTCCTCTCCTCGCCAACAAACCTGAACTAATCGATAAAGCCCGCGCGATATACGATATGCTATATACAAAATACTCTTGTATTTGGGACGATCGTGGAAATATCGGCAAGCGCTACTTTGCTCAAGACGAGATAGGAACACCCTGGTGTATAACCGTAGATTTTGATACATTAAAAGATGATGCTGTAACGGTTCGTGACCGTGATACTGCGAAACAGGAAAGGATTGGGGTGGGAAAGTTGGAGGAGTACTTTTCCAGTAAACTGGAAAAGTAATTTCCAATATATACCAATTTCCAAATTCTAATAATTAAATGATGCGTCATACCAGCATAGTCCAGAATCTATGCCCGATATCTTTCTAATAGTTGAATAGTTTAATAATTTGATAGAATATTTTAAACAATGAAAAAGATATTTCCAATATTAATACTGATGTTCGGAATCGCCGCTGTCGTTGGTGTATTTTTTTACACAAAAAACAATGATGGCAAAAAAAATACGGAAGACGCCGAGTTTGATGATATAGCCCCTGAGGTTGCCATGGAGAAGCGTCCTGTGGTATTTCTGACCCCTTCGGAAGACGGACATTGGCTAACTTTAAAAATTCAAAAAATGTTGATCGACTCAGCCACACTTGATTATGAATTGACCTATAAATTACCGGATGGAAGAACACAGGGGGTTCCGGGAACGGTAAAATTAGCATCGAAGGACGATATTGAAAAAGAACTACTGTTGGGCTCTGAATCTTCGGGGAAGTTTAGATATGATGAAGGGGTGGAGCGGGGGAATGTGGTTTTGCGTTTTAGGGATGACAACGGAAAATTGGTTGCAAAATTTGAGACAGAGTTCTTTCTACAGTCGGGAAAAGCTGAGATCACTACGCCGGCCGGAACATATACTTTGGATAAACCAAACCAAGGAATGTTTTATGTCTCAATGGATACTATCGGATATCCCGGTGATTACTCCGGCGGTATTGATACAGCATTTGGGATATTCACAGCTTTGAACGGTAGTTCGGGTTCATTTGATGCAGGTGATATCCGTTTTTATGATGACGGGGAATGGGTGGAACTTAATGAAAACAAATCCTCCGACACCGGCTTCTTCCTCCTTCCCTCCTAATCACGCAATCCCTTAATCACTTAATCGCTTAATTCCCTTATCCCTTTATCCTTTTATCTCTTTATATCTTCATATCTTTATATCCTTATATCCTAATATCCTCCTACTGTCTTCGGGTTATTTTTGTATTGACACACCCGTGAAAATGTATAAGAATGGTGTAAAGTGGTGAAAAGTGGTAAATTGTAGATACAAATAAATCATGCTGATAGGACAGTATTTTTCAAGAATTACAGATAAAAACCGCATTTCACTACC
This sequence comes from Candidatus Woesebacteria bacterium GW2011_GWA1_38_8, assembly GCA_000993025.1. Classification (GTDB taxonomy): domain Bacteria; phylum Patescibacteriota; class Microgenomatia; order UBA8517; family UBA8517; genus GWB1-38-13. Next base: position 5,400 of record LBVJ01000001.1, read on the forward strand.
GATAAAATATAGAAACGAACTTGGGAAGAAGCTGATCATAGCGAAATGGTACGAAGGATGTTGTGTGATCGTGTCGGTTGAAGATTGGAAAAAGTTACTTACGAAATTAACAGGAAGAGCAGAGATACTGACGAAGGCTGTACGCGACACAGACAGATTTATTTTAGGGTCTGCATTCGAACTCGATTTGGATGCGCAAGGAAGATTTGTAATACCCGGTAATTTGAAAGGTTATGCAGGACTTTCCGAAGACGTTACGTTTTTGGGACTGGGAGATCGCATAGAGCTTTGGGATACTGCCGTTTGGAATGAAAAGGAACAGACAGTTCAGGAAAATGCAGGACAGACATTAGAAGAAATGACAGCACTCAAGAATGTGAATATTGAATAATGAATAATGAATAATGGTGTAAGGGAAGATGGAAATATCATACATAAGCCAGTACTTTTGGAGGAGGTTTGCCAAGTGTTCGGTTCGTTTGCACTTTTAAATAATCAAGCTCAAAAAATTAAGCCGATCATAGTTGATGCCACGATAGGAGCTGGAGGCCATTCGGGAGAATTAATAAAGCGTGGAGCGTATGTTGTCGGGATGGATGCGGATCGTGAGATGGTCAAAATTGCAAGGGAAAATTTGAAAAAACTGACTTGCCTAACCGGGAATTATAATGATTTCTTCACGATCATAAACGACAACTTTGTCAATATTGAGCGTGCCCTAAAAGATCTGAAGATCGATATGGTCGATGGAATATTATTCGATCTGGGGATTAGTTCCTATCATTACACTTTTGACAGGGGTTTTTCCTTTCAGGATCCCGAATCACCGCTTGATATGCGTTTGTCCGGTGATCAGCAGGTAACAGGAGCAGATATCTTGAATGCGCTTCCTAAAAAGCAGTTGGCCGATATGTTTTTGAAAACGATGCCATACAGAAGGTCAATCGGGTTGAGTAAAGCAGTCCTTGAATATCGAAACGTCAAGAAGATCGAAAAAGTGGGGGATTTTCTGGAAATAATCGAAAAAGTTACACCTTTAACGTATAGAGAAAGAAGGAAGATCAGCAATTCTACGCTACCTTTTATGGCGTTGCGTATGGCGGTAAATTCTGAGCTTGAAAATTTAAAAATCGCTATTGATAGATCTTGGCATTTATTAAAACAAAACGGAGTGTTGGTGGTTATTAGTTTTCATTCAGGGGAAGATGCGGTAGTTAAAGAAAACTTTAATAATTTAACAAGGTCAGGTGAAGGTTTGGTCAGTGGGAAATTTGTAAGACCGGGTGAATTGGAGATTCGGGATAATCCAAGAGCAAGAAGTGCAAAATTACGTTTTATACAAAAGAAATGAAAGATAAATTGTTTAAAATCAAGGTGTTATTGGCAGCCGGTTTTTTTGTAGGTTTTATTGTTAATGGGATATTTATTACAATATATAACGTGGACAAATCGGTTAACATAGATGAAGTCGCGCTTGAGACAAAAAGGTGTGAGCTTGAAAATTCGCTCTTAAACGAAACGATAGTCACAAAAGATTCTTTAACGGCTTTTTCTGAAATAGCCCAAGATTTTGGTTTTGAATTAGCTTCAAAGATCATATACCTCGATCAGGCGGAGACGGTGGCCCAGGTTCGTTAATATGCATTACAGGATAATTTTTATTTATATCTTTACCTATATAGGTTTTATTCTTCTTACATTTAGATTTTTCTACTGGCAAATTATTAGATCGGAGGAACTGTCCGCAATGGTCAGGCCACAATATGAAAGGAATGTTGTCGAATCAGCAGGCAGAGGAAGAATATTTTCGGCAAACGGATCGATCTTGGTTGGACAGGCGGATTCCTGGAATTTATTTGCCGAACCAAAAAGAATAGATGATCCAAAAGAAACATCTTCAGTGTTGGCCGAATTGTTAGCCGAAGAAGCAGGCGACCGTAAATTGATCAAAGAAGAAGGGTTACGGATATATTCTTTGATATCGGAGAGTGATAAAAGCTGGGTTCCTATCAAAAAAAGACTTACTACCGAGGTTAAAAAACGAATAGACGAAAAAGGCCTTTCGGGCATCGGTTTTGATAAGGATGAGGTAAGAAAATACCCTGAGGCTTCTATGGCAGCACACCTTATTGGATTTTTAGGTAAAGATCAGGATGATCGCAATATAGGCTATTTTGGTTTGGAGGGATATTATAATGAGACTTTGACATCTTCTTCCGGTATTCATAAAGCTGAGACTGATGTAAGAGGATCACCGATCCTTTTCGGAATAAGTAAAAAATCTCTATCTTATTCAGGTACCGATCTGAATACATATATCGATAGAGGCATACAGTTGATCGTTGAAGCCGAATTGCGTAAAGGTGTAGAAAAGTATGGAGCGCTGAGTGGATCGGTTGTGGTAATGAACCCAAAAAATGGAGGAATACTGGCAATGAGTTCTTATCCGACATACATTCCGGAAACTTATTGGGAATATTCTAACGAACTATTTTTAAATCCCGTAATTTCGGCATCCTTTGAACCGGGTTCGGTTTTTAAGGTGGTAACTATGGCTGCTGCCTTGGATTTGGGGGTTGTTGGTCCGGATACAAGATGTGATGCTTGTTCGGGTCCTTTAACAGTAGGGGGATACCAGATACATACTTGGAACGATCAGTACTATCCCAATTCTACAATGACCGATGTAATTGTTCACTCCGATAACGTAGGAATGTCGTATGTTGCAAAAAAGCTCGGAATTGAAAAAAATGTAGAATATTTGGATAAATTTGGTATAGGTAGGAAAACGGAGATAGATCTTCAGGGGGAAACCAATGCTGCATTGAGATCTTTGAAAAATTGGTCCGAGGTTGATCTTGTCACATCGAGTTTTGGTCAGGGAATTGCAGTTACGCCTATACAATTGCTTTCAGCAATTAATGTGATAGCCAACGATGGCCTTTTTGTTAAACCGGTAGTGGTAAAAGAATTTGTAATCGGCGATAAGGCATATATGTCAAATAATAGGGATCAGGGTATTAGGATAATTTCGGAAAAAGCTTCACATGAAGTTAAGCTGATGATGGTTGAAGCGGCAAAATACGGAGAGTCCAAGTGGACATATAAACAAGGTTTCGGGGTAGCAGGAAAAACGGGAACGGCTCAAATACCAATTGCGGGACATTATGATGAAGAAAAGACGGTTGCTAGTTTTATTGGTTTTGCACCGCATTATGATCCGAAATTTATAATGCTTGTAACGCTCAGAGAACCCAAAAGTTCACCCTGGGCTTCCGAAACAGCCGCTCCTATGTGGTATAAGATCGCAGAAAAATTATTTTTACATTTTGGTATCATTCCCGAGAAATAGTATAATATCTATTGTGGATATAAAAATTAAAGGCGGGCAGAGATTATCAGGAACGGTCATTCCTTCAGGAAGCAAAAATTCTGCAGTTGCTATCATACCGGCAACAATAATGTTCGAAGTACCCGTAACTTTAAACAATGTTCCGGACATTACCGATGTAAATAAGTTGGTTGATATATTGAAAAAGTTAGGGGGAAAAATATTATGGAACAAAGAAAAAAGGGAAATGGTAATCGACAACACAAGTCTATCTTTTGAAAAGGTATCGAAAGAAGATTGGAGTGCTATGCGGGGAACATCTCTTTTGTGGGGACCGATGCTGGCAAGGTTTGGAAAAGTAGAATTCGGAGGACTTCCGGGAGGTTGCACTTTAGGGTTTCGGACCCTGGCGCCACACTATAAAGCATTTCAAGATCTTGGAGTTGCGGTTGAGGAAGACAGTAAAGGAATAGTGATGAACGCATCAAAAGCTAAGGCAGGTTCTATTTGGCTTCGCGAAATGAGTCCGACAGCTACAGAAAATGCAATAATGTTTGCCCTCACTTTGGATGGTAATACTCAAATCCACGGAGCCGCTTCGGAACCCCAAGTTCAGGATTTATGCTTATTTTTAAATCAGGCCGGAGCCGGAATATCCGGTGTCGGGTCAAGCATTATTAATGTTGAAGGAGGAAAAAATTTTAGAAAGGTAAGCTATACACTTTTTAGCGATCATTATGAAATTGCTACATTTCTTGCAATGGGCGCAATTACCGGAGGTAAAGTAGAGGTGTTAAATTCACAACCCGAGCTTTTTAAACACATCAACTATATTTTTTCAAGATTTGGTGTTGAAATTAAATATGAAGGTAATACAGCTATTGTAGAAGCCGGACAGAAGATCAGGATCGTTCCCGAAGAAGAAACCCGTAATTTTTTAAGTGTCAAAGCACAACCTTGGCCATCTCTTCCTGTTGATCTTTTGCCGATGTTTGTCCCGATCTCCCTCAAAGCAGAAAGCGGAGTGACACTGTTTCATAATTGGATGTATGACGCCGGTCTGTTCTGGACAAGTGAGCTAACAAAACTTGGTGCAAATGTAATTATGTGCGATCCTCACCGGATAATTACGGTTGCGGGTGGTAATTTGAGAGGTTCTGTTTTGGAAGCCCCCTATATTATCAGGGCTGTTGTTGCAATGGTCATGGCTGCCATGATTGCAGAGGGTGAATCGGTAATTTTAAACGCAGATGCATTATATAGAGGACACCCTCATTTTTCTGAAAATCTTCAAAAATTGGGAGCAAAAATTGAAGAGGTAAAATGAAAACACAAGACGTTGTAAAACTCCTTCGGCAGTCCGGATTGCTTATAAGTTCAAAAATTCAAAAAAATGACAATATTGCCGGTGTTGCCGATAATTCCCGCAAGGTAAAAAAGGGGAATGTCTTTGTTGCCATAAAAGGTTTTACCGTTGATGGCAATGATTATATAAAATCTGCAATACTTCAGGGTGCCAATCTTTTGGTCAGTGAGAAAAATCATAAAAAAATGATTTTTGGGGAAACGGGATATATACGAGTCAAAGATGCCAGAAAAGCATTGTCTTTGATCGCTGCTTATAGGTATGGGTTTCCTTCAAAGAAATTAAAAATTATCGGAGTAACAGGGACGAAAGGAAAAACAACTTCTGTACATATCATACATCATATTATGCAGACACTCGGGTATAAAGTTGGGATGGTATCCTCCATAAAAGCAGTAATAAAAAACAGGGAGTACGATACAGGGGCGCATGTAACAAATCCCGGAGTGATCGAAATACAAAAACTGCTTTCGGAAATGGTAAGGGCAGGATGTGAATATGCGGTTTTGGAAGTAAGCAGCCACGGAATTGACCAAGAACGGATCTCCGGCATTCAATTTGAAGTTACGGTTTTAACAAATATTTATCCTGAACACCTTGATTATCATAAAACGTTTAAAAATTATAAACAGGTGAAAATGAAGTTTATAAAATCCGGTAAGCACCAAGTAATTTCTCCGAAAAAAACAAATTTGAATATTCTTCCGGGAGAATTCAATAACATAAATATTGAAGCGTCAATAAAAGCGGTTTCACACTTTGGTATTTCCAAAACTGAAGCCCTTGCCACACTTTCGGCTTTCAAATTACCTGAAGGAAGGTTGGAGGAATTGGTTGAAAATCAACCCTTCAGGGTGGTAATAGATTTTGCACACACACCCGATTCTTTAGAAAAAGCATTAAAATATTTACGAAAGGAAACCTCGGGAAGATTGATATCTGTTTTTGGGTGTGCAGGGGAACGCGACCGGTTCAAGCGGCCGATAATGGGTGGAATTTCTGCAAAGTTGGCAGATATCAGTATAATTACATCTGAAGATCCAAGGAGCGAAAATGTTAACCAAATTATTGACAGCATCTCGGACGGTGCCATAAGTTGTAAAGCAAGGGAATTTACTTTACAGAATTATAAAGCTGTTTTACGGAATTGCGATACAAAATTTGGGAATTCGAAGTTCATAAAAATTCCCGATAGAAAAAAAGCAATTGAGTTTGCAATAACTAAAGTTGCACAAAAAGACGACACAGTGGCATTTTTTGGAAAGGGACATGAGAAAACGATGAATTTAGATGGGATTCATGAAACCCCTTGGTCAGACATTGAAGTTGTGAGAGAATATATAAAGAAATTAATTTGATATGAAAAATCAAATAGTCATATTAGCCGCAGGTGATTCCAGCCGATTTTATCCGTTTAATGGGGTGCACAAAAGCTTATTTCAAATTGCAGGTAAACCCCTACTTAAACATACCTTAGATAACGTAGGAAAACTGAAAGATTTTGAGATAATTTTAGTCTTGAGCCGGAAAAATCAAAAAGTTGAAAGAGAAATATTAGAAAATATGTCTATCGGGAATGGTGTCAGGATAATATATCAAAAAAATTCATTAGGACAAGGAGACGGTATTTTAACTGCAAAAGAACTTATCAAAGAGAATTTTTTTGTAATAAATGCTCAACAATTTAATTTCAATTCACAAAAATATTTTTTGGGTCTGCAAAGAACTCAAAATATCTATTCTGCTGTTGTCGGGGCGCTTACGACCGAGGAACCTTGGAAATATGGGGTGTTGAAATTAGATAAGGATAAAGTGTTGGGAATTGTCGAAAAACCTGAAAGAGGGAAAGAACCATCAAATGTAAGAATTTCAGGGATATATTATTTTTCTAAGGAATTCTTAAGCGAATTGGAAAAAACAAATATTTCAGAATATAGCCTCGAAGATACATTGAACAGATTAGCAGGGTTTGGAAAAGTTGGGAAAGTAGATCTTGATCAGGAAACGCCTTCTCTTAAATACCCGTGGGATCTTCTGAAAGTGAAGAATTATTTTTTGGGTGATTTGAAGCGTAACATTTATGAAAAATCACAGATATCATCCTCGGCAACAATTCGCGGTGATGTGTATATAGGTAAGGGAGCTATGGTCTATGACTATGCGGTAATTGATGGTCCGGCCTATATCGGTGACGATGCAGTCATAGGAGCCTATTGTCATATTCGGGGCGGATCAGTGATTGAAAAGAATGCTGAATTACAGCATTATGTTGATTTTAAAAATTCAGTAATTGGCGAACACTCAACAATACATTCGGGATTTATCGGTGATAGCATTATCGGAAAAAATGTTAAGATCGGCGCAGGATTTATTACTGCAAATAAAAGGCTCGACAGGGAAAATGTACGGGTATTTGTTAAGGGTGTGAAAGTGGATTCTAATTTAAGAGGTCTGGGTTTGATCATCGGTGACAATACAAAATTGGGTATATGTGTAACTGCAATGCCGGGTACAGTTGTTGGTGAAAACTCAACAGTCTATCCGAATGCAAAATTGTCTGGTACTTATCAAAATAATCAAAAAATCAAATGATTGGGCGAAAAAGAATCATTTTAATTGATTTTGACCATACTCTTTTTAATGTTTATGAATATTTAAAAGATGAAAATAAAGGCATCGTAACCCCCAAAAAATTTCCCGGTTATCTTTATAAGGATGCATTAGAATTTATTACATATTTAAAAATATACGGAGATTCATACATTTTTTCTGAAGGAGATGTTGGCTTCCAAAAATTCAAGATAGAACAAACGGGAATAGCAGGGATATTCAAAAATAATTTGAAAATATATGGAAGCTATGCAAAAATGTCAAATGCAAAAAATGAGTTTTGGGGTAAAGACGTAATACTTATTGACGACAACCCAAACGCGATCTTTGAGGCGAAAAAGATCGGCTGGAAAGTGATAAGGGTTAAGCGGGGAAAAAATCGTAAAGAAGCAAATAAGATTTTACCGGATTATACTGTTAATAATTTGAGATCTATAATAAAAATGAATTTGCTGGCCAAGTTATAAATATAAATAATATGAAAATAAAATATAAACAAAAGATCGTAACTTTCGGAGGGGGTACAGGACATTTTCACCTTCTTAACGGGCTTCGCGAATTAAACGAGACTAGTCTTATTTCTGCCGTGGTAAGTTGTTGGGATAGCGGAGGAAGTTCCGGTAGATTGAGAACAGAATTAGGTGTTTTACCCCCCGGAGATATAAGAAGGTGTTTGCTGGCACTAATGGAAGATCCTGAGCAACAAAGAGTTGCTCAAAGACTCTTTGATGATCGTCTGCAGGATCTGAATGGTCCATTAAAAGGTCATTCTTTCGGAAATTTATTGACTGCAAGGCTGGATAATATTTATAAGGGACAGGATAGGGGAATTGATTCCGAAAGAGCCCTTTTCCGGGTTAAGGCGAAAATAATGCCGGTAAGTGTTTCGGATGTAAATCTTGTTGCTGAAACTTTAAGAGGGGTAAAGGTCGTGGGGGAGACGCATATTGATCTACGGGGAAATGAAAAGGGCTATGATCCACAAGATAAAATAGTTAGGATATATTTTGATACTCGTGCTGATGTGAACCCTCAGGTGCTTGGGGCAGTAAAAAATGCAGATAAAATAGTTTTTGCTCCGGGGGATCTTTATACAAGTATTTTACCCCACCTTCTTGTTGAGGGGGTGAAGGAAGCGATTTTACAATCAAAAGCAAAATTGGTTTTCGTACTTAATTTGTGCACAAAAAAAGGTGAAACAGAATATTACCGCGCTTCTGACTATCTCAAAGCACTTCTTTTTTATCTTGACCAAACAAAAAGAAAAATTACTGTTATTGCAAACGACCGTAGATTTGATCCGGAAGTGGTAGAGATTTACAAAGGTGTGGGGCAGGAACTTGTGAGTGTCGACGAAAAAGAGTGTGATAAACTTTTTCCGAATATAGAAATCATAAAAGCCAAAGTAGGCAAGTATTTTTCTAAAGAGCACTTGATCCGTCATGATTCGGAAAATCTAGCTGAAGCGATCCTGTCTGTCTAGGGTCTTTTAACATAAGATATTTCTTCTGTCGGAAGTCTGAAAAGACCCTCATCCAGTCTTTCCTGGTCAAGATAGTGCGCAATGAAGCCGACCGAACGCGGAATAACAAAAAAAGCGTTAAAGAATTCTACTTTTGTAAGTTCTTTGAGTTCTTTCAATGAAAAACCTTCTTTTTCGGATAATATATCCAAAAATATTGCTGCCATTGCCCCGTCTACATTAAGAATTAAATTAGCTTTTTTTTCTGAGGTTATGGCTTCAATACTTCGGGCAAATTTCAAGAATTTACCACTTTTCAATTTTGTAGACCATTTGACAAGTTCGATCACTCTGGGGTCAGGATTATCGATCCTATATTTCTTATGGCCGATACCTTCAATTATCTTTGCATTCTTAGCAAATTCTTCAACAAAATCATGGGCGTTGATGTTTGACGAAACTCCGTTTAGCCAGTTATCGGCAGCTCCATTTACCGATCCGCCAAAACGCTTTCCGATGGTTAAAAGTCCTGCTGCGAGAGATGAAACAAGATCTTTTCCTGCTCTGGCTGTAATGATAGTATTTAATGCTCCGGAGACAGATGGTCCGTTATCTACGAGAAGTTTTAATGTAAGGTCCGTAAATTCCTCCAGTTCTTTGGATCTAATCTTCCTTCCTAATAGCATTGAGGAGACGATGTAAGAAAAACTATTGTTTTTAGATAAAGTCAGCTGATCTTCACCCAATATCTCAACTCCGCTGGGAGTTTCTTTGGATATTGACGATGCAAACAAAGCCTTTTTACGGATATGCAAATCCAAATAATTGACATCAACCGCAAAAATATCCTTGCTAACGTCCGGAATGGATTTGATCAATTTTACATATTCGGTAAACGAGGAAGCGGTTTTTACACCGGACCTTTTTAGGGCTTCAAGTTTTTCTTTAGCGGTTTCAAGTTTGTCTTTGGCTAAAGCTTTTGCATGACCGAATTGCGGAGGGGTTGGAAAATGGTCGGATATCGATCCGCCAATATATGCAATTATCGGTTTTTTTATTTTTCCAGATCTTACTAATTTAACTATTTCGTATTCATCCGTCCCCCCCAACTCGCCGAAATATACTATATGTGTAGTTTTAGGATCATTTTCGGCTGTAAGAATTGCGTCAACAGGAGTCGTCAGAGGAAATCTGTCTGCCCCGAAGGATAAACAAAACGAAATCCTTTTTCCGAAACCGGAAACAATGTTAATGAGTTCATTTGTCATTCCCCCCGATGCAGAAAAAACAGCGATATTTCCGGGATTATAAAGTACGGGGTTATAAAGCTGTCTGGGTTCGACACCCCCAATTGCTCCAAGTTTTAGTTTACCGGGTATCAATAATCCAACACTGGATGGTCCGATCAAAAAGATATCTTTATTTTTTATAATTTCCAAAAGACCAAGTGTATTTTTTTCAGGTATATTTTCGGCAAAGATAACTCCACCCATAATATTTTTTAGAGCATTAACAGTTATTTCCGAAGTGAAATTGACTCTTCTTGCGGAAGTAACATTCAGAAATAAGTTAATTCTGTCATTTAAATGATTTGGCGTTTCATCCAAATTATTGTAAAAAGGGATAAGAATTTCCTTTTTTCCCCAGAAATATCTTTGCCCTCTCTTGTTTGCCCCTATAATTGCCTGAATAGAAGGCGATTCTTTTTGGCATAAGAAATCATAATCCATGATCGACTGGATTATTGGAGGATAATCGCCAATCATAATAATTTGTGGAATACTGCTTCTTATTTTATTTATGTTAATACTCATTTTTTAATAATGATATTTGTAAGTATCTCTTCAGGTCCGGCTACACGGCCTAAAATCCCAAGCTTTGCCAGACATTCACGCATTATTTTAAGACCTTCTTCCTGATATGGACCGCCTCGCCTTACATATACTTTAACACCTTGTTTTTTGAGCCCGTCCCCATATTCCTCCAGAGCCCTTATGACACCTTTAAAAGTTGACCGAATGTCGGTAAAGTTTGCAACCCCGCCTGCTATATATAATACTTTATTTTTACCCGTGGATTTTTTCATCAGCGATAATATCTCTTTGGTAAAGAGATATGTTTCATCCTCATTCGGATTTCCGCTATACTCTGCATAGTCTGCCAACTCATCGACTTTTCCTGTATTTCCTATTTCGTCAGCCAGTACGATACTTGCTCCGCCCCCCGAAAATATTGTAAAAATGCTTCCATTCGGATTTAGTACTTTAAGTTTTAGTGACGCAGAACTTTTATCGGCGAGGGATTGTACTTTAGACTCTTCGGGTGTGAGATTTAATTTCGCTTGAACAAAATCGCTCCGTTTCCATCCGATACCCGTTAGGTTTTCAGCGGTATCGTCGACTTCTACAGCTAAATCCAAAAAGAAAGGTATACCTCCGCGAACCAAAAAGGGATTAGTTTCCAAAAAGGAAAAATATTGATCTTCAAAAACTGAAAAAATCTTTTTTGTAATTCCCGATTTCATTTCAAAGTAGTCGTCGATTCTAGAAAAAGTTTTCTCATTCAACAAATCGTTCCTCACTTCGTTTTTGTTTTGCTCGACATCTACGCCGCCCTTTTTTGAGTAGTAAGAAAAAACTCCCGTTCTAAGACGCTCAAGAGATAAAAAATATTCTTCAACTTCCTTGTGCGGAATAAATTCCTCTATCAACAGATTGTCGTAACCTTTACTAAAAAGTTTCCGAGCATTGTCCTTCAATTGTATTTTTTTAATATCTTTAAAAAGTAACCCTTCTTTTTGTCTTTTTTTAATTCCTTGATCTATCTTAATTACATAAGTTTGGTCACTAGACAAGGAAGAAATTATTTTATCTATATCGTCAGATCTGTTTACACAAAGACCATAATACTTCACATCTAATTCAGAAAATAAAATTGATTTTGCCCTAAATTCGGATATTTTTACTCTAGCCATATTTGGTTAAATTGGTGATTTTATAATAAATATTGAAATCCCAGTCATTAAGGTTGGGGGTTTGGTTCATGAAATTCTCACTTGAATAATTGTCCGGTCGTCATTTCGAAGTCTCGGATGTTTAATAAGTTGCGGATCCTCCGAAAGAATTTGAGAATTTCTACTGGTCATTTCCAAATCTGAGCCAATATTGCATCTCCTGACATCCTGCATAAATGATCTGATGACATCTTCCTCACATAAACCTCTTCCTTGATATGGGTCAGTTTCCCCGTCGGAAGCAATAACTAAAATTGAATAGGGGGTGATTTGAATTTCTTTTTCATATATCAAATTATTAATTTCAAGTTCGGGTTGACCGTTCAGGATTCCACAACCATCTGGGGTATTTATTTTTTTCTCAAAGGATTCCGCCAGCTGCTTTTTGACCGGTGCGTAGATATCTGCGCCCTTATCTTTCACAACATCGCAGGGATTACAATTATTATCTCTTGCGATCTGTTCAACTAAAGCGATTGTTTCATCATCATACATGCAATTTTGATCTTTTGTAAGAATTTGGATATTTCCATCAGGTGTCTCGATACAGGCAACGGTATCGGCAACATGGGCTATGGTTATTTTATTTTTAGGCGCATCAATAAGAGCGTATGTGGCCGACATGCCGGGAACACTTAGAACATCGTTGTAATCAACTCCGGGAACCTTACTTAATTCTTTTTTCAACCATCTATTTACTTTCCGCATAACATCACCTGCGGTGATATCAGGATCGTGCGACAATTCCTGACATTCGGTTGAGTCTGGAAAATGTAAACTGGCCAGATGCGATACATAATAAGCACCCTTTACACCAAAAGGAATCAATCCCTCAATAGGTTTTCTGCTAGATGCTCCGTCGTGTACGGCAACCAAAAGCCGTCCTTCTCCCATAGGAATAACCATTGGGCAATCTTCATTGAATCTGCCTTCTATACCGTAGGCGGGAGCGGTTTCTATCCCAATATCCAAATCTATTCCATTTTCACCGCCGGGCAAATGAAGCTTGCTGGTTTCTGACTGAATGAGCACCTCAGGATCAGGTTGTTCAAACCAAAAGTCACGGTCAAATGGGGGAGATATATAAATCTCTTGCAGGTTCACAGTTTCTTGTGCCAGACCCATAGTGTATAGGGATATTATATCACGATACTAACTTTTGTAAATATATCTTTAAAGAATTGAGAGTATTTGGTAAAATACCATTTACTATGGCAGATTTGAAGAAAGAAGGTTTAGTAGTAACACAATTAGAATTGAAGTCAATGGGGGGAGAAAGTGGTTTCAAAGTAGAAATCCCTATTGCATCTGATCCATATCAGGATTATTTGAATACAGGTAGAATTATGGAAGAAGATAGAGAAATATATGGGGAAATTAGGCTTGAAAGCTATAATGCATATAAAGCTGCTGTCGAAAGACTTAATGAATTTGCATTAGCTACTTATCTAAAAAATAAGTCAAACTAATTTACTTTCCAAGTAAACTTGCCGCTTCACTGTCTAATATAAAAGTGGTATCGGGATGATATCTTAAGAGTGAGGCAGGCATATGTGTTCCGATCGGTCCTTCAAGTGCACTTCTTATTCCTTCCGCTTTACCTGCACCTTTTGCTATCAGAATGATTTTACGGCCCTCTAAAATATTTGCGATCCCCTGAGAGATGGCCAAACAAGGGACTTGATTTTTATCGTCGCAGCAAAATCTTGAATTAGCCTCAATTGTGTCTTCATCTAAACAAATTACTCTTGTTCTGCTGTCTACTGATGACCCCGGGCCATTAAAAGCGATGTGGCCGGTTAATTTGGGTCCGATACCAAGGATTACAAGGTCGGCTTGTCCGGTATCGGTAAGAATTTGTTCATATCTTACAGCTTCAATATCGGGATCAGAGGCTTCGCTATTGGGTATGAAACGCCGGTCCGGAGGAATGTTCACGAAGTTAAAAAGATTTTCGTTCATAAAGCGTTCATAGCTTAAAGGGTGATTTTTGGGAATATAACAGTATTGATCCAGATTTGTTGTCAACAATTTACTCATATCAAGCCCTGCTTTATATTCTCTGATCATCTCTTGGTATGCTCCTATCGGAGAAGAGCCTGTTGCCAGAGTTAATTTTGAATCGGGTTTGTTATAAATTTGCTGATTAATAAGATTTCCTGAATATACATCAACATCTTTCGCATTGGGGAAAATAATTACTTCCGTTTTGTATATTAAACGGGATGGCTTACTCTCTGTGACAACATGTTCAAGTGTCATATTGTGCCTTTGAAGGAATTATACACCTATAATATAATATTTCAAGGTAAACTGTATGAAATTGAAGTCATTTCACTGTCACACTTTTCGCTATATTTCTTGGTTTATCTACATTATTTCCCTTTAGAACCGCGATCTTGTATGCAAGAAGCTGCAAAGGAATAATATTGAGGATCGCACTTGTTTCACCTAAATTTGCAACCTGAATATATTCATCATAAATTTTATCGGGGAAAACCGAAATTCCGATTACAGATGCTCCTCGGGCTTTTACCTCGTTTATGGCATTCATTGTATCAGTTTTGTTTTCGTCATCGGAAATTACGCTGATTAAGTACTTGCCTGGTTCCATTAAGGTGATCGCGTAGTGTTTTAAATCCCCAGCAGGAATAGCGTGAGCATGTATATAACCCCCTTCAACAAGTTTGATCATACCTTCCCGGATGATCTGAAGATTTTGACCCTTTGCTAATAGGAATAGATCCTTTTCATAAGAGAGTTTTGTTGCGATCTTATCAAGCTTTTTATCTAATATTTTGTCTTTTAACAGTTTTGATACTGCAGTTTTGGTTTTACGAAGATTACTAAGGCCATCGTAAAATTTCCCCTGTACAACTTTTGAAAGTAAATACCCCCAAACAATTTGTGATACAAATACTTTTGTCGACATTACACAGATTTCGGGACCGGCGTTTGCCATGAATTTATAATCCGATATTTTTGTCATAAGACTTCCGGGCATATTTACATAAGAGGCTATACATACCCCAACCTTTTTAGCGAATTCAATAACCTCGAGAGTATCTGCAGTTTCTCCGCTTTGAGACAGTGCAATGATAAGGTCACTTTTTTTGAAAAGATGAAAATAATCCTTTGCTTCGGCTCCGATCAGAGCAATTGCATTGATACCCCCAAATGTCCTTAGGTAATATGCGCTTTGAAAAGCTGCAGCTCCGGCCGTTCCTGATCCGATGCAGTAAACAGTAGTGGAATTTTTAATTTTGTTGGCAAGTTTCAAAATATTTTTCTTAGATTGAAGCATTACTTTTTCGATTATCTGCGGTTCTTCATGAATTTCCTTTATCATAAAATGCCGGAACCCATCTTTTGAATATTCTTGACCCTTGATAGTGTTTACATCGTAATTTACCGTGACTTCATTATTGTCTTTTGTATTTATTATAGTTAATTTGTCATTACATATTGCCATTTGCCCGTTTTCCAAAGTGATGGTTTTATCAACATACTGTGAAAATGAAAGAGTGTCGGATGAAAAATAGACGTCATTGTTTTTTTCAGATATACCCACAACTAAGGGAGAACCATTGCGAACGGCAATTACTTCTCCTTCTTTTTTGAGGATGATAATGGTATTTCTACCGTCTAGTTTATTAAATGCGTTTTGTACAGATATGATAAAATCTTTCTCGTTTCTATATTCATACTCGATGAGTCGAAGAATTACCTCAGTGTCAGTGTCGCTTATAAATTTATACCCCTTCTTTGAGAGAAAGCTTTTTAATTTAGTAAAATTTTCTACAATCCCGTTATGTGCAAGCACATATGATTTGTCGGATGAAGTGTGAGGGTGCGCGTTAATTTGAGTAACGGTGCCGTTAGTTGCCCATCTGGTATGTCCTATTGCTGATCTGCTTCGGCCAAGTGTAAGAAGTTTCCTATTTATTTCCCCAATATATTTTTGGGTTTTAATTTCACCTTTTTCAACAATACTAATTCCCCAACTGTCATAACCGCGGTAATCCAGTCTTTTAAGGCCATTGAACACTGCCTTAGTGGCGTCTCGACCTTCACCGATATAAGCAAATATCCCACACATATGAGCGCAATATCATCGAAGCAGTCTAATTTGAAGATTTCTAAATGTTACAATTCTTTGTGCTTTAGCTTTCGCTAAAGATTTAAAATTTAACTTACGACAATATAGAGCTCACATAATAAAATATATTATAGTTCGCTCTATATGGCGCCAATTCTTCAATCGGATGCTCCGATTTTAGAATGTGACATCCATAGAGTGCCGGTAGGTTTCCGCAGATTCTACCCTTATGAATATATCATTTTTGGGTGTCCGATTTCCCCGGTTTTATTGGGGACCTACTCCTCGTATCCACGTTTTTTTATTAAAAAACGAGGCCACACGCCTTAAACTACTTTACAACAATCTTCATTCGTAAAACTGCTTTGTAAGTATAACCTAGATTGATATAATCCGTCAATTTTGCAACAAATAATATATAATGTAATTACATTTCACATAAATTAATTTTTATTTAAGTAGAATTTTATGAATTTTAAAAAGATAAGAAATTCTCATTTAACAGGTATTAAAGGTGTCGGAATGACAGCTCTTGCTTTGTATTTTCAGGATATGGGGATTATGGTTTCGGGAAGCGACGTACCGGAAAAATTTGTTACCGATGAAATATTAAAAAAGAGAAATATCGGATGGAGTGTGGGAATTAATTCCGACCATATAAAAAAGGGTACCGAACTTTTGGTTACCACTGGGGCTCATGGAGGGTTGAATAATGACGAAGTGTTAAAGGCGAAAAAACTAAAGATCCCCGTTTTGACGTATGCCGAAGCACTTGCAGAGGTCAGTTACGAAAAAGAAACGATTTGTGTTTGCGGTGTCGGAGGTAAGACAACGATTGGTTCAATGCTTTCCGTACTTTTAGATAGCGCCAACCTATCCCCATCGTTTGTGGTGGGGGTTGGGAATATTTCCCCCCTAAACATTTCCGGTAGATATATAAAAGATGGCAGAAATTTCGTTTGTGAAGCTGATGAGTATGTTTTATCGCCGGGAATCGACAATCGTCCTAAATTTTCTCTCCTCAAGCCAAAAATTATCATTGCAACAAATATCGAATATGATCACCCCGATGTTTATGAAAATTTTGATAAAACAAAAGAGGTTTTTCTGCAGTTTTTCAAAAAACTTCCGAAATATGGATATCTCATTGCCAATGCGGATAATAAAAATACGCTGGATGTGGCTACAAGATCCAGGGTTAACCTTATAACTTACGGTTTTGAAAAAAATGTTGATTACAGGATACAGGGATTAAAGTTTAAGGATCAAAAAACATTATTTAGCATTTATATTAGAAAAAGTAAAAAACTTATTGATAACATAGTAATAAATGTACCCGGAAAGTTTAATGCGGAGAATGCTGCAGCATCCCTTGTCGCCGGGGACTTGTTGGGAATTGGTCATGAAGAAATAAAGAAGGGTTTACAAAGATATTTGGGGTGCCGGAGAAGGTTTGAGGATATGGGAATGTTTTTTGGGGCATCCTTTTATGATGATTACGCTCATCATCCGGGTGAAATTAAGGTAACAATACAGGCTTCAAAAGAGTGGTTTCCGGATAGGCGAATTGCAGTAATTTTTCAGCCTCATACTTATTCAAGAACTAAAGCTCTGTTTGATGAATTCTCAAAAAGTTTTTCTAATGCAGATGTAGTAGGCTTAATGGATATTTATTCGTCGGCAAGAGAAATATATGACCCCGGAGTATCATCGGAGCTTTTAGCAAAAGAGATCAGGAAACATCAAAAAAATTGCCATTATTTAGGAGATCATAAAAATACTCTATCTTGGATAAAGGAGAATGTAAGGCCCGGCGATGTAGTTTTAACGATGGGTGCAGGGGATATATTTTATCTGTATGACCTCTTGAAAAATAAGGATTTATCTAAATAATGTTTACTTCAGGGATTAGATTAATATTGTATGCCTTTTTGACATCGGCCTTCATTTTTTCCGCAAAGGAAACGATCTCTTGGGCAGTTGCACCTTTTTGCGTGATTATTACCAGTGACTGATTAGGAGATGTTCCGACTTTTCCGATCCATTTTCCTTTCCATCCCAGTTCTTCAAGTAGCCATCCGGCCGCAATTTTTACATAGTCGGCATGAACAAATTTTGGGTCATCGGGTGTTGGATACGTCAGTTTATCTATCGGATAAAATTGGACATTCGGAACTTTTTTTTGAAGTTCGATTAATTCTTTTTTTGCAATAACGGGATTCAAAAAGAAACTACCTGCCGTACCAATTTTTTCCCAATCGGGGAATTTTCTCTCTCTGATCACACTGACTGCCTTTGCAATATCGCGGATATTGTATGGAGGGCTGGCGAATTTTGACAATTCACCCTCAAGTGATTCGTAACGTGAGTGGTATGACATGTCAATGAAATCGTTTTTCCCAAGCTTTATTCGTACATTCGTAATAATGAATTTATTACGGAGTTCTCTTTTGAAAATACTTTCACGATAACCGAGCTTCATTGCCTTTTTATCAAATACAATACTTTTTCCTGAAGAAATTTCAACGGTATCCAAGGATTCAAAAACGTCTTCAATATTTTGCCCATAAGCGGCGATATTTTGGGTAGCCGCCGCGCCGACCGTTCCCGGTATCAGTACCATGTTTTCAATTCCTGAATAACCGTTGTTTATTGCCCAGTGTACAAATCCATTCCACGATTCACCTGCAGAAAGTTCTACGAGTACGTTTGCATTATCTTCTTTTATGACATTGATACCCTTTGTGGCAATTTGAACAACCGTTCCGGGATAGTTTTTTTGAAAAAGGATGTTCGAGCCGCCGCCGAGAATGAATATGTTTTTATGATATTTTTTAAGCTTCAGGAATTCGGAAACCTCTTCGCTTTGCGTAATTCTGATAAAATACTTGGCTTTGACATCAACCTTGAAAGAATTGTGATTTTTGAGAGAGTGATTACTGTATATTTTCATTATCTTGGGTAATTATAATATTTAAGTACAAATGGTACAATATTCTGAAAACAAATGAATAAAGATGAAAAGATAGCCGTATTGGGTTTTGGAGTTGAAGGTAAAGATGTATTGAACTATCTTAAAAAACATGGGTTTGAAAACATAACCGTATTAGATAAAAAAAACAGAAATGAGCTTGATTTAAAAGGTATTGATGCTTCAGGGATTAAATTCATAACAGGAAAGGACTATTTAAAGAATGGACTTGCGGGGTTCGGTGTCATATTCAGGTCTCCGGGTTTTTACCGATACATCCCCGAAATTATAAAAGCGGAAAAGGGAGGAAGTGAGATAACAAGCAATATAAAATACTTTTTAGAAAATTATAAAGGTCTTTCAATCGGAGTAACAGGGACGAAGGGTAAGGGGACAACAAGTACGCTTATTTACGAAATCCTTCGGCAAGTTTACCCAAAGCAAAGCCGAAGTGCTCAGGACAAGTCATTAAAAAAGAGTAACAGGGAAATATATTTAACCGGGAATATCGGTTCCCCTCCGTTGTCGATTTTGGATAGTACAGACAGCAACAGTATTGTAATACTGGAATTGTCTTCATTTCAGTTAATTGATTTGAATAATAGCCCCAATATTGCAGTTGTTTTAAATGTCACTTCCGATCATATGGATTGGCACAAGAACCAAAAGGAATACGTTGATGCCAAGAAAAATATTGTCAGATTTCAAAATAAAGACGATCTAAAGGTTATTAATTACGACTACGGTACGTCCAAAAGTTTTGCAGACACCTCCCTATCAATGAATTATTTTTTCAGTAAAGAGAAAAGGGTTCAGGGAGTGTATGTAAAAGATGGAAAAATAATTACAAGTATCCACCCCGCGGGAGTTCATTCGGTCACCCACGAGGTGTCGGGATTTGAAATTGGGTCAGTTGATAAACTATAACATAACTGGGAAAATGTATGTGCGGCAATTTGTGCATCGCAATTGGCAGGCGCAGATATTAACAGTATTAAAAAAACGGTCTTTTCTTTTAAAGGATTGGAACATAGGCTTGAGTTGGTGAGAGTGATTAACGGTGTTACATATTATAACGATTCATTCTCAACGAACCCTCAGACAACGATTGCCGCAGTCGATTCATTTACTGAAGCGATTACCTTAGTACTCGGAGGCTATGATAAAGGGTTGGCTTTTGATGAAATGGTAAAACATCTTTGTAAGAAGAAGAATCTTCAAAATATTATTCTTATCGGGAATACTCAAAATAAGCTTAATAAGTTATTAAGAATCTATGAATTTAATAGTTCAATAGTTAAGTTGGGAAAGAGTGATATGACGGAGATTGTAGCGAAATGCAAAGAAGTTACGAAAAAAGGAGGTGTAGTCCTGCTTTCGCCTGCATGCGCATCGTTTGATATGTTTTCCGACTATAAAGACAGGGGGGATCAATTTAAAGAAATTGTTGCTTATGGATAATAGACCTATTGGAATATTTGATTCGGGATTGGGTGGTTTAACTGTGGTGAAAGAAATAAAAAAAATACTTCCAAATGAACAAATCATATATCTTGGGGATACCGCAAGAGTACCTTATGGTACAAGAGGAAAGGAGACGGTAATAAGATTTGCACTGGAAGATGCATTATTTTTAACAAAATTTAAAATAAAATGCTTGGTAATCGCCTGCAATACGGCTTCGGCCTTTGCATACCAAGAAGTAGCTAAAATGGTTGGTATTCCCGTTATTGATATGATTATTCCGGGGTCAATAGGAGCTCTAAGAGATGGTAAAACAAAAATAATTGCAGTAATCGGAACAAAAGGAGCGATCGATAGCAATGCTTATAAATCTGCTTTAAAGAAAAAGTCCAGATTGGTTAGTATATATCAAATCAAATGTCCGCTTTTTGTTCCTTTGATCGAGGAGGGTGAAATATCCGGAAAATTGATTAAATTGGTTGCCGTTAAATACCTATCCCCATTAAAAAAGTTGAATATTGATACATTGATTATGGGGTGTACTCATTACCCAATTATAAAAAATATTATTAAAAGTGAGGTTGGAAGCAATGTTAAACTGATAAATCCGGGCGCTGAGGCAGCGGTTTATTTACGAAAACATTTGTTAAAGAATAATTCTCTATCAGAACTAAAAAAGGCTGATGATAAATATTTTCTGACAGATTTATCATGCAATTTTATTTATGTGGCAGAAAAGTATTTGGGTGAAAAGATATCGGATAAAATAAGGATGGCGTCTTTGTAAGGATAGTGCAAAGAAGAATATTTTTTACTGCAGAATTTTTCAGAATCAGTAAATTCATTGTATAATATCAACTGTGCCTCGTAAAAAGAACATCTTTGTGTTAATGGGTGGAAGATCCTCTGAGCATGAGATATCAATTATCAGTGGACGTGAAGTTGTTAATAACTTAAGTTAAACTACAACATATTCCCTATTGTAATTTCAAGAAACGGAGATAGATGGAAGCTTACGTCCAAGGATTCATTAAATCTGATCGGCGATTCAATAAAACACAGAAATGAAAGTAAAGAAGTGGGCTTGGCTACAAAAAAAGAATACAAAAGTCTATCTAACATTAAGATTAAACCAGATATTGTATTTGTAGCTATGCATGGTCCATTTGGGGAGGACGGAACGATTCAGGGTCTCTTGGAACTTGCCGGAATTAAATATACAGGATCGGGTGTTTTAGCAAGCGCATTGGGGATGGACAAACTGATGTTTCGAAAAATTATGGAAAAGGAAAATCTCCCGATACCGAAATATATTGTCCTTAAAAGAAATGATTTTCCAAAATCCGTGAGAAGACTAGTCGGTGAACCGCCATACTTCGTAAAACCAAACAATCAAGGATCGTCCGTTGGCGTATCAATCGCAGATAATTCAGCAGAACTAAGAAAATCGTTAAAAGTTGCTTGGAAATACAGTGACATTGCTTTGGTTGATGAATATGTCAAAGGAATAGAGGTAACTTGCGGAGTGCTTGGAAATAATCAACCATTTGCATTGCCGTTAGTGGAAATTATTTCGAAAAGATCCCGGTTTTTCGATTACGAATCGAAGTATACGGAAAGCGGATCGGAAGAAATCATTCCTGCAAGGATTGGTAGAAATTTGACTAAGATCGTGCAAAAAATTGCCGTTAATGTGCATTCCCTGTTGGGATGCAAGGGATTTTCGCGTGTCGATTTTATCTTAAAAAATGGATACGATCCGTACATTTTGGAAATTAATACCATTCCCGGGTTAACCCCAATGTCACTATTGCCTAAAGCCGCAAAAGCATATGGGTTATCATATCCTAAACTTCTTGATAAAATAATTTCATATGCGTTTAAATAATATAAATTCCGGATTAATTAAAATATTGGTGGGAAGGAATTTACCGGACGTTCACTATATGAAAGATCTAAAAGCGCGGTCTTTTGGGGATCGGTGTGTTCATGTATATAAAACCTTTGTTATTCATCCAATAAAAAGACGCTTGGCAAAATATTATTTATCTATATTGAGAAAGTGTTTTGATATAAAAGTGATTGGAATAACCGGAAGCGCTGGGAAAACTTCTACTAAAGAAATGTTGTCTTCGATACTAAGCTTAAAAGGAGAGACAATTTATTCATATGCAAATATCGATCCTGTTTATAACATACCAACTACAATATTGAAGTGCAGACCGTCAACAAAGTATCTTGTCCTGGAAATGGGTGTTGAATATCCGGGAGAAATGGATTTTTACCTATGGCTGGCAAAACCTAATATTGCTGTTATTACAAATATCAACCCCACCCACCTCACTTATTTTAAATCTGTTGATAATGTTTACAAGGAAAAGGTTAAATTAGCATTGTTTACGGGAGAAAACGACAGGGTAGTATTAAATCGTGAGGACACATATTTAAAGAAGACTATTAAGGATACTAGAGGAATGGTTACATATTTTGGAAAAGGTACAAATGTTTATTCAGATAAATACAGAATAAAGAGATCGGGTAGTATTTATACCCTAAATATTAACGGAAAGAGAGTAGCAGTGAACCTTCCGATCATTGGAAGACATTTTGTTAATAATTCCTTAGCCGCCGCGGCAGTTGCCTATGATCTTGGGATTTCTCCGACAGATATTAAGAAAGGGTTAGAAAATTTTATACCTCTGGAGCATAGGATGAATATAATTGAATTGGAAAATAATCGGGTGATAATTGATGATACATATAATAATAATCCGAAAGCAGCAAGAGAAACTCTTAAAAGTTTCAATGAAACCTCAAAAGTATATAAGAATTATAAGAAGGGAATCGTGTTTGGAGACATGCTCGAACTTGGTGAAGATAGTGAAAAATATCATCAGGAAATTGGGAGAGTTATTTCAGGAATGGATATCGGATTTATAATCTGCGTTGGAAAAGAATCAAATATAATCATTGAGATAGTAAAGAAGAATAATAATTTTGTAAAGACATATGGGGCAAAAGATAAGAACGAGGCATATCTTTTACTGAAATCTTTGTTAAGCGAAAATACATTGGTACTTCTTAAAGGGTCCAGATCGATCGGTTTGGATGATGTGGTTGAAAAATTATCTCAATGAATAATAATCATATATACTTATATTTTAACATGATATGAGTTTACAAAATGTACTGCCGTTAACATTAGGACTTGTCCTCTTTTCGTTTCTGATAACCAGCATTTTTATTATTCCCTATATTAATCTTCTATATAAATTACATATTACAAGACAAAAAGAAGCTCCTAAAAAGGGTAAGATCCCTATATTTGATATATATCATGATAAGAAAGCTGGTACTCCCGTCGGCGGAGGAGTATTGATCATACTCGTTGTGGTAATTTTGTTTGCTTTTTTATTTCCCTTTGCCTCTCACATGGGGGTAGGTATTAGTACCAGTTATGATCTGAAAAGCGAGGTATTTTTAATATTTTTTACTTTTATTTCTTTCGGCTTGTTGGGATTGTCGGACGATCTGATGAAAATTTATGCAAAACCGCGTCCTGGATTATTGGGACAATGGTTTGGAATGTCGAGAAAAAGCAAATTCATACTTCAATGGATTCTGGCAGGTATTATATCTTATATCTTGTACAATAAATTGGGTATAAATATACTTCACATTCCTTTTATCAATCTAAATTTGAACCTAGGAGTATTTTACCCGGTCTTTTCTTCGTTTATTATTGTTGCCTTTGCTAATGCTTATAATATTACCGATGGCTTGGACGGACTTGCCGTTGGATTACTTTTGATCTGCCTGATTGCTTTTGGGGTTATATCCTCGTCAAGTTTAGATACCCCGCTATCTTTGTTTATTGCCTTATTGACAGGTGCATTGATCGCTTTTTTATACTTTAATGTTTGGCCGGCTAGAATATTTTTAGGAGATGCAGGCGCCCTATCTTTTGGCGCAACCTTAGCTGTAATAGGGCTTATTACAGGAAGTATTGTAGCATTAATTGTTGTTGGTGGAATTTTTATAGTAGAGATAGCTTCCTCATTAATCCAGATAGCAGGTTGGAAAATATTGAAAAAACCGATCTTGCCGTTAGCTCCTCTTCATCACAGCTTTTTAACCTGGGGGTGGGAAGAACCAAAGATCGTATTCAGGGCATGGCTTGTAGGAATAGTGCTTGCGATATTTGGTCTGTGGCTTTCGGTAATCTAGTGATCTCTACCGTACGGTGTTTACTCTTGTATGAAAATTAAACGCTTCACTAAAAGTATATATTTTGATAAAAAATTAACTATCCCAATACTCATGCTGCTATTTGTCGGATTCATTGCAATTCTTGATGTTTCGGCTCCTAAAGCGATGGAAACATTTTCAGACAGATTCTATTTTGCGAAACAACAAGGATTGTGGATAGTTATTGGGTTAGTATTTTATATAATATTTTCTTATTTACCATATAAATTATGGGAAAAATATGCTCTGCACTTGTTGATAGTATCATTTATACTCCTTGTACTTGTTTTGATACCGCATTTTGGCATTGAGACCCTTGGAGCAAGAAGGTGGATAGACCTCGGTTTTTCCAGCATACAACCTTCAGAATTTGCCAAACTTGCACTTTGTATTTATGTCGCAAGGATCGCTTCATCAGGAAAGGGTATCGCTGCCTATCTTTTTCCTATCGTTGTTATGGTCCTACTTATTATGGCACAACCCGATTTGGGAACGGTGATCACACTGCTTTTTATATTTTTCATGCAATTATTTGTTTCGGGAATAAGTGTCAAGAGCGTACTTTTATATGTTTTATTGGGAATCATATTGTCTTTGATTCTAATATTCTCTTCCGACTATAGGAGGGATAGAGTAACGTCATTTATGGATCCATTCGCAAAATATTCAGATACAAACTATCATATCAAACAAGTGCTTTATTCACTTGCGAATGGCGGTGTTAGTGGTGTGGGTATAGGCCAGTCAAGACAAAAATATTTATTTTTACCGGAAGCGACAACTGATTCGATCTTTGCAATAATTGCCGAAGAAACGGGATTTGTCGGAGTATTTTTAATACTTGTTCTGTATTTTACAATATCTGCAAGACTTCTTAAATTGGCATCAGGATTAAATGGTACCTATGAAAAAGTCCTATCAATAGGAATATTTTCGTGGTTTACAGGACAAACATTTATTAATTTGGGTTCAATATCCTCCACCATCCCTTTTACGGGTGTTCCTTTGCCTTTTATTTCCTACGGCGGATCATCTCTTCTTTCACTATTGATCGCATTCGGAATATTTAATTCATTGATTATATTTAATAAAGAAACATGGGCATAAATAATTTGTATTTTCGGAATGGACGCAACGTTATTAAACCAATCGGAAACGAAATGGTCATTCTTTTAACAGGCGGACACGCCGGTTCGACCGCGTATTCATTGATCGAGAGAATAAAAAAATCCAAACCTTTGTGGAGAGTTATTTTTGTAGGGGCAGGAAGTGCGTTTGAAGATAAGAAAGTTCCCACATTAGAGAGCGAATATTTTCCGAAGATCGGAGTTCAATACATACCGCTTACAAGCGGCAGGTTACAAAGAAAATATTCGATTTGGACGATTCCCTCGTTGATGAAAATACCTGTCGGTTTTTTTCAGGCATTTTATATCTTGGTAAAAGTACACCCCAAGATCATTGTATCTTTTGGAGGTTTTACTGCTTTTCCTGTTGTAGTCATGGGAAAATTGTTAAATATACCTGTGATAATACACGAACAGACTTGCGCTGCAGGAAGAGCTAATCATTTTTCTTCTTATTTTGCCAGTAAGATAGCACTAGCAAGAGAGGAGAGCAGGTCATATTTTAAAGGAAAAGATTGTGTAGTAATTGGAAATCCGATTTCGGAAGAGATAACTAAAACTAATAAAAAAAGTTCCGGAAAAAGACATTTCTCGATATTTATTACCGGAGGTTCGAGAGGATCTGTTGTAATTAATGAAAATATAAAACCTATATTAATTAAATTATTGCAAAAATATAGGATATATCATCAAACCGGAATGAGAAACTATGAAGAGTTTCTAAATGTTAAGAAAAATATGGATGGAAAGTATAAAGACAAATACGAAGTATTCCCAACTACTGAGATGTGGAACTGGAGCCGTTATTTGGATCTTTCCGACATTATAGTATCCAGATCGGGTGCGAATATAGTATCAGAAATATTGTATCTTAATATTCCATCAATCTTGATACCGATCCCGTATTCCTTTCAAGATGAACAAAATAAAAATGCAAATTATGCAAAAAAGACGGGATTGGCGAAAGTTATAAAAGAAACCGAGCTCACACCCGATACGCTTTATAAAGAAATTCTTCTTGCTAGTAAGAATTGGAATACAATTGTTGAAAACGTAAAGCCTACTATGGTTGATGATGGGCGTGCTGCAGAAAAACTATTAAACCTGATTCAAGAACAAATGAAATAGGATTATGACCGTTAATCATATCAATGATCTCTCACATTTATTAATAAAAAATGAAGATATATAAATTACGGACAAGACTCAATGTAAATAATAAGGTATGACCTTATCAAGAGAGAAGAAATATCGCATCCCGAGACGCTCGCGGGGAATTGGGCGGGTTTTACCCGGTCTTGGTTTTAAAATAAGCAGGTTGGGGATTTGGAAGATTTCGGGGATCTTTTTGGCGACTTTAATTATTTTTCTATTATTTAACTTAATTAAGATCAAAAGAGTAGGGTGTAAAAGTCAATTTACAAAGTGCAACTCAGCCATCATTAACGATCTGGCACATATTAATGATCAAAATATTATAAACACATATCGGGAAGTGAAAAATACCATAGATGATAATATTTTGATAAATTCTTATTATATTCATTTTGATCTTAGGGGGGACCTAATTGTTTATGTAAATGAAAGGATTCCGGAACATTGTTTGAACGGATCAAATGAAACTTATTACTTTGATGATGACTTTCTTGTATTAAAGATATCGGATGGGCAAGGTGAAAAATGTGTGAATAATCCAAATTCATCTTATGAAGTGGGCGATCATCTGGAAAACAATGATAAATTTGCACACAGTTTATTTTCAAGAATTGCCAACATAACCCATATTGGGAGTTTCAAATACGAACACAATTATCTGACGGTTGAATATTATGAAGGAATTAAGCTACTATTTCCTTTAGAAGGAAATTCTGAAGTATTGTCTGCAAGGGTCTATTATGTAGTGACACAGTTTGATAAAATAAAAAGAGGACTATTAGAAGATGGTATTTCTAAGGTTTCGGAAATTGATTTTAGGTATGATGGACCTGTTATGAGATATCAAGTCTGAGATATTCAAAATCTCATTATCTTCGGGATCTGGAATTGATAGCCGGTTTTAGAAGTTTTTTTGTAAAATATTTAGATATATGATGAAATCGAAAACAAGAACAATTGCCGCTATAGATATAGGTTCGGAGAAAGTTACAACATTAATCGCAAATTTGCAAACAGAGCTTTCGGACATGTCGACAACAATTAATGTTACGGGTGTATCCGCAAGCGAATCCGGTGAGGGACGGGGTATAAAAAAGGGACAAATCGTAAATTTGGAGGAGGCAATCGAGGTTGTAATCGAATCTGTTGAATCTGCGGAAAGAATGGCGGGGTATAACATAACAAAAGCTTTTGTTTCGCTAGGTGGTGCTCATATTTCTTCTATAAATTCTCACGGTGTTGTTGCTATATCCAATCCGGAAGGGGAGATAACCCATGACGATGTCAATAGAGTTATAGAAGCAGCTTCGGCAGTAAATTTACCGGCAACGCGGGTTTTGGTGCATGTGCTTCCTCGTGAATATATTGTAGATGGTGAAAACGGCATTAAAGATCCGCTGCGGATGGAGGGGGTAAGACTGGAAGCCGAAGCGCATTTGATAACCGCATCTGCGTCGGCTGTAAAGAACATTGAAAAAGTACTGGATGAGGCCGGTATCAAAATTGAAGACTTTGTTTACTCCGGTATTGCCGCGTCCGATGCCGTACTTTCCAAAACTGAAAAAGAGTTGGGTTGCGTACTTTTAGATATCGGCGGAGGGACGACGTCGATCGCAGTTTATGAAGAAGGATCTATTAATTATTCCTATGTTTTACCAATTGGTTCCAGAAATGTAACAAAAGATCTGGCAACAGGTTTGAGAGTGTCTTTGGAATCGGCGGAAAAAATTAAATTATCCCTGCACACCAGCGATAAAAGAGCAGGTATAGACAGTGATGATCAGATAGATCTTACAAAATACGGAATTGACGAAGATAAAAGAGTTTCACGAAAGACTGTCGTAGAGGGAATTATCCGGCCGCGTCTGAATGAGATTTTTTCTATGGTAAAAGTCCAACTTGAAAAGGAAAAATTAATAAATAAAGTTCCTTCCGGTGTTATTATTACGGGCGGCGGAGCACAAGTTTTTGGCGTTGAGGAATCAGGAAAAAGGATGCTATCTTTACCTGTGCGCATCGGAAAACCAAGAGGTGTTCAGGGGTTGGTGGACGAGATAATGAATCCATCATTCTCGGTCCCGATTGGTCTTCTTATTAATGCTTCGAAAAAAGAATCTAAAGACCACTTGACAGGAACAACAAAAAGATTGAAACTACCCACAATACGGTTTGGCGGTAAATTATCGAAGATATTTAAAGATCTTTTGCCGTAACAAGTTATAAAGTGATTAAGCGGTTTAGAGATTCAGTAAATAAGTAATCATTAATATTGTCCTTCTGCCTTGTTTTTATCTTCTGCCTAATATACAATCTGCCTTGAGTAAAATATGGCATTGGTAAAACCCGATTCAGGTAGAATAGCGAAAATCAAAGTAATCGGCGTGGGCGGTGGGGGAGGAAATGCAGTTTCCTCGATGGTGGATGGTGGAAATATAAATGGGGTTGAATTTATCGTTGTAAATACGGATGCTCAAGTACTATTAGCTAATAAAGCTCCTACAAAACTTCAGATAGGTGAAAAGATAACGAAAGGTTTAGGTGTCGGTGGTGATCCGTCAATTGGAACACAAGCGGCGGAAGAATCTCAGGAAAAATTGAATGAGCTGATGTTAGATTCTGATATGGTATTTATCACGGCAGGTATGGGTGGAGGAACGGGAACGGGAGCCGCCCCTGTTATTGCCAAGATGTCAAAAGAAAGCGGGGCTTTAACCGTAGCTGTTGTGACAAGACCATTCCATTTTGAGGGTACAAGAAGGTCGGTTGTTGCCGATGACGGTATAGAAAAACTCAGAAAAGAAGTCGATACATTGATTGTAATTCCGAACCAGAGACTTATGGATGTCATTGATAGAAAAATGACATTGGTCGAGGCATTTAAGGTAGTTGATTCGGTTTTAGCTCAAGCTGTAGGTGGAATATCGGAAATAATTACGACCCCCGGACTTGTAAATGTTGATTTTGCGGATGTAAAAACTATTATGAAAGACGCCGGATCGGCTCTTTTGGGGATCGGAACAGGTGTTGGTGAAAACAGGGCACAAATGGCCGCTCGGGCAGCGGTCGCATCACCGCTTCTTGACCTGTCTATAGAGGGTGCTACAGGAGTACTTTTTAACATAACGGGCGGGCCTGACCTTACAATGTTTGAGGTGGATGAAGCTGCCAGAATCATTTCATCTGCCGCTGAACCTGATGCAAATATAATATTTGGTTCCGTTATTAAAAATGATATGACAGATCAGGTAAGAATTACTGTAGTTGCAACCGGTTTCGATGAAGCAAAGTCTAAACTTGCAAAGATGAGTCAAAAAGTCGAGCCGCAAATACAGGGGGTTGTTGGTGAGAAGAGCATTGAGCAGGAACAAAAAGTGTATGAAAATGCTGAGAGCGAACAGGATTTTGAAGAAGAAGATGACGAATTCGGAAAAAAATTTGAAATACCGGCTTTCCTTCGTAAAATGAAACACCAGTAAGACATAAGTGATTAAGCGACTAAGCGAATAAGTAAGCAAGCAACAAATTAACCATTTAATCTCCCCTTCTTCAAATACTTTAGGTAATATTGTAAAATTCTTAACATGGACAATAAAAAACCCTTTTATGACCCCGTTGATTCGAAAGTGAATTTTGTAGAACAGGAAAAACAACTTTTAAAGAACTGGTATGAAAAAGGGGTTGTAAAAAAGTATCTGGAAAAAAATAGTACTTCAGAAAAATACTTCTCATTTTTAGACGGGCCAATTACAGCAAACAATCCGATGGGAGTTCACCATGCATGGGGAAGAACGTATAAAGACATCTGGCAGAGATATAAAAATATGAGGGGGTTTAAACAGAGATTTCAAAACGGTTTTGACTGTCAGGGATTATGGGTTGAAGTGGAGGTAGAAAAAGAACTTGGTTTTACGAATAAAAAAGATATCGATAAATATGGAGTTGCCGAATTTATTCAAAAATGCAAAGACCGTGTAAACAAGTATTCATCCATTCAAACCGATCAAAGTAAGAGGCTCGGGAACTTTATGGATTGGGATAACTCTTATTTCACGATGAGTGATGAAAATAATTATATGATCTGGCATTTTTTAAAGGTCTGCTACGAAAAAAAGTTAATCTATAAAGGGAACGACGTTGTTCCTTGGTGTTACCGCTGTGAAACTGCGATATCTGAGCACGAAATTTTGACCGAAGATTATAAAGATGTTGAACATGCATCGATATATTTTTGTCTTCCTCTGAAAGACCGCGATAATGAATATCTGCTTGTTTGGACAACTACTCCATGGACGATCCCTGCCAATATCGCTGTATCCGTTGATGGAAAAGGCGACTATTCACTAATTGAATTTGACGGAAAGAAATATTGGATAATGGAAGCTTTAAAAACTGCAGTGTTTAAAGAGGGGGGAACTGTTATTAGAACGGTTAAAGGTAGCGAACTTGTCGGGCTTAAGTACACATCTGCTTTTGATGAACTTCCTTCAAATCAAGCATTTATGAATGATAAATTATTTCATACGGTTGTCTCCACAGATGCGATGATTATGCCGATATCGGCAGAAGAAGGAACGGGGTTGGTGCACACTTCAACAGGAACCGGAGGAGAAGATCACAAACTCGGTAAGAAATTAGGACTTCCTGTTATGCCGGCAATCACTGACAGCGCGGATTACCTTGATGATTTTGGATCATTTGCAGGACAGAATGCAAAAAAGCATCCCGAATTGATAATTGATCACTTAAAAAGTCATAACGGTGGAGATTTTCTATTTAAACTTCATCCGTACAAACACCGCTATCCCGCGTGCTGGAGATGTAAGAGCGAACTTGTCTGGAAACTTACCGATGAATGGTATATCGCGATTGATCCTGTGAGAGAAGACATGAAAAATTTAGCAAAAAAAATAAAATGGATACCATCTTTTGGATTAAAAAGAGAGTTGGACTGGCTTTCGAATATGCATGATTGGCTTATCTCCAAAAAAAATCGGTATTGGGGTTTGGCTCTTCCTATTTGGGAATGCGATTGCGGACATTTTGAAGTAATAGGGGGATATGATGAATTGAAGAAAAAAGGGATCGAAGGATGGGAAATATTTGAAGGACATACTCCGCACAAACCTTATATAGATAAGGTTAAGATAAAATGCGAAAAATGTGGAGAATTGATGTCCAGGGTTTCTGATGTTGGAAACCCATGGCTCGATGCGGGGATAGTTCCATTTTCGACGGTTTCTAAAGATAACAGATCAGATCCATTATACACCAGCAACAAAGAAGAATTTAAGAAATGGTTCCCTACCGATTTTATTACCGAAAGTTTTCCCGGACAATTTAAAAATTGGTTCTACTCGGTACTTGCAATGAGTGCGATCCTTGAAAATGAGATTCCTTATAAAACAGTACTGGGATTCGGAACAGCCCTTGCTGAAGACGGAAGGCCTATGCATAAGAGTTGGGGGAACTCAATAGAATTTAATGAAGCCTCAGAAAAAATTGGCGTTGATGTGATGAGGTGGATCTATTGCAAGCAAAATCCTGCTGATAATTTGCTTTTCGGATACAAAACTGCCGATGAAACCAGAAGGAGTTTTCATCTGATGCTTTGGAATATTTATAACTTTTTTGTGACTTACGCAAATCTTGACGCCTGGAAGTTCGATGATAAGAAAAGGGTGAATTTTGAAAATCTACTTGATGCTTGGATACTCGCGCGCTTAATTGAGGCTGTAGACGTTGTTACAAGCAGTCTTGAAAAATATGACGCAAAGACAGCGGTTGAAGGAATCGAATTTTTCGTTTCCGATATATCCTTATGGTATATCAGAAGATCCAGAGAGCGGGTAGGAGTCAGTGCTGAAAATGGCGCTGATAAAGACAATTTTTATGCTGTTTCACGGTTAATATTGGTAAATTTATGTAGAATTATGGCTCCGTTTACGCCGTTTTTGGCAGACGCTATATTTACAAATCTTACTAAATTACCGTCAGTTCATTTGACCGATTGGGTTGACGATGGTGAATTAAAAAGCTGGAAAGAAGATTTAGGCGGAGATGGGGCTATTGGAATATTGGTTAGGGAAATGGATCATATAAGACAGGTCGTTGAAATGGGGCATTCCTTAAGAAAAGATAAAAACATACCCGTAAGACAGCCACTTTCCGAAATCATAGTATATTCAGATCAAGATGTTAACTCAAGATTATACGATCTTATCTCCGCTGAGTTGAATGTTAAAAAAGTTTTATGGATCAAATCAAAGGAATTCAAAGTTGGGTTGAATACGATTATCTCTCCCGAACTTGAGGAAGAAGCGAGGACGAGAGAACTTATCAGAAAGATCCAAAACGAAAGAAAGCAAAGCGGTGTTGATCTATCAGACATGATCAATGTAAAAAGCGAATGGCTGCCGGAAAATAAAGAACTTCTAAATCTTATAAAAAGAAAGACACTTGCTGATAATATTCAAATATCCGGTTCGTTCGGAATAGAAAAAATTAAATTGAAAAAGTGAAACTATTATTTGAACCTCTGGTTAAAGAACCTGTTATAACTATTTGTACATTTTTGCTACTGCTTGTAAGTCTTTTTATACTAAATTCACTTTCACCGGATATATTTCCTCAATATTATCTATATGTAATTTTATCGATTCTTTTCTTTTACATAATATATTATATAGGGTTTGATGTAGTTGTATTTTTCTCTCCCTATTTATATATAATTTCGTTGCTCCTGCTTATTTTGACGTTGATATTAGGTGAAGTTACCCGTGGAACTATACGCTGGATACCTATTGGGGGATTGTCATTCCAGCCTTCTGAAGTAGTAAGGCCCTTTTTACTTCTATTTTTTGCCAAAATGCTGATTGTATTTCGCGGTAAATTTAAAGATATAGGATTTATGATCATATTGGGATTAATACCTGTAATTTTAATAGCTATTCAACCTTCGTTTGGTGTTTCACTAATAACTTTTTTAGGGTTTTTTGCGATGTTTTTTACAAAAGTATTTAAATTAAAATATTTGCTTCTTTTTGCAATGCTTTTTGGAATGATAATGCCTACAACCTGGTACTACCTCAAGCCATATCAGAAAGAAAGAATTATGAGCTTTGTCGAATATAATAATGATCCGAAGGGTTCAGGTTATAACACAATTCAATCGATCATATCTGTAGGTTCCGGCGGGATATTTGGAAGAGGCTTTAAGAAAGGTTTTCAAACCCAGCTGAAATATTTACCTGAAAAACATACGGATTTTATTTTTGCAGGTATATCGGAGGAGCTGGGGTTTTTGGGATCCGTTGCGGTTCTGGTATTCCTGTTTACTCTATTTTACCGAATAGCAACAATCGTTTCAGAAACACAAAATGAAATTTATTTGTACTTTGGTATAGGCACTATATCCATATTATTATTTGAGTCACTTATCAATATCGGAATGAATTTGGGGTTGCTGCCGATCACCGGACTTCCCCTGCCGCTTGTATCTGCCGGAGGATCTTCTTTAATGTCTACATTTTTGAGTCTGGGGTTAATTGTAAGCGGCAGCAAAAAGTAAGCACTTGAGTTAATCACGGTTTACGGTTAAAATAGCAATGTTATGGTCAAATACGCAGTTATAAAAATTAAAGGAAAGCAGTACAGAGTGTCCGAGGGAGACAAAATTGTTGTTGATAGAGCTAAGGATGAGCTCAATGAAAACACTTTACTATTAAGAGACGATGAGAAACTTATGATTGGTAAGCCTTATCTTGATAAGGTGAAGGTTGTTCTTAGTAAAATTAAAGATTTTCGAGGGAAGAAGATCGAAGTATTCAAATATAAAGCAAAATCAAGGTACCGCAAACATTCAGGTTTCAGAGCTGAACTTACCGAACTTTCTGTTGAAAAGATAACCTCCTAACTATATAAATATATATCAATATATAAACTCTTGACTTTCGTGAAAATATTAACTATAGTGAATTTATGTCAAAAAAGAAGCAAGGTGGTAAATTAGTACAGCAAAAAAGAAAACTGCCTAAATATTTGGGTATTAAGGTTCACGATGGAGAAAAAGTATTGGCTGGAAGCATCATCGTTCGTCAGCGCGGTACGAGATTTATGCCGGGATCTGGAGTAAGGGTAGGTAAAGATCACACATTATATTCTACATTAAAAGGTACCGTGAAATTTAAAACAAAGCTTGGTCGAAAAACAGTGTGTGTAGAAAGTGATAAGAAATAAGAAGTAAACAACAATCAGCAGACAAAAATATTTTTACTTTCTGCTGATTCATATAACAAATTATGGCAGAAGAAGTTATACAAATTCCGATAGATCAGCTTCAACCTAATCCTCTGCAACCCAGAGGGTCAATTACGCCCGAAACACTTGTCGATCTTGTTGATTCAATTAAAGAACACGGAATACTTGAACCTTTAGTTGTTGCCAAGACACCTGCCGGTTATCAAATTATTGCCGGTGAAAGGCGTTGGAGAGCTGCAAGGTTGGCAGGTTTAACTCATGTTCCGGCATTGATCAGAGAAACTTCTCCAAAAGGAATGCTGGAAATGGCGCTTGTAGAGAATGTTCAAAGAATAGATTTGAATGCGCTAGACAGAGCAAAAGGTTTTGAGAGGCTCATGACAGAATTTTCACTGTCTTCTTCCGAAATTTCAGTAAGAATAGGTAAATCAGTTGCTTATGTATCCAATTCGATAAGACTTTTGACGCTCCCCGACGCTCTTAAGGATGGCCTTCTCTCCGGGCTTATTACGGAAGGACATGCCAGAGCATTAGCGGCGATTGATGACCCTGACCTCATGGTAGAGGCATACAAGATCATTCTCAAAGAGTCCGGGTCAGTTAGACGGGCTGAGGAGCTTGCCAGAAGGATGAAAGCAAAAGCAAATCAGGATATGGACAGGTCAAGTGCAACAAAAGTAATTATGAGGATAGTCTCCGATGATATAGATAAAATGCAGGAAGATATGACAAATATATTCGCCAACTTCCAGAATGATGATAATAAAAAGAAAAAAACTTCCGTCGTAAAACTGATCCGTTCTCAAAGGGAAACTCGGATACAATTTATATTCAAAGGCAATTTGGAAGAGACTGAGGAAAGACTTCAAAAATTGTATAAAGCAGTTGCAGGTTCTTGAAGAGATTATTCCCCTGCTTTAATAAAACCCAAATCTTACGGCGGCCAGTAAATTAGCCATGCTTTTCCGGTTATCTTATCTTTGGTTATAAAACCCCAATATCTTGAATCGGAAGAATATTCACGATTATCTCCGGATACAAAATAAGATCCCTGAGGGACGATCTTTTCTGAATTGTTTGGTAAGAAAGATTTCCCTTTTGTATAAATGTTTGCGGGGATATAATCTTCTGACAAATTAACTCCATTAATAAAAAAATGCCCATCCTTGATTGAAATAGCATCCCCGGGAAGTCCGATTATTCTTTTAATATATTCCTCTTCCTCATTGACTGGCGGTTCGAAAACCACAACATCACCCCTCTGTGGTTCCCGGAAGCGGTAAGATAGTTTATCAGTCAGCAGATATTGTCCGTCGTGGAAGTTGGGTTCCATGGAATTCCCGTTTATTTTATGGGGTTGAAGCACTAAAAGGTAGAAAAATAGAAATATTGCAAAGGATGTAACAAACACCTCTAAAATATCTAAAAAAAAATCGCCTAAACGCTGAAAAACCATACAGATAATTATAGTAATACATTAAACATTTAACAATAAACAGAAGTATTTAGGAAGCGATGTGTTGATAGTTTGGTAATAAATTTACATATACACTTTTTAAGTGGTCACCGTATATAAAACAAAAATATAGGATGGGAATTACTATTTGACTATATACTTGATTTATCCAATAATTACTAATTGTGAAGACGTTATTAACAACCTTAAAAAATAAGGTCTCCTATTATAGCGGTGATTCGGCTTTAGCATTTTCGGATGTATATTTAGAACCTTCGTATTCGGATATAGTCTCGCGTTTCGGGAGTCAGATAGACACTTCAACTAAAGTTGCAAACAATGCTCCGAAAATTAACATCCCCTTTATATCCGCGGGTATGGATACGGTAACAGAGAACGATATGGCATCAATTTTTGCTTTGAATGGAGGTATGGGAGAGATACATAGAAATAATTCTCCGGACAAGCAGTCGGACATGATAAGAATAGTGAAAGAAAAGATGAGATTGATCGAAAAGAACCCACCGATCGTTTCCGAAAATGCAACTATTAGTGATGCTCTATCTCTTCTTAAGATACATATGAGAGGTTATGTAATTGTGTATCGGGGAAATGATTACGATGGAAGATTCTGTGGAATTGCCACAAGCAGAGATTTTTTATCCGGAGACCCTGACACTCCTATTAAAAAAGTGATGACACCATATGAATCAAATGAAAATGAAAAACTGATCACAGCATCAGTTGGTACAACTTTAGAAGATGCAGTTAAGATCATGAGAGAAAATAAGATAGAAAAACTGCCTATTGTTGAAAAAGATGGAATTCTCTTTGGTGTTTACACATTAAAAGACTATGAGCATATCAAAAAATACCCGAAAGCAGCATTGGATTCTCAGGGAAGATTGGTGGTCGGAGCGGCTATTGGTGTACATAGTATAGATATTGAGCGCGCCCATAAAGTTGTAGACGCCGGGGCTGATATTTTGTTTTTGGATATAGCACATGGACACTCAATTTATTCATCAGAAATGATAAAGAAACTTAAAATTAATGAAAAGATCAAGACACCTATCGTAGTTGGGAATGTTGCTACAAAAGAAGGAGTTCTGTTTGCTTATGATATTGGTGCAGACGGTATAAAAATTGGAATTGGTCCGGGATTTGTGTGTAAAACCAGAAATGTTACAGGTACTGGTATACCACAAATTACTGCTATACTTGAAGCGAAAGAAGTTTTAAGGGGAAGATCAAAAGCTCCGCCGATTATTGCAGACGGAGGAGTGCGTGAACCCGGAGATCCCCCTAAAGCAATTGCAGCAGGAGCAGATTGTGTGATGTGGGGAAGTCTATGGGCGGGAACGGATATGAGTCCGGGGACAATTGTAAGGACAAATGGTTTTTTGCAAAAACGTATTCGTGGAATGGCATCAAAAGCTGTTTTTGAAGACAGAAAAAAAATGGGGGATTCCACAACAGATTCAGATCTTTATGCACCGGAGGGGCGCGAGGTATTTACATCTTTTCAGGGTTCAACTAGTGCATTACTAAAGGAATATATAGGAGCTCTACGTTCTGCAATGAGCTATACCGGTTCACACAACATATTTGAACTTCAGAAAGCCAAACTGATCCACGTAAGTATGAATGGAGCAAACGAACAAGGAAGAAACCTCAATGCCTAATATTTTCCCCGGCATATTTTTTGAATAATGATAAAATATAAGTTACGGACCCGTAGCTCAGCGGTATAGCGTTCGCTTTACATGCGTATACAGAAACGATGCTCGCTTAGCTCAGTTGGTTAGAGCGTACGATTCACATTCGTGAGGTCCCTGGTTCGAATCCAGGAGCGAGCACAAACCTTGTAATAATTAAACGTTTTCGTTTCAAATAACCACCCTTATTTAAACGAGAAGGTCGTTGGAAGTGGCACCAAGTTTCACTTGGACGAGACCAACCGGGTCCACAAATTATGGCTGGTGGGGCGTTCGCTTCATATCCGATACCCCCTAAGTCCACAGAATAGATTTTGCAACCATAAAATATTTACAGTGTTATATTTTTAAGAAATACTATTGTGCTGATGCGTATTTATGATGTATAACTATATTAATTAATTATGGACACGGACAGCTTAAGGTGGGATGAGATCCACAAAAAAATACCTCCGGATTTGGAGAGACATTCCCAATACGCAGAAAAAAGAGAAGTGTTATTTCCAAGAGAATCAAAGATATGTGATATGGCAGGCGGACTTGGGTATGACGCAATGTATTTTATAGGTAAAGGACACAACGTAATAATCCTTGATATTTCCGATTATGCCTTGAAAGGGGCTGTAAATTCAGCCAAAGCAAGTAAAATATCAAAAAAACTTGCCGTTAAGAAATGCGACTTCGGAACGGGAAAAATTCCTCTTAAGGATGGTTCAGTCGATGTTGTATTTTCTAGAATCGGATTTAACTATTTTCCATATAAAGAGACAAGGCTTCTATTAGCTGAGGCTTATAGGATTTTAAAGACTGACGGAAAAGCATTTATTGCTTTCAAATCTCCTGAGGATGTTGAAGATTACAAATTTTTAAAAACTAATGCGGTCGAACTTGAAAGGAATGTATTTGTGGAGGGAGAGCAGATAAGAAGCCGTTTCACAAAAGAGCAGCTTCAACAAATGATGGAGGAGATCGGTATTGTCGACTATTCCGTTGAGCAATTTTTGGAAGAAAGAGATACGATCAGGGATGAATTTATGAAAGCTAACAAGAATATACTGTACTTAAATGAAGTCCGCTTCAAAAAGATCTAACGCTTCTGTCTATTTAAATTATTGGGTACATTTTTTTCCAAATAGGTGCTGAAACACTAAGAGGTCAATATTCGGAAAAGTTCTTCAGGTAATATCAGATTAATATTTACAATTCCAGAAAGAATTGTCCGAACTCGGTTTGAGGTTTTGATATTCCGATATCTCTCATCCAGAGATAGGGAGAATCTGTGCTGCAACCACCTTCATTGCTGGGCAGTGCCCATCTATCGATTGTGCTGTCGTTGCTCCAACCAGATGGGTCTTGAAAAGAAAGAATATTTCCATCGGAGGTTTTATATGTACAATAATGTTTTGGAGGATCGTCGTTTTTAACAGATTGATTGGGTTCGGATTGGACGAGCAGTTCATCCCAGTCAAGAGTTGTTAAGGAGTTGAAGTCGGTATTTGGAGTTTTATCGATAAGCGTACCAAGATGCAAATGAACACCGCATTTTGGACCGCATCCGGTATTACCCATTTTACCGATAATGTCGGTGTATTTAACATTATCACCGGCTTTTGTGTAGATTTCAGAAAGATGGGCATAAAGAGTGTAAAGATTGTTTGCGGAGTGTTTGATGATCACAACACATCCGTAACTGTTCTTTGATATCATACATTTACCACTCTTGCTTGTGTCTGAAACATAAACAACTTCTCCGTCAGCCACGGGAAGTACATCATAATCACCTTGTATTTTATTTGCTGAAAAGTCGGTGCCGTTATGGGAATCGTAGCAGGTAATTCCATAGACTCCGTTCGGGCAATCCTTCTTAATATATGTTTCGGTAGTAAAAGGTTGGAATCTGTTCCCCAATTTGTTGTGGTCAAACGAAGCTGTCATTCTTTTCCAAAAGTTGTAGGCGAATTCTTCATGCGTCGGATTCTCCCGATTAGTGTATGGGAAGGGGAGATTGAATTTATTTGATTTATATCTTCCTCTAACAATAAGATTGTCGTAAGATACGGAATTTTGATACCAGTTTCCATAAGAATCTTTTGATCCTGAAGTGTGAAGAAACATTCCAAATCCACCATTAGTAATGGGAGTGGGGTCAACGCACTCTAGTACTTTATTATTGTTAATGTAAAAAATAATATTGTTTTCTACTATCTCAACTTTTATCAAACTCGACTTCCCCAATTCAGTATTGTAGGTGTCAACAAGTCTGCATATTTCGTCTTCAACCCCTAATAATTCCACCTTTTTCATATAAAAACTCTCATACCACTTGAATACATAACCTTGTCAACTGGGTTGTGAATAGTCATATCTAAATAAAAGAAATCTATCTGGTCCAGAAATTCCCAGAACTTCTACTTCTATCGAATCAATAATCCAATTATTGTTGATGTAATAACTAAGAGAATTATAGGAGTGGAAAGGGTCTGCAGGCACTGTTATATTGTAACTTCCACTTAAAACAGAAAAAGCGGGAGGGTTCAGTACCTCTAACCAACCTAAAGGTTTTCCATTTTCACCAATGTTGTCAAAACTATCTTGAAATAACACGTCGGTTGATGAATAAACCATTTTTGGTAAAGACAAAGAAAGAAATATAAGGAAAGCCGTTAAATGTAATGATATTTTCATCAAGGTATTAATGACTGCATCAACTTAATCATTTATAATGTAAACATGTCAAGAATCGAAATGTATTATGAAATCAAATAAAAAGATATTATTTCTGGCCAGACTTTTTATTCCGCACATCGGTGGTGTAGAGAAGCAGGTTTTTGAATTGAGCAAGCGACTTGTAAAGCGAGGATATAAAGTTAAGGTAATTACTGAAAAATATGACAGTTCTCTAAAAAATAAGGAAATAGTTGATGGTGTTGAGATTGTCAGGTTTAATAAGCTCCCCGTAAAGTACTTCGGTTTATTATCAATATGGATATGGTTTTTATTCCACCTGAAATATTTGAGGAATGCAGATCTTGTACACGCTCATAGCGTTTATGTTTGGTATTGGCCTTTTAAATTTTTATTTCCAAGAAAGCCAAATTTTGTAACATTTCATGGTTGGGAAGGGATTTACCCAATTCCTTTTAAAAATAAAATAATTCGCAAGATTGACACCTTGCTTTCGAATAAGAACATTACTATCTCAGACTACGTTGAAAAACACTACGGTATAAAAGCGGATGTTTTAATGTATACATCAGTGAATGTTAACACAAACACTGCTAATGGCTTGGTTAAAAGTAAAAACAGTTTACTGTATGTCGGGAGATTGGATGAAGACACGGGTTTGAGGAAAATCTTAAAATGCCTGTCGTTTTTAAAGAAAACAAAGATTCATGTCGAATTTTGTGGAGACGGTCCTTTAAAAAAAGATTGTATGAAATATGGGAAGGTGCGTGGTTTTGTAGATCCAACCGAATATTATAAAAAGTCGTTTATTTGTTTGTCTCCGGGTCATACCTCCATTCTTGAAGCATTTACCTACAAATGTTTGATTGTTACAACATATAACAATCCCGTAAAAAAAGACTATCTTTTAATGACACCGTTTAGGAGGTGGATTGTTGTTAGAAATTCACCCAAGAAATTGGCGGAGGAGATAAAGTATTTTTTGAAACACCCCGGAAAGGCAAAGGCGTTGACCGTTCCGGCATATGAGTGGGTGAAGACACAGAATTGGGACGAGGGGGTGAAAACATACATCAAACTTTGGGAAATAGAGAAATAGTTACTTTGAAGGTTGTCATCACGCGAGGCAATAAAAAACAGATTTTGAACCGGTCACAGTAATGTTAAGATAGCCGGATAAGCAATAAATGTAAGTGTCTTGCCTCAGCGTAAACAGTTTTATATACTTAAGTAATGGAAGAGTTACGAAAAAAGGTAAATAAGACTTCAAGGATTGTCGATAACCTTATAAAAGTAGTTACTGTTATATCCTTTTTATTATTTTTGGTTTCATTTTATATATATAAATACAAAGCAGGCGAAATATTTAAAGATCAGGTGGTTCTTTGTGATGTTGTTTTAAGTCAGGGTTTAACGAAGCAAAATCCTTTGGAAAATCCTATACAATCAGCACTTTTGGGTGCAAAAAATAATTGTTTTAATAATGCTGGAAGAACAGCAGAAATGTGGGGAAAACTTGCTTTTATGGCTTTTGACATTAGTTTTCTTTTACCTTTTGTTTACTTCGGAAGTAAGAAAGTAGTAAAGGATACGCACAGAAATATTGTAAAAGTACATGTATTTATTTGATATTGAATTAAGCCTAGCTACATTATAATATGAAAGCTAATGTCCACACTTTCTTACATATTTAGCCACTATCTGCTGCCAGGTTATTCAAATAATCAAAAGGCAAAATTACTGCATAATTCAACATTATTGTCTTTAATACTGTTTTTAGCTTTAGGAAGACTGATATTTCAAAATCTTCCCGGGTTGGGGATCGGAGTTCTGGGTTTTGCGTCACAACTTCCTGTAGAAGAGATAGTAAGATTGACCAATGAAAAGAGATCTCAAGTTGGTATGGGAAATCTTGTATATAACCCGACGCTTTCACAAGCGGCAAAAGCGAAGGGTGAAGATATGCTGGCAAAGGACTACTGGGCGCATGTTGCCCCTGATGGAACTCAACCGTGGAAATTTTTTACCGATGTTGGATATAAATACAAATATGCAGGAGAGAACTTGGCAAAGGACTTTTCTTCGCCATCATCAGCAATAGAAGCTTGGATGGCTTCATCTTCACATAAAGAGAATATGCTGTCATCCAAATATGACGAGATCGGCATCGCTGTAGTAGAAGGAGATATGAATGGTGTGGATACAACCATTATTGTACAGCTTTTCGGAAAGAGATATGAATCAAATATTGCAGCGGTAACATCCGAAATATCGGCAAAAACTGAAGTCGTGAAGAAAATAGAAGTAGAAATAACTCCAATTCCTTCTCCAACATTTATTCCTCTTCCAACCGTTTCGGAAATAGTAAATAACAGAAATGACATAGAAGAAATAGGTGAATATACGTATAAGGAACCAACATACTTTCAAGTCTTAATATCACCCTTTTCCGTCAAAAAAGGGTTTTCTACAATTCTAACCCTGATCCTAATCATTGCTTTTATAATCGATGGTGCATTTCTGGTTAAAGGGAAAGCATTGAGGGTCGGAGGCAGGACCTTTGCCCATATAATATTTTTGTGCTTAATATTTACTTTAATTATTTTATTTCAGTCGGGGGAACTAATGCCTCCCATAACAGATTCGACAAAATAATATATGAAGGACAAATATCGGATCACGCACTATTTACCCTTGATTTCTGTGTTGCTTGCTACATTATTGGGTTTGTTTTTATTTCCCTACGACAAATCTATGCGAGTCTCGCTCACTGTGGCCATGGGAATCTCTTATGTAACTTGGGGAATTGTTCACCACTATATTCACAGAGATCTGAATATGGAAGTGGCGCTGGAATATTTGTTGATCGCAATATTTGGTGTATCCGCCGCGATCTTTGTTTTGATGTAAGAGTGTTTAGGATTGATCGAGGTTTTTGAGGAATTCAGAAAAGTCTTTTCCGATATCTGATCTTTCAAGGGCAAACAAGACTTGGGTTTGCATATAACGAAGCGGATCACCTGTCGTCAGCCATTTTCCTTCAATAGGTTGAGCTATAACTTTTTTGCCGGATTGCGCAAGATTATTGAGAACATCAGTGATCCAAAGCTCATTATCCTTTCCGGTAGAAGTGTTTTTAACTTCTTTTATTACGTCATAACTGAAAACAAACCGTCCAAATTGAGCCATATTCGATGGGTTTTTCCCCAATGGCATTTTTTCAAGAATGGTAGAAATTTCATAGTTTTTTTCCTTGTTCTTATATTTTACGGTTCCATATCGTTCCACATCAATGTCGGGTACTTCCTGTACAGCCAGAACAGCAGATGGAGAATTATTGTAAAAAACATCAATAAGCTGTCTGGTAACGGGCTTTTTAGAAATCGTCAGATCATCGCCGAACATATAAACAACCGATTCATAATTGTCGATAAGGGGAGCAGCAACCAGTAAAGGGGTACCGTTCCCGTAAGGCAGATTTTTTTTCTGCCGGACGTAGACAAAGTTGGCCATCTGCGGAATATCCCTGACTTTTTTTAAGAGATCATCTTTACCATTTTTATCGAGCATATATTCAAGTTCCAATGAACTATCGAAGTAATCCTCCATAATTCCTTGTCCGGATCTTGTGACAATGATAATGTCTGTGATTCCAGATGAAACACATTCTTCAACCAAATGATGAATTATCGGTTTATCAATTATCGGAAGCATTTCTTTCGGTTGATTTTTTGTTGCAGGCAAGAAGCGTGTTCCATAACCTGCTGCAGCTATTATTGCTTTTTTTATCTTTCTTCTATTGGTTTTCACAGTATGTAAATTATACCAC
Organism: Candidatus Woesebacteria bacterium GW2011_GWA1_38_8; assembly: GCA_000993025.1. Taxonomy (GTDB): domain Bacteria; phylum Patescibacteriota; class Microgenomatia; order UBA8517; family UBA8517; genus GWB1-38-13. The sequence continues at coordinate 50,190 of LBVJ01000001.1, forward strand.
AATAATTTGCTGTAAATATGAAAAAAGACGTATAATTCCAGCATGGAAAATGGAAATATATTTAATAGTCCGAACGGAAACATTTACAATACCGGCGAACTCTTAAGGGAAATAAAATACTTTGTAGATGAACAACCTGCAGAATTTTATTCACTGATCATAGGCACTGACTCACAAACAAAGAGAATAAATGGAGTTTCAGAAATTGATTTTGTTACCGCAATAATAATCTACAGGAAGAAAAAGGGGGCTAGATATTTTTGGACTAAAAAACAAGAGATAAAAAAAGCCGTCTTAAGAGATAAGATCTATACAGAGACTCTATTGAGTCTTGAATATGCGGAAAGTATAGTGCCTGAAATCAGAGGAATCATACCGCCCTCGAAGTACGACCTTGAAATACATATCGATGTTGGACCATTTGGTAAAACAAGAAACATGATCCGTGAGGTAGTTGGTATGGTGACCGGAAATGGTTATGTCGCGAAAACTAAACCTGAAAGTTGGGGAGCAAGTTCGGTTGCTGATAAGCATACTTGACCAAGCTGCGCTTGTTAATTTCTAATTTTTAATTACTAATTTCTAAATATTTATTTTTGGGGTAATATTACACTCATGAAAGGAATAATATTGGCCGGGGGAAAGGGAACAAGGCTGCGTCCCTTAACAATAATTACCTGTAAACAGCTTCTTCCTGTTTACGACAAACCAATGATATATTATCCGATCAACACTCTGGTCACCTCAGGAATAAAGGACATCTTAATAATAATCGCTCCTGAATATTCAGGACATTTCTTAAATTTACTTGGATCGGGAAAAGAATTCGGAGCGCGCTTCAGTTACGCAATTCAAGATGAGCCCAGAGGTCTTGCAGACGCTTTTATAGTGGGAGAGGATTTTATCGATAATGACAACGTCACTCTTATCTTGGGCGACAATATTTTTGAAAAGGATTTTTCAACGGAAATTGGTTCGTTTAAATCAGGTGGAATGGTTTTTGCGAAAAAAGTTTCTGACCCTGAAAGATTCGGTGTTGTAGAGTTTGATAAAAAAATGAAAGCAACAAAGATCGTTGAAAAACCTAAAGATCCAAAGAGTGATTATGCAGTTGTTGGGCTTTATGTTTATGACAAAAATGTGGTTAAAAATGCCAAGAATCTCAAACCCTCCGATCGTAGAGAGATCGAAATTACCGATCTTAATAATCTATATTTAAAAGAGGATAATCTGAAAGTGAATATTTTTGACGGGATTTGGGAAGACGCAGGGGATTTTGACAGCTTGTTAAGGGTGAGTAATTATATGGCAGGAAAAGCAGCAAGAATTAAGGGATGAGTAATAAGTGAGAAGTACGGGGAAAAGAATGAATGTGGTCAAAAAGATTTTTCTAGTACTTAGTTTCTAGTACCTAGTATATATCGAACTTATGAATTTATTAGTTACAGGAGGGGCTGGCTTTATCGGAAATAATTTTATTCGATATTGGCTTAATAAATATCCGAAAGATAAAATATTAAATTTTGACAAGCTCACATATGCAGGACATATCAGTTCCACAAGAGATTTTTCCCAAAATAATAATTACGAATTTATAAAGGGAGATGTATGTGACGCAAAAGCAGTAGACGAAGCAGTAAAAAAAACTGACACCATAGTTCACTTTGCTGCAGAAAGCCACGTGGATCGTTCAATACTTGACCCTTTGGTGTTTGTTCACACAAATGTCATGGGAACACAGGTTTTACTCGAAGCTGCTGTTAAGTATAAGATCAACAGATTTCATCACGTTTCCACTGATGAAGTTTTTGGTGAGCTTAAATTGGGAACTAATAAAAAATTTAATGAAACCACTCAATATGACCCCAAAAGTCCATATTCTGCCAGTAAAGCGGCTTCAGACCATTTGGTGAGAGCTTATGGGAAAACATATTCCCTACCGATCACGATATCAAACTGCTCTAATAATTACGGACCCTTTCAGGATCCCGAAAAATTTATACCTCGTGCAGTAACGAATTTAATTGACGGTAAATCTGTTCCTATATATGGAGACGGTAAATATACACGTGATTGGCTGTATGTTGAAGACCATGTAAGAGCAATAGAGACCATATTAACAAAAGGAAAGGCTGGAGAGACTTATCTTATAGGAGGATTGACTGAGGATATTAATAATTTAGAGGTTGTTAGAATGATATTAAAAATATTAAATATAAATGGGTCATACATAAAATATGTAAAGGACAGAGCAGCGCATGACAGAAGATATGCAGTCGATTGGAGGAAAATTCATAGTAAATTGAAATGGAAACCTATGTATGGTTTTGATACGTGGCTTGAAAAAACAGTTGAATGGTATAAAAATAACGAATGGTGGTGGAGGCCGTTAAAGAAAAAGGCTGAAGTATTTTATAGAAATACCGAAAAATGATTATATGAAGTGTAAAAACTTGGACGTAAATAAATTAAAAGTAAGTTGTGAACCATACATAATCGACACTCCTATAGAAGGAGTTTTTGCCGTTAAACGTCCAAGATACGGTGATTCCCGTGGCAGTTTTCAAGAACTTTTGAGAATTCCGGATATTTCCAAACGATTTCAAGAAACACAGATAGATCAATCTCAAATATCTGTATCGAAAGTTAATGTCTTACGGGGGATCCATGCAGAACCCAGAGACAAGATCATTACACCAATTTTAGGTAGGATGGCGGCGGTGGTTGTTGATTTAAGGGTTGAATCACCGACTTTTAAAATGTGGGTTCGTTTTGATTTTGATAATACAAATCCTGAAAATGAATTTACCACTCTTTTTGTTCCTTCAGGATGCGGAAATTCTCTTTGTGTGTACAAAAAATCCGATGATGCAGGGGATGGTACTGTAATTTACCATTATACCTACAGTAGTATTTATGATCCTAAGTGGTCGGGATCGGGAGTCAGATATAATGATCCCCAACTTGATATTATTTGGCCGATTAAAAATCCCGTTTTATCCAATAGAGACAAGGAACTTCCACTGCTTGACGAATTTATTGTAAAATACCGATGAATGATAAGGTGCTAATTACAGGTTCCGACGGAATGGTCGGCTCAAGGTTTGTTGAACTATATCCAAATAAAAACGAACTGCTTGCTCCAACAATCGCCGAATTTGACCTGTTGAATCCTCATTCGATGGAAAGATATCTGAAAAATAACCCGGTTTCGTCTGTAATTAATTTTGCAGCCTATACGGATGTGAGAGAAGCAGAGAAAGATAGAGGAAATGAAAATGGACTGTGCTGGAATATAAACATTAAGGGAATAAAAAATCTGGTTAGTCTATTCGGATCGAAAGTTCATCTTGTACATATTTCAACCGATATGGTATTTAGCGGAAGTAAAGATGATAAGGGACCTTATAAAGAGGTACGATGTCCCGAGCGGGATCCGAGCAAGGTTACATGGTATGGTTATACCAAAGGGGAAGGTGAGAATATTATAAGAGAGGCGGATATTAGTTCAACAATAATAAGAATAATATATCCGGTCAGGGCAAAATATGATAATAAATCAGATTATCTGAGAAAACATTTGAAGCTATATAATGATGATGCATTGTATCCGATGTTTAGTGATCAGAAAATATCTGTCACCTTTATTGATGAATTATGTACGACTATCGGTAAAATATTATCCGATAAAATACGTGGTGTCTATCATTGTTCCTCAAGTGATACTACCACACCTTATGAACTGATCAGTTATTTAATTGAGGCTAAATATGGAGTGAAAAATACCGTGAAAAGTGCATCTATACATGAATTTTTGAGAACTTCGGATAATCCACTGAGATATCCCATATTCGGAGGATTAAAATGCGGCATTTCACAAAAAGCACTTGGTATCAGGTATTCCACTTGTAAGCAGATCGTGAACAAATTGATCGGGCAAAATATTTCTCCTAGATAATTTCATAACAGACCTTCATTCTTTTTTTACCACATTAATACTACTCTTCCATAGTGCATAATAAATTGTATTATAGGATTATTTGTTATATAATATACCTCACTTTACAGGCTCGTACGGTATTTCTTAAACGAATTATAAGATATGGATAAATACATAATAAATATATATACAAGCAGCGATATTTCATGGAGAACTAAAGTCTATTTGAAGAAGATCGGACGATTATTTACTGGTAATAAAAATGTTTCAGTGCCGATGGGTGCTGTCTTTAACAAAAGGAACAGATACGAAAAAAATAATATTGTTTATGAAACATATAATGGACTTGAAAAAGAATTCTCGGCTTTTGAAACCCTGACTGATGGTCAGAAATTATATTGGTCGATAGTTATAATTTCTCTTTTGATCCTGGGACTAATTAATATTCACTTCATGCTTGTTCTTATAGTCGGCTCTTTGACGTTTATCTACTTTGCCGATTTTTTGTTTACGCTTCTTATTATTGCGCGGTCATTTGCAAATAAATCGGAAATTAAATTCACAAATGATGAGCTCGTCGAATTGGATGATTTCACTCTTCCAAGATACACGATACTGTGCCCGCTTTATAAGGAATGGGAGGTAATTGAACAATTTGTAAGATCAATAGAGATCATCGATTGGCCGAAGGACAAACTTGAAGTAATACTCCTTCTCGAGGAAGACGATACAAAAACAATTAATAAGGCATATGATCTTAATTTACCTTCCTATTTTCGAATCGAGGTAGTACCAAACTCGCTTCCGAAAACAAAACCAAAGGCATGTAATTATGGCTTGTCTAAAACTACGGGAGAATTTGTTGTCGTATATGATGCTGAGGATAAGCCGGATCCCCTTCAGCTTAAAAAAGCCTACCTTGCATTTTCAAGGCTTCCGGAGAACGTTTCGTGCCTGCAATCGAAACTGAATTACTATAACCAGAACCAGAATATTTTAACAAGGCTATTTACGGCAGAATATTCTTATTGGTTTAATATTGCCCTAACCGGTCTTCAGACATTGAATACAATTATTCCTCTTGGAGGGACAAGCAACCATTTTAGGACACCTTTTCTTAAAGATCTGCAGGGGTGGGATCCTTTCAATGTGACCGAGGATTGCGATCTCGGTACGAGGCTTTTTAAAAAGGGATATAGGACATCCGTTATTGATTCCGAAACGCTCGAAGAGGCAAATTCCAATATTAAAAGTTGGCTCAAACAGAGATCGCGATGGATTAAGGGCTACATGCAGACATATCTTGTTCACATGAGAAATCCTATGGAATTTTTAATCAGATATAAACACCACGCTTTACTTTTTCAATTGATCATCGGAATGAGAATGGTCTTTATTATTATAAATCCGATCCTATGGCTGATGACTATAGCGTATTTTTCAATGTATCCGGTATTTGGACCTTTTATCGAATCGTTATATCCATGGTACATCTTCTATCCGGCTGTATTTTGTCTGATTTTTGCGAATTTTACGTATTTGTATTCATTCATGATCGCATCGGCTAAAAAAGACAAATGGGAACTTATCCAATACATATTTCTGATGCCTTTTTACTGGCTACTGACAAGTATCTCAGCCGGAATCGCATTTCATCAACTTATAACTAACCCATACTATTGGGAAAAGACTAAACATGGGCTTCATTTGGGTAAAAATGAATCGGTTGATAAGGTGTCGGGTATACTGGATATCACAACTACTCCCGTCTTTCAATTTCCTTACTTTAAATATTTACAAGGCTTTCCGGGTAAATTTATTGTGTCGATTAGGTTGGTGATAAATTTCAAACCTATGGGGATAAAAATATCGACCATATCCTTAAGGGAATTAATTTATACGGCAAAAGCATCGCTATACATTAATATTATATCTTTCATCAAACTATTCGGAAATGTAAATATCTCACGTCCGCATAATAATAAACAAAACATATTGATCCTGAACTGGAGAGATGTCGGACATGTATGGAAAGGCGGAGCGGAAGTATATGTTCAGGAAATCGCAGAAAGATGGGTAAAGGGTGGATATGGAGTTACGATCCTCAGCGGAAATGACGGTAATTCCATGTACGATGAAAAAATACACGGTGTAAATATTATGAGAAGGGGTGGGTTTTTTACCCTGTATCTGTGGGTTTTGATATATTATGTATTCCGACTCCGAAAACATTTTGACCTTATTGTTGATTGTGAAAACGGGATACCCTTCTTTTCACCCCTGTACAGTACGCTTCCGAAAATTCTTCTCATCCATCATGTCCATCAACAGATCTTCAGGGAAAATTTACCGCTTCCATTCTCCTGGCTGGCAATGTTTCTGGAGTCGCGTGTCATGAAATATGTCTATAGATCAACAAAAATTGTGACGGTTTCCGAATCAAGTAAAGCCGACATCGCCGGACTTGGGCTTTCAAAGATCGAGGATATTGAAATAGTAACCCCGGGTATAAACCTCAGGAATTTCAGGAAACTTAAAAAATACACATTTCCCACCTATTCATATCTGGGTAGATTGATGCCCTATAAAAATATTGATATTTTAATAAAGGCATTTAAAGAAGTGTTACAAAGTGTTCCGGATGCAAAACTTATCATTGCTGGAAGGGGTCAGTACGAAGAACATCTCAATAGACTTGTTCATAAACTTGATATAGAAAGATTTGTTGAATTTAAGGGTTATGTCAGCGAAAATGAAAAGAGAGAGATCTTGGGTAGAAGCTGGTTTCTGGTCCAGCCTTCGTCATTTGAAGGTTGGGGAATGACAGTAACAGAGTCAAACGCTGCGGGTACGCCTGTGATCGCGTCAAACACCGCAGGATTGAGGGATTCCGTACTAGACGGGCAAACCGGAATACTGGTTAAAACGAAAAGCGTTAAAGAATTGGCAAGATCGATGATAGCGCTGACAGAAATGGATGGATTCAGAGAAAGGATTTCAAGAAATGCATATGATTGGTCACGCAAATATTCTTGGAATGTTTCTGCAAGGTTATTTATAAATATACTAAACAGAGAATCCGTCTCTCCTGCACTAGTTGAGGAGGGTTCAGCAAGCTCAGTGGCGTATTTGGAGGAATAAATATGAATAATAAGAAAAAAATAGTTATATCAAATTATGATGATATTAAAAACCCCGATTATGCCGGGGGTGCTTCTGTCTCGATATTTAAATTGGCAAAACATTTGTCTCAAGAATATGATGTTTTATTAATTACCGGTAAATACCCCGGTTCAAAGGACGAAATAGTGGACGGGGTGAATTACAAAAGAATCGGTTCATACATTATGGGTGGTAAAATCGGACATTTGTTTTATCTGCTTGCCTTACCCTTCGCATCGATAAGAAATGAATGCGACTTGTGGATCGAAAGTTTTACACCCCCATTCTCAGTTTCATTGGTACCATTGTTTCTGGGTAAAAATAAAGTTGTAGGTTTGGTACACATGTTGTCAGGAGTTGATATGAAGAGAAAATATAAACTACCCTTCAATAAAATTGAACATTTAGGTCTGAAGTTATATGAAAAATATATTGTATTAACTGAAGCATCAAGAAAAGAAATATTAAAATCAAATCCAAATGCACAAGTGTCGTTGATACCTAATGGAATTAATATCCCGTCAGAAAACAGTTTGAAAGTTAAAAAGAAATCGCAAATACTTTTTATTGGTCGTATTGAAGTAAATCAAAAAGGACTTGACCTGCTTATCAAAAGTTATAAGAAAGCTATTGATAAGATAGATGCAGAACTTGTGATTGCAGGAACAGGGATGAAAGACGAACTTCATAAGCTTGATTGTTTAATTACCAAGTATAATTTAATAAATAAGATTAGGCTGGTGGGTCGTGTTGGCGGAAAGGCCAAAGATAAGCTTATACGTGAATCTCATATGATAATTGTACCATCGAGATTTGAGACTTTTGGAATTACGGCGCTCGAAGCATTATCAAATAAAATTACTTTAATTTGTTTTGATATAACAGGTTTTAAATGGTTGCCTAAAAACGTTGCATTCAAAATAATTCCATTTTCAGTTAAAGATCTTTCACAAACGATTATCGATCTTTTTAATAACCCCAGATTAAGAAATAATAAAATAGAAAATGGTTATAGATTTTCAGCTCGTTTCGCATGGAAGGATGTCTTTTTGAAGTATGATGAAGTTATAAAAATATATATCAAATAAACATATGGATGAGATAGTAAATTATATAGTTATAAATAAAATAAAATGTTATTTTATATCCCCTCATCAGGACGATGCAATATTTTCGGCAGGGGGACTTATATCGTATCTTTCAAATAAGACGGAGGTAAAGGTCATAAACGTATTTAACGGTATCGGAAAACCACCCTATACTTTGTCCGGAAATGTATTTGTTAAAAGAAGCGGATGTAAGAGTGTCAAAGACCTGTGTGATAAAAGACACCTTGAAGATGCTTCGGTGTTTAAAGAGATGGGAGTAGATATGATTAATCTAAATTTTGATGATGCGTTGTGGAGAAAAAAACCAATTATTAAAACACACGAAAGGATTATCGGGAAAGTATTACCTGAGATATTGCACATATATCCAATTTACCGTACATCAATTGCGCATGGACAGATTAAAAAATCGGATGAGAGTAACTTGGGAAAAATAGAAAAGGCCTTACGTAAAAACATTAAAGGCAAAAATGTGTTCGTTTTTTGTTCAGCGTCGATTGGAGGACACGTTGATCATAAGATTGTAAGAAATATATGTGAGAGTAGCTTCAAAAACTTATATTTGTGGTCGGATTATCCTTACAACATCAGACTCGGTAATTATAAGAATTACAAAAGTATTTCGGAAAATGATTATTTTGAATTCAAATACGGTCAACCTAAAAGATTTGAAATGATCAAAAAATATATAACTCAAAAAAATGTCTTTAAAAATAACCAAATTAGAGTTACAAAGGAAATTTATTATTTCAAAGGAAAGTATGAAAATCTTATTAAAGAATCACGGGAGGGAATAATTAACATAGAAACTAAACAGACATTAGATGAAAAACTTAAAAGTGATTGGATAGCGCTTTGGAATAGAAGCGACAACGCAAACATATCAAACTCACCTGACTGGTTTGAAATATGCAATAAAACATATAAGTATAAGAATATCAATTTTGTATGTGCATACTGCGGTAAAGATTTGGTTGGTATCTTGCCGCTTCGGAAAGAGAAGTTTCTGTTTTTTGAACATTACACAACTATGGGTGGCAGGTATACCGACAAACTTGAGTTATTGACAGCAAGAAATTCCACAAATCTCTTGAATAAAATTATTCTGTACGCAAAAAAGCAATTTGACAACATTTCGCTTCCTGAATCTGATTTCGAAACTGCAATGTATTTGGCAAATGTATGGAATGCAAAATACTCATGTTCTTCCGTGACTCCATATATTCCGGCAACAGACAACTATTTAGAGTTTTTATCCCGAAAACATAAAAAGGCAATGGACCATATTTTGAAAAGCCACGGAGATAAACTGAAATTTAAAATTATTGGGGAGAAGCACCTGGATTATCTGGATCAAATTGTCCGTTTAGAAAGAAAAAGCACTAAATCAACCAAAAGAATCGGAACTATTAAATGTGCAAATGATATAAGATTTTTACGAAATATCATTTCAAAGTTTAACAAGAATATTTGTCTGGTTTTACTTTTTTACAATGGCAGGTTGGCTGCTTTTCGTATTGGGGCGGGTGTAAAGGGGGTTTATTATACATTTATGACTGCATACCGGGAATTCGCCAGGGAAGTTATTCCGGGAAGGTTGCTTCTTTATTATGTTTTAAGAAATAGACTTCGTGAAGGTATTTCGAAAGTTGACATGCTACGTGGTGATAATCAAATAAAAAGAGATTACACACCTTTCATGGAATACAGGTTTAACGTGTATCTGGGATACCGTCTATTTTCGTACAGTAATATATTATTTTGCAAATTAAAATATTTTATAGATCAGCATAGTTTTTTGTACAAAATATGTTTGTTGGTTAAACATTAAAAGTATGAGAATAGGAGACTAATATAAATATCGTCATAATCATTATATGAATTGGGTGTTTTCCAAATATTTATGAAATTTTTAAGTACATTATATATATTCATAATTACCTTACTATTAATTTCACTATTAACGAAGGGTGTGCGTTCTAACATAATGCCGTCAGATGTTTATTCTTTAAAGGATTACTCCCAACCCTTTGAACTTTCACCTGAGAGAGGAAGGTATGCTTTGACTCAATCAATTGTTGAGAATCATAGTTTGTTTCTCCCATTGGAAATTGCTGGATATGTCACACCCGATCTTGGTTATATTAATGGAAACTTTGTTTCTCTATTTGCGCCAGGAGTATCTTTTGTGGTTATACCATTTTATTATATCGGTAAATATTTTAATGCAAACCAGCTTTTCACTTTTTGGTCTGTAGGATTGGCTGCTGTAATCAATGCGTATATCATTTCTGACATTGTTAACCGTATTACTAAATCAGGATTTGGCTACATCGCGGGATTGTCTTTTATTTTTGCTACTTCCGCATTAGCTTACGCGACTACATTATATCAACACCATTTTACGACACTGATTATTTTGCTAGCACTTCATATAACCATATTTTCAAATAATACAAACAATTCATTGTTAATGGGTGTCCTGTTTGGGGTAATGTTATTGATAGAATATCCGGCAGTCATATTTTTACTCCCAATTATATTGGTTTATATGTTTAGACATTATTGTTCACTTCAAAACAAAGAATCATTTAAAATTTCGATAGATTCCAGAATAATGCTATTTATCTTATACGTATTCATAGGAATAATTCCAACTTTGATTTACAACAGTTATGTAAATACAAACCCCTTTAAACTTTCCGGAACTGTAGAATCTGTCGAGAACATAAATATAAATAACAATGGTTCAGGTTATGAAATCATAAAAGGAGAAACTGATGAGTTTAAAAAAAGCGTTGGAGGATTTTTCAAATATGAAAACATTGCAAATAGTTGGTATATATTGCTTTTAAGTAGTGAAAGAGGAATTCTGTTTTACTCTCCACTGTATTTACTTACCATATTAATATTTAATTTGAAAAACAAAATATCAGATATCGAAAAATACCCATTTTATCTTTTAGTATCAATTAATTTTGCAGTATTATTGTTATACGGTATGTGGGGAGATCCGTGGGGCGGTTGGGCATTCGGACCAAGATATTTAATTCCATTCTTTGCTTTTTCCTCAATATTATTGGGAATAGTGTTTAAGTATTATGCATACAGTCATTGGTTTAAATTATCTTATTTTACACTTCTAGTTTACTCAATCTTAATAAATGTTGCTGGTGCTCTGACTACAAATGCAATTGTTCCAAGTAAAGAAGCAGAATCTGCATTGATGCCAACAATAAAATACCTATATAATTTTGAGTTGATTGGATTCGGAAAGTCGTCTTCATTTATTTACAACACATATTTTAGTAAGTACATTCCGCTAACCGTATTTTATATTCTTATAATTGCAATTATCGTTTTCTTGTTATTCCTCGCAAATAAGATGTCATCAGATAAAATATCTCATGAAAATTAACTTTATAAATCGCAAAGTGGTGATTTCTTTTAATGATAAATCAATAAAGAAATCATTGAATTTTTATAATAAACATGGTGTATTGGTTGTGACCATATTCACTTCAATTTTGAGTTTTATATCGATATTGGTTTCATATAAATACGATATTATCCTTGCATATAACGATTCTCGTGCCCATATGAATATGGCAAGACTTGTGTTTGATAATTTGAAACCCGGGTTTGCCCAGTTGGGGGGGGTGTGGCTTCCCTTTCCTCATATTATGATACTTACACTTGTATGGAATGATTGGTTGTGGCAGAGCGGGATTGCTGGATCAATTTATTCAATGTCTTTTTATGTTCTTTCATCAATATATATTTTTAAGCTTCTTAGATTTTTAATTAAAGATAAGGTAACTGTATTTATCTGCACTCTAAACTATGTTATTAACGTCAATTTATTGTACATGCAATCAACTCCAATGACTGAATTAACGTTGATATTCTTTTTTATAACCTCTGTCTATTATTTACTTCAATGGGTAAATACTAAAAAAGTATTACATATGATTTTACTTGCATTATCGGTTTTTTTGGCAACTCTTACAAGATATGATGGATGGATGCAATTTCTAACAACATTGACTGTTTTAATTATTGTTGAATTTATGGAATTTAAGACTAATTTCAGAAAAAATAATTTTGGTTCTATTATTAAAAGCATTTTATTGAACGCGAAGATGCGTTCAACTATCTTATTTTTTAGTGTTATGGCAGGTCTTGGAATATTGTTATGGATCCTGTGGAATTATTTGATATTTGATGACCCTATATATTTTGCAGTTGGTCCATATTCCGCAAGGGCTCAGCAATTTGCCATAGAAAGTGCTGGAAAACTTTTTACAAAACACAATATTGCACTTTCATTATCTGCATATTGGTGGGCTGTATCCGATAACGTTGGAATAATCGTTTTGCTCACGGGTATTATAGGTTTTATATGTTTTGTAATGGAAAATCCAAATAAATACACTAAAATTGTGCTTTTAACACTTTTTTCTCCGGCTATATTTCATATTGCTTCGTTATATTTAGGAAGTTCAGTGTTGGTGTTGCCAGAAATGAATATTAATGTTGCAGAGGGATTGAAGGGAACACTTTTTAACGCAAGGTATGGATTGATAATGCTTCCCGCAGTAAGTGTTTTTATGGCATATTTTGCAAGGAGAAGCGTCTTCGCAAAGTCTATTGTATTTTTTGTTGTCATATTTACACCTCTTATGATGTTAAAGGATAACTATATTATCACTTTGACAGATGGAAAAATGGGGTCAAGTTCACTTAGAGTGAAAGATGTTAGTGAATGGCTGAAACAGAACGCCGATGACAGTAATGAATTAATATTGACAGCACTATCATACAATAGCGCACTTTCTTTCAGCACAGGATTTCCATTAAGCAGATTTATCCATGAAGGAACTGGAAAATATTGGGAATCCTCTGTAGTTGATCCTGATCAATATGCGGATTGGATTGTAATGGCAAATGGAGATGTCGGGGATCCCTTGTATGACTCATTAATAAAGAAACATGATTCACAATTCTTAAGGAATTATGAATTGAAAAAACGATTTGAATTTATTGATGTCTATGTAAAAAAATATGTACCAGATGATTTTGTATATGTTAGAGATAGTGGTTTTTGGATGAATGGTGATAGATACAAGTTTCTTGGAGTAAATTCCTATGACCTAATTTTCCGCTCTCCAAATGAAGTTGCCTCGACACTGTCATCGGCAAAAAACAATGGAATTGATGTGGTCAGAGTATGGGTTTTTGGTGAAGGTAGTGAAAATTTAATACAACCTGAACCCGGAAAGTATAATTCAATACTTATGAACAATGTGGATTATGTTTTGGCAACAGCATACAAGTTGGATATGAAAGTGATACTCGTCATGTCAAATTATTGGGAAGCATATGGGGGAATAAGACAGTATTTGCGATGGGTAGATTTACCTGACCAATCAGCTTCAGATTTAGATGCATTCTTTACCGATAGTCGAACAAAAGATATCTACAAAGACTTTATAAGGGAGATAGTTCTAAGAAAAAACAGTCTAACGGGAGAATTATACAAAAACGACCCCGCAATATTTTCTTGGGAGCTTATGAACGAACCTAGAAGTTCTTCGACCGGAACAGCCGGAAAGGTTACTGAATGGATAGATGAAATGTCTAGTTTTATCAGAACATTGGATAAATATCACATGATTACGTCAGGCCACGAAGGACACTTTAGTGACTTCTCAATAAACCCATATGCAACAGGTCCATTTATCGATCAGTTTGGTCATAAATCCGATTTTGATGCGTTGTCTGGACATTATTATATTGATCAATACATATCAGAAAAACCACTTTATGAATTTGAAATAATTGACAAGTGGAGCGACCATGCAAAGGAAATTGATAGGGCGTTTTTTATTGAGGAAATCGGTTTTTCAAAAAGATCTGGGGAAAACTCTGGTTATGATAGATTGTTTCTTTATGAAAAACTTTTTGAATCGGCAAAGAAAAACGATGTACAGGGTGTTATTGTTTGGAATTGGGCTTTAAAAATTGATGATGATTTTGGTATTTCGCCACTCGATCCAAACGACGAAAAACTTATAAAGTTATTAAACTTATATTCAAAAAGTCTAAAATAATAGACGGGTTATTGATACGTCTGGAAGACATTGTTTACGCCTCTTCATATGGACACAGTTACGATATATAATATAGTTCCAAATGAAAGTGTCACTTGTTGTTACCGTACTAAATGAAGAACCGTCGATTGCAGCACTTCTCGAGTCTATTATTTCTCAGTTAAAGAAACCTGATGAGATTGTTATTGTCGATGGTGGTTCAACCGACAAGACTGTAAACATAATAAAAAGTTATCAAAAAATTATTAAGAATATAAAATTATATGAATTTAAGACTACAAGATCCGAAGCGAGAAATATTGGAATAGATGCATCTTCAGGCAATATTATTGTTACAACAGACGCAGGTTGCGTTGCCGAAAAACATTGGATAGAAAAGATTACAAAACCGTTTTATGAACCAAAAGTTGATATGGTTGCAGGATTTTATGAAATGATCGGCGGTAATTCTTCATTAAGGCTTGCAATGTCCGTATTTATTGGTATAACACCTGACAAATTTGATGATAGATTTTTGGCGTCGGCTAGATCTTTGGCATTCCGAAAAGATCTTTGGGAGAAAGTAGGAGGGTTTCCTGAAGGTTTGAAAGATACCGCAGAAGATACACTTTTCAATTACAAAATTATTACAACAGGGGCGAAGATAGTACGTGTAAAAGATGCGGTTGTGTACTGGCAATTGCCGTTGACTTTGACGGAAGGGATCAAAAAAATGTATCTTTATGCCAAAGGTGATGCTTTATCCGGTATATGGTGGCATCCGGTAAAGAAATTATCGACCCACAACATTAAGATCATCTCCGTATATTTAAGGTATGTAATTGGTATCTATATACTCCTTATGGCCACAAAATATGAATTGTTTAATTTACTGTTCGTATTGGGAATATTTTTTTATATGTTTTGGGCATTTAAGAAAGTATACTGTCGGACGAACAGTTTTAAAGCCGGTTTGTGGGGGGTAATTATACAGTTTGCTTCGGACATTGCCGTAATGCTCGGCTTCCTTATGGGATTGGTGTCAATATAACCTTCAGAAACATTTAAGGCATTAAGAATGATAAAATCAGATCATTGATATGGGTTACTTTGACACAAGCATGTCGGGTGTAAAATGGATTGGATCGTTTAAGATATTGAGTAGAATATTGTCACTGGTAAGAATCGCAATTCTAGCCAGAATTCTATCCCCCATTCAATTCGGAGTATTTGGAATTGCCTCTTTAGCATTATCAGTTGTTGAGACTTTGACTGAACCGGGGATTTACGTATATTTGATGCAGGAGAAAAAAAGTATCCACAAATATATTGATACGGCTTGGGTTATATCAATTCTCAGAGGTGTTTTATTGTTTACCACCCTGATTTTTTCTTCAGGCATTATATCCGGCTTTTTTAACACACCGGAAGTGAAACATATTATAAACTTAATTGCACTGGTTGTTTTAATAAGAGGGTTCATGAATCCCTTGAGGGTCAATTTCCTGAAACAATTGGATTATAGAAAAGAATTTTCAATCAATAGTTTAGTCTTATCTGTTGATATTGTTGTCACTGTCTTATCGGTGGCACTTTTTAAAGACCCTCTTGGATTAGTTTTAGGATTGATCGCGGGTGCCATTGTGGAAGTGATTCTTTCTTTTGCTCTTATAAAATATCACCCAAAAATTAAATTTGATATTCGGTTGGCAAAAAAAATAACGTCTGCGGGAAAATGGGTTACCGGTAGCACAATTTTCAACTTTCTATTTAGCGAAGGTGATGACACCCTTGTGGGGAAGTTATTAGGCAAATACGATCTGGGGATATATCAGATCTCATATAAAATTGCGACACTACCTCTTACAGAAATTACCAATGTGGCAAATACAGTAACATTTCCGATATTCGTACAGATCTCGAATGAAAAGAAACGCATTGCAAAGGTATTCATAAAAACAGCTTTGATTATTGGCTTATTGTCGTTTGTATTAAGTACTTTTATATTTTTATTTGCTGACACAATCGTTGCGATACTACTCGGAAGTGCATGGAGTGACTCGGTAGATTTAATTAAACTACTGGTGATATTCGGATTCATTAGAGCAATCGCAATATCCTGCAACCCTCTTTTTAATGCATTAAAAAAGCAAAAATATGTTACGTTATATACCACAATCTCATTTGTACTTATGGCAATGACAATTTTTCCATTAATGCAGAAATTTGGCCTGAGAGGTGTAATCTATTCAGTCATTATATCCTCGTCAATCTCGTTTTTAGTGAATGTAATAAATGTAATAAAAGTACTCAAATGAAAAGAGTTGACCCGAAATTATATACAAAAGAATATTATCTAAAAGATTGCGGTGGATATGAAGAATATCTTAACCATCGCGGAAATGAACTTGATTCAAGATTACAAAGTGTTTTTAAAAGATTTTCGGATGTAAAAGGAAAGACTATTTTGGACATTGGTTGTGGACGTGGTGAATTGTGCGTTAAATTCGCACGCGAAGGAGCGGTCAATGTCGTCGGTGTAGATTACTCAGCCGATGCGATAAAACTGGCTAACGAAATTAAATCTATTCAACCTGCAAAAACCAGAAATAAGATTAGATTTTACAATTATGACGCAAAAGATATCCTTCATCTTAAGAAAACATTTGATATTGTCATTATGACTGAAGTATACGAACACCTATATCAGGAAGAGCTTGATTTTATCCTTGAAAATATTAAAAGAATTTTAAGCAAAGACGGTGTTTTATTTATTCATACATCACCCAATAAACTATTTTATGACATATTTTATAAGTTTTGGTGCTATCCCGTTTCTGAGATACTAATTAACATTTGGAATATATTTTCAGGAAAAAGTTATGGAAGATTAATAAAATATGAAGAACTTAGGAACCCGTATCATAATGTTATGCATGTAAATGAACCAACATACTTTGGTTTGTTAAATATTGTCCGAAAACACGGATACAAAGGTAAAATCAGAACGACCAATATTACAGCAATAAAACCGGTTTATTCCGCAAAAGATACAATATATAATTTTTTAGTATATTTTTACCCATTTAGTAAATTGTTTCCATTTAACATTATTATGGGGTGTGATTTTAATATAGTATTAAAATCAGATGAAAATTAAACTTAATAAACACGATTTATATCGACTAATAGAGAATTTTTGGTTTGCTCCCAATGATGCTCTTCTTCGATCAGTGGAGGTTTCTATATGGAAAAATATCAAATTCAAAAAACCTGTTATGGAGATTGGAGTGGGCGATGGAATAATGGACAAGTTTTTATTTAAAAATAAAATAATCGACGTTGGAATTGATATTGATGCTAAAGGAATAATAAACGCAAAGAATAATTCATTGTATAAAAAGGTTGTCTTTATGTCTGCGGCAAATATGAATATTCATAACAGCACATTCAATACGATTATTGCAAACAGCACTTTTGAGCATATTAAATATGATCTAAAAGCGATTTCTGAAGTATCAAGAGTACTTAAAAAAAATGGTAAATTTATCTTTTGTGTTCCAACAGATAGGTTTGCGGGTCTTCTTAGCCAAAATTCAAAAGATGAATCGGAAATATTAAGTTACAACAAAAGAGTATCACAATTTCATTACAGATCTTTGAGAGAATGGACAAAAATACTTAAAACCAACGGATTAAAGATCGTTGATTACAAATATTACTTTCCTGAAAATGTTTTTAAGATGTGGTATAAACTTCACAAATTGGTCGTGTTAAAACCTTACAAAAGGGAACTTTGGTCTTATTTAAAAGACTCTCCATTAAGAAAATTTATTCCTGAAACTGTTGTAATCAAATTATTAAAAATATTACTATTACCATATTACTATTCGATAGTGTCGGATGATGGTGTTTGGATATTTATAATTTCTCAAAAAACATGAATATTGCCGTCTATCACAACGTTCCTCCGGGGGGTGCAAGGAGAACCGTTCTGGAGGAGGTTAAATATCTCTCGAAAAAGCATGTTGTAGATTTTTATCTAACCTCTCCAAGATATCCCGACATCATGGATGTAAAGCCGTATGTACGCAATTGTTTCAATTGGGATTTCAGCGTAAAAAACAGATTACCTTCTTTTTTAAATCGTTTAAAAATGGATTTAGATGTATTCATAAAATTGAAGCAGCTTCATAAAAATATTGCAGATGAAATTAACAGAAGGAATTACGATATTGTATTAGCCCACTCCGATGAATATCTCGAAGCACCGTATCTTCTTCGATACCTTAAGACTAACTCAATTTATTTTTGTCACGAACCATTAAGAATGGTGTATGAAGATGAACTAAAATTCAATAAGAAAGTGATATTTTACAAATATCTTTATGAGAAAACGGTTCGGATTATGAAAAAGTATGACGAAAGATCGAACGTTTATTCTGCTGATTTAATAGTTACCTCATCGAGATTTACAAAGGACAATATATTGAAATATTATAACGTGGGATCTGTAGTGTGCTATCTGGGTGCGGACAGTATGATTTTTAAGCCCGGTAAGAATAAAACCAAACGACTTCTTTTTATAGGTAATAAAAACAGCATGGAAGGTTATGATCTTGCATGCAAAATAATCAAACTATTAAAACTCAATTATTTTACATTGAAGGTTCTTGATTTTAAAAACAAGAAGATGAAGATTACAAACGATTTTGTTTTATCTAAAGAATATTCAAAGAGTTTTGCTACATTATGTCTTGATCAAAACGAACCCTTTGGTTTGAAAGCTATCGAATCGATGGCTTGCGGAACTCCTGTCCTGGCTGTAAATGAAGGGGGATACAGGGAGTCTGTAATAGATGGCGTAACGGGTTATCTTCTGCCCAGGAATGCAAAAGCTTTTGCCTATAAAATAATTGAACTAAATAATCACCCTTCACTTTACAAGAAAATGTCGAACGACTGTGTAAAAGTAGTAGGAAAAAAATGGTCGTGGGAAGATCATGGGAAAAGGCTGGAAAAGTCGCTGGAAAAGCTTGTAAATTTCAAACGAGCACTTAGGTAATCAAAATATGATACAAGTAAAGTTATCCATAATAATTCTCAACTATAATAGCGATAATAATACAATCTGCTGCATTGAAAGTATTAAAAGATCACGCTTTGATACCCGCTACGAAATAATTGTTGTTGATAATAGCGACAAGAAGTCCTTAGATCGTAAACTTCGCACAAGTCACAAAGGTGTTGTATACATTAAAAGCAAAAATAGAGGTTATGGTGCAGGAAATAACCTGGGAATAAAATATGCAAAAGGGGAATACATATTTATAATTAATCCCGACAGTATAGTATTTCCCAAAACACTCCAAACCCTATCCGGATATTTAGATAAAAATCCCGATACGGCAATTGTTGCACCGAATTTGTATGACAAAAATGAAAAGCTCTTTATTCAGATGGGGTCAAGAGAGTTGACACCTATAAGAGCCATCTTTTCATTATCTCTACTTAACAAGGTATTTCCAAAAAATCCGGTATCTAAACGATACTACCTTTTTGATAAACCATTGGACTGCTTACGGGAAGCCGATGCCGTTCCCGGATCTGCATTTATGATGAGAAAAGCTATTTTTGTAAAAGCAGGAAAATTTGACGAAAATATGTTTTTGTATTTTGAAGAATCGGATCTTGGTAAAAGAATTCGTAAAATGGAGTATAAGATTGTGATCAACCCAAAGGCAAAAGTAATTCACAAATGGGAAGCTGTGAAAGAAAATGAGAACTTGGGTAAGCATTTTCAGGATAGCCGGCTTTACTATTTACGAAAACACTTTGGCATTGTTCCGGCATTGATATCCGAGGCTGTGTGCAGACTATCGTTTTATGATATTGCATTCATAATGATATTTATTATCGGAGCATTTTTTAGATTTTATAAGATCGATTCGCAATTTTATTTTGATTCGGAAACGGCTGACAACCTACTTGTTATGAAAAACCAGATAGAAAATCGCACGATTCCGCTCGTTGGACCTCCGACCTCTCACCCATGGCTATATTTTGCGCCGTTATTCTATTGGCTATATATTCCGATAATGATTATCACAAAGTACGAACCTCTCTATCATTTTATATTCGGGAATATTATTAACCTGTTGTCGGTGATTCTTTATTATATCGTTGTAAAAATTTATTGGGGTAAAAAAACGGCAATTCTGACATCTATATTTATGTCGTTTTCCCCCTATCTGATCACATTTTCATGGTCAGCAAGATTTTATACCTATGTACTTCCGCTTTCCGCGGTATATCTGCATTTTCTTTTTAAGTCATTTCTGGATAGCAAGTATATATTTTGGTTATTTCTTATACTTGGTGTATTTTGCAGTTTTCACTATACGCCAATCATCTTACTGCCGATAACGATGTTAATATTTTTGTTAAAACGGATGAAAATAGACCGTTATGTATTATTAAGCGGAATTGCAGGGTTTGTGATACCAGTGATTCCTTTAATAATCGATGGCATAAAGAATAATTTTTCTATGCTTGTAAAATTTCTGATTTGGATTCCGTACAGATTATTTGGATTTACCGGAGTGACTTCAGAAAAAGAGATCTTTTCCACAAAAACAAGTGTTCTTTCGATAATGACATATTTCAATTGTTTATTCGGAATTAGTAGTAATTACATCTTTATTTCTTTTGTTATAGCATCCATTTTCATAATCGTGATTGCGCGAAGTTTTGCAGCAAGTCATATGCGAAATATTTTTATTAGTCCTCATAATCAAAATACGGTAGTGACGTTATACATCGTTTTATTATCGCTAATATTTTTATTTCTGCACGGAGAGGCACCTATGCATTATTATTTATTCATTACCCCAATGTTATTTATCTTGATTGCGAAAGCATTGCTGTTGATGGTCGGTCACTACAAACACATTGTACTTGTGACATTCTTTGCGATAATTATTATTATGATATTTAGCGACCTTTCACTTATAAATTGCCGAGATAAAAGTGATTCATATAATATTTTGGAAAAAGCGACGGAAATTATTGCCGAGGATTGTAATGGCTGTCATTATAAATTGAAAAGAATTGGAGAGAATGATGATTTCACAAGAGATTTTGCACAAAATTATCAATATCTTTTAGAGATGAAGGGAATTAATCCAACTGCTGTTGGAGATATAATAATATCAAGTGAAATTCCTGAAATTGAATATACGATAGTAGAAAATATAAAGATGAAAGAATATCTGGAGGAAGAAGAGATTCTGTTCGATGAGAACGGCATTGTTATTTTAAAAAGACTTATATGAAAATATCGGCTGTAGTTTTGACAAAAAACAGTGCTGACAAAATAAAATCCCTATATACCTCGCTTAAAGGATTTGATGAAATTATTTTTATTGACGACGGTTCAACAGATAAAACAAAAGCTCTATGCTCTAAATTCGGTATCACGTATATAAAAAGAGCACTTAAGGCTGATTTTTCATCGCAAAGAAATTATGCTCTTGATACAGCAAATAATGATTGGGTCTTCTTTCTTGACAGCGATGAAAAAGTTAACTCCATCTTTACTAATGAGGTGCGGGAAAATATAAAAATAGGAGGATATAACGGTTACTATATAAAGCGGATAAATATATTTTTTGATCATAAAGTAATGGGAACCGAAATGGGTGAGCAGCATATAATCCGGTTGGCTAATAAATCATACGGAAGATGGAAAAGAAAAGTACATGAATATTGGGATGTTAAAAAGCCTTTGGGAGAAATATCTGAATCAGTTGTGCATACAACTGCTAATTCGATCACTGAATTTATAAATAAGATCATTATGTATTATGTAATTCACGCTGAAGAAAATATGGGGTCGGGAAAAAAATCAAATTTTTACAAAGTAATATTATTTCCACTTCTTAAGTGTATTAAAAATTTTATTTTTCTGAATGGGTATAAAGACGGTGTTTATGGATTTGTGATATCGGTTCTTATGTCCTTTCACTCGTATTTGTCCTGGTCGCAGATGTGGTTAAAAAGTAGACGCTGAATCATGTGGTTTGAATATTGAAATATGAACATAGAATATTGGGATAATATATGAAGATTTTAAGAGTGTATGCTTGCATTCTATTCCTCTCCTTTTGCTTTCTTCTGCCCTTCGGACAATTGTTGAGGTATGAAACCTATTTATTTAGTAAATATATTGTTATTCACCCCGTTGATGTTGTTGTCCTTCTATCGTTGCCGTATTTATTGCTATCAAAGAAGAACTCCTATTTTATTCACTCAAACAAACTTATTCTGGTGTTAATATTTTCCATGATTTTTTCTCTAAATATTTTTATGGTTAAGGATCTTATGGTAGGCTTTTTGTATTTGATTCGGTTAATATCATATTTCTCTTTTGCGCATTCTATTTATTATTTGTCTACCGGGGACAAAGTGAAAGAAAAAATAATTACATTTCTATATTTATCTATCACATCATTTTTAATTATTGGTTTTGTACAATATATATATTATTTCGACCTTCGTGATCTATATAATATAGGGTGGGATGATCATTATTTCCGATTTGTTTCAACATTGTTTGACCCTGCCTATACGGCATTGGTTTTAATCATAGGTTTAATAATATTGCTGGAATTTAACTTGCCGATATCGAAATATTTGAAATATATTTTCACTGTTCTTTTTATCATCTCTATATTATTAACCTTTTCGAGAGCGGGTTATTTAACATTGATAGGATACTTTTTGATTAAATATAAAAAATACGTCTTGAAGATTTTATTAATTTCAGTCGCAATAATTTTATTTATACTGATCCTTCCAAAGCCAAAAAGTTCCGGGGTCGAAATATATCGTACTTTTAGTATTTATTCCAGGTTAGATAATTATTATGAAACTTTTAATATATTCAAGATTCATCCTTTATTTGGAATTGGCTTTAATAACATATGCCTTTATAGGGTTGGATATCTAAATGTCGACAACATAAAGTCACATTCTTGTTCGGGAAGTGATTCGTCTATTCTTTTACTCTTGGCGTCGAGTGGAATATTGGGATTAGTAACTTTTATTAATGTTATTTTCAATTTTATTAAAAATCCTATCACAAACTCTTACAACAGGATGTTATTTTATCTGATATTTATAACATTAATTAATTCGCTTTTTAATAATAGCCTTTTTTACAATTATTTAATGGGGGTATATGCAATTATATTAGGTCTGGCGGGACCAGCTTTCATTCCTCAAAGAAAAGAGTGATCTTCTTTTCAGAAATGTTACCGGCAGGGTCTGTTGATTTGATCGTAAGTATATTCTCACCGGTGTTTAATCTGTATTTAAAGATAAAACTACCGTCATCGGCTAGCCCAACATACCGGTCGTTAATCGTGACCGTAGAAGTACTATCGCTTACCCCCTTTATTTCAACCGTCATATTCTCAGTTCCATAAAATATCGTATTATCTTGCGGTAAGGATATTTCTATATCAGGCGGTGTTTTATCGAGAATAACATTATATTCAATGGTCTTCGAGCTTGAATTGCCGGAACTATCCGTTGAATAAAAATAGAATTTGTTATCACCTTCCGTAAGATCTACCTTAAACAAAAAACTACCGGTGCTTCCAGCAACCACATCCGTTTTGCCGTGATTCGTTTGCAGTGTTACTATAGAACCGCTTTCGGTTTCCCCTTTTATATCTATGGCTGAAGATGATGTATGGAGAGGAAGAGAGTAAATATATGGTATTCTCGGAGGAATATTATCATAAGAAGGGTTACTTTGATCTGATATTTTTATATCAGTAATAAGATTAATAATGTTAACCAATATTTTTATTCCTAAGATCGAAAAAAGTAATACCGTAATGATTGTCATAAAGAGAAATAATACAGACCGTTTGCGGTAATTCCTCTGTTTGTTTTTATTTCTGAGGGAATAATACATACATCTATAGATCGATAACTCGTACCATATTCCAAACTGAGCCGATGAGAGGAGTTGACAATTTTATAATAATTGGCTACTTTCCCCTAACCAAATTGCTCTACATGATTAATACTTGAGCCTACGGTCGGATTTGAACCGACGACCCACGGTTTACGATACCGTTGCTCTACCAACTGAGCTACGTAGGCATTAGATTATTATTCAATATACAAAGAGATACCTGAAACAACCAAAAGAAACTTATGAAATTATAACAAATATTGAGGAAATTATTCGTAGTAACCCGATTCTGATAGGCAATCGACGAGAGCTTCATCAAATGTTTTTTCTGTGTCTATTTTATAAATATCCTTTTTTTGAATAAGATTGGTGGTCTTTTCAGCAATGTCAGCACAGGATGCATAAACTATCTGGGGACGGTAATTATTCCAAATTCCAACACCCAAAAATAAAGCTGAGGATACAAAGACAATTAAATACAATTTGCCTTTATATTTTTCCATACATACATTATGAATATTAATCAAAGGTTTTGTCAATAGATCCTCAACAAAAGAATTACAGAGCGGAATCTTGAGAAGCAATTTTGGTATGATCCCGTTCTTCAGGAAACCAATGCTTCCTTATCTGGATGAGCGGGTAAGGGGAGTTGAACCCCTTTCTGTTCCTTGGGAAGGAACCGTTAGGCCGATTAACTATACCCGCAGAGTACACAGGTATTATTTTAATTGCTTTATCGGGGTATTACAAATACGTTTCCGGAGTGAATAAGATTGGGGTTTTTGAGTCCATTAGCGTTTGCAATCTCGGTCCACTTATACCCATCACCGTATAATTTTACCGATATGTTCCAAAGGCTATCACCCTTCGCTACAGTATAAGTTTCTTGAGATCCCCCGTTTTCATCACCGTCAGACACTTCTTCGTTTTGAGAGGGCGTTGCAGATAAAGTCGGCAATACCTGTTCGGGTGTTGAAGAAATGTCATCACTTTCGGTTTCAGTTTCTGGGATAGATTCCTTTTCAGGTATAACCAACTCCTGACCTTCTTCAAGAATATATGGTTCCTGAATGTCATTAGCTTCAGAAATTAAAGTCCAATCATATCCGGATCCATAGTAATTTTCCGATATGTTCCACAGATCATCTCCTTTTTGAACGGTATATTTGTCAGAAATTGAGTCTTCTTCTGTTCCTATAGACGGAACTACTTCTCCCTCTTCTGTTGGGGAATAGTTTTTAATGCTAAATAAACCAACAATAACAATAACGATCGCGCCGATTATCATGCTTATTCCCGACTCGTTATTTTTAATAGTTTTTTCGATGCTATTGTTGCTGTTTTTGCTTTTGGTCTTAACCATAATATTATGACTTATATTTTATTTATATAAAATGCAGCTTTAGTACTATTTATGAGTGGAATTTATACTATAAGTTTTATTTTGTCAATAGTAATGTTTAAATAATAATTTAGATTGCACATTCATATTCAATCATATATTACAAAATATCTTATACAAACAGGGGGATTACGGCATATAATTATGTAATTTTCTATAATATAATCTTAAATATGGACAAAGTAAAAATTATTTCTAACGAAGAAATTGCGAACAATGTGAGATCGTTTAAAGTTGAGAAGCCAAAAGGCTACCGTTTCGTTCCCGGTCAAGCAGTAAAAATATTTATTGAGAAAAAAGAGTTTAGGGACGATGGTCATCCTTTTACTTTGACATCATTAAATAGTGATAATTTCCTGGAATTTTTTATAAAGCAATATCCGGAAAGTGACGGATTTACAAAAACCCTGCATCTTTTCAATCCGGGAGACAGCATTTTAATTGATGAGCTGTTTGGAAGCATCATCTACAAAGGAACCGGCTTGTTTTTAGCTGCAGGTTCAGGCATAACTCCATTCATTTCAATTTTTAGAGATCTTATTAACAGGGGTGGTGTTTCCGATAACGGCTTATTATTCAGTAATAAAACATTTGAGGATATTATATTGTATAACGAGATAAAAAAAATGTTTTCACATAATGATAGATTAGTTTTCACTCTCTCTCAGGAAGAAAGAACCGGTTTTGCGTATGGACGTATTAACAGATGGATGTTGAGAAGATATATGCAATCCGGAGATAAGTTATATATTTGCGGACCCAAGTCATTTGTGAAAAATTTATCTTTGATCGCTTATGAATTCGGTAAATCAGAAAATGATGTTATCTTTGAGAGATAGTTGATCTTGTAAACACATAGGACATATTCGTAATGGTTGTAATATGATAATTATATTTACTCAATATACGAGTAATATATTTATTCATATTTAATTTCTCTCCCATATCCTCTCTCTCAAGGCAGATTACTTCAGGGCTGATTTCTTCTTTGAGAAATGCTTTTACGATCGAATAGCTTAAACCTTCAGCATCAATATTCAAAAAATCAACCTTTATATTTTTAATAAATTTCTGATTTATATATTTAATACTTTTAACAGTACACACTTCGGAACGTATAAATTTTGATTGTCCTGACGTAATGACCGCTTTATAATTACTATAATTGAAAGTATTTAGCGCTTCATCTTCGAATATGTAGTATTTTTTAGAGTCATTTTTAATACCTAATGCGAAATTCAGGTTAATGTCGCGTTTTCTTGCGATCTTAAATAACTTAATATTATTTTCATTAGGCTCAATGTTAATTCCGCTCCAGCCTTTCTGGTATAGCTTCTGAGTGTTTGAAAATTTATAAGGATGAAACGCACCAATATCTACATAAAATCCGTCCTTTTTATCCCTAAATATTCTCTCCAAGATAAGATAAATACCGGTCTATGATCAAATCTTCCCCATCTTGGGAATAACTGGTATTCCAGTATAAAAAAGGTAGGTTTAGATGGCAGGATATATACGATTTTATTATTCTTGAAGTAATATTTGTCATTAAAGATGTTGTTCAACAAAGAATTAAATAGTATAATTCCGTATATTTTATAATTTATGGGGTCATAACACAACGTTATGCCTCCACTACGTGGGGTCATAACAACCTCCGCTTTGCGGAGAACGTTGTGCCCCTAAAACAACTTTTGGGGTCATAAGAACATCTGCATTGCAGATAACCTTGAGACCCCAAACAAACTTTGGGGTCATAGCTCAACTGGTTAGAGCGCTTCCCTGTCACGGAAGAGGTTGCGGGTTCGAGTCCCGTTGACCCCGCAAATAAAAATATCCTCACTAAAGTGTGAGGTATTTTTATTCGTAAAACGGGACGAGAAGTTTATGGTGAGCCAGCCGAACCAAGTCCCGTTGACCCCGCAAATAATAATTTCTCCTTATTTTAGGTAATTTTTATATATTATAATTAAGCCATGAAAACAAATGACTTTGGTTTTTGGGTTTCTTTAGAAGAAATAATAAAAAGTTCATCAATATTAATTGACCGACCCAAAGGTACAGCCCATCCAAGATATTCAAGTTTTATTTATCCAGTAGACTACGGTTATCTAGAAGGAACTACTTCCATGGATGGGGGTGGAATTGATGTTTGGAGAGGGACTGGAAATAATGGCTTTGATTCAATACTTTGTGTGGTTGATGGAATTAAAAAAGATTCAGAGATAAAAATTTTAATTAATTGCTCCGAAAAAGAAAAACAAGAAATATTAAAATGTCAGAATTTTGGAAAAATGAAGGCAATATTGATATATAAATTTAATGAAGATTGATAAAACAGGTTCTAACTGCGTCAATGGTTCGCCACCTTCGTCTCGCTGAAGCTCAACTTCGGCTATGTGAAACCCGCTTACATTAAAATTTCAGCAAGGTAAAACCCTTTTATAGATAGCGAGAAATGCAGATTAAAGTTGCTCTAGGTTTGATATAATCAATTTAATGCTTCAGAGCAAGGAAATGGATAATGTTGAGATCGCAAATTTACTTCGAAACGTTGCGGCAGCTCTTCAGATCCAAGACAAGGATGACAATAAATTCAAGATAATTGCCTATGAACGTGCAGCTGATGCGATTGAGCATCTATCAAGCGAGGCAAAAGATATTTATGATGAGGGAAAACTTGAAGATATTCCAGGTGTCGGAAAATCGATCGCTAAACATTTAAGCGACATCTTTGAAAAGGGAATTTCAAAGGAACTTGATACCCTTCTTTCCCAAATACCGTCTTCTGTATTTGAACTATTGCCTCTTGATGGAATAGGACCAAAGCTTGCCTATAAACTTGTCACAGAACTAAAAATTGAATCACCTAACGCTATTTCAAAACTAAAGGTTTTTGCAGAAAGGGGAAAGATTGAAAACCTTGAAGGATTTGGAATAGAATCTCAAGCGGGTATTTTAAAAGCAATATCCGATTATAAAGGGAATGTAAAAAGACATTTACTCAATTATGCTGAAGGTATTTCAGGAATGCTGATTGGCTGGATGAAGAAAGATGAAAATACGGTTAGTGCAGATACCTTAGGAAGCTTGAGAAGAAGAGCTTCAACCGTGGGAGACATTGATATTGCAGTTGCTTCAAATAATCCCGATCGATCTATCGAGCATTTTATTAATTATCCCGATTCCAAAAGAACTCTCGAAAAAGGAGATAGAAAGGCATCAATATTAATACCCGGTAATATTCAGGTTGACCTTCGCGCGCAAGAACCCGATTCATATGGAGCATTACTTCAGCATTTTACAGGAAGTAAGCACCACAATATTGCCCTTCGCGAATATGCATTAAGTCTAAGTCCAAGTTTAAGTCTAAGTGAGTATGGAATCAGAAAAATTAGTAAACAAGAAACAGTAAACAGTAAACAGAAAACAGGATTCAACAAGCGGATTACAAAAATATTCAGAAAAGAAGAGGAATTTTATAACTATTTGGGACTGGAGTGGATACCGCCGGAACTTCGAGAAGGTGGAAGCGAAATACAATTTTCACTAGAGAAAAAACTTCCAAAAATAGTCGACTGTACGGATATTAAAGGAGACTTGCAGATTCATTCAAATTTTGATATTGAAACAAGTCATGATCTCGGCCTTTCTTCATACGAAGAGATAGTGGGTAAAGCAAATGCTTTGGGTTATGAATATGTAGCATTTACAGAGCACAATCCAAGTCGTTCGAAACATACAGATGCTCAAATTATAGATTTACTGAAAAGAAAGAGGGAAACAGTAGAGAAACTAAATGAAGCAATAAGCAATAAGCCGTTAGAGATAAGCAGTAATCGGAAAACAGAAAACAGTAAACAAAAAACCGTTATCGGGATAAAAAGGGTGTTCAATTCACTTGAGATCGATATACTATCCGACGGTAATCTGCCAGTACCTGAAAATGCACTTGAAACGCTGGATTTTGCGCTGGTATCAATACATTCAAATTTTAGATTAAATAAAGTAGAAATGACTAAAAGAATTATTTCAGCTCTTTCTCATCCGGTAGTATTAGTATTGGCTCATCCGACAGGAAGGAAGTTGAATGAGAGGGAATCTATTGAGGCGGATTGGGAAAGAATATTCGAATATTGCATTAATAATAAAAAATTGATCGAGATAAACGGCGACCCTATGAGACTTGATCTCCCCGATCATTTAGTGAAAACAGCTGTTAAAATGGGTGTGGTCTTCTCGTTGGGTACAGATTCACACCACATTGATCATATGGATAATATGCGTTACGCAGTAGATGTTGCAAGACGCGGATGGGCAGAGAAGAAGAATATTGTAAATACACTAACATTAACGGAGATTGAAGAAGTGATTAAGTGAGTTAATGTTTATTAGCGATTGAAATTGGATGGAGGTTGTTGGAAAATAGAAAGCGGTAATATATAAAAGAAATTTGTAGGTAGTATTACTTGCCAATTTCTCTGTTATATAAATGAAAGGCGGTGATAATGATATATATGATTTGGATAATAATAATACCTTTAGTACTTATGGTGTTTTACGTTATAAGTATTTATAACTTTTTTGTTTCAAGCAAAGCAAGGATAAAAGCATCTATTCAGGAGATCGGTAATCAATTAAAAAGACAAGCGGAACTTATTCCTAATTTGGTAACTTCGGCAAAAGGTTATCTAAAACACGAAAAAGGGATATTTGATAAGTTGACAGAAGCACGAAAATCCATTGATAGAGCTATTGAATCCGGTGATGTTCAGAAGATGTCGGATGCCGGAGGGAAATTAGCAGAAATTCTACCCGGACTAAAAGTTGTTGTTGAAAGCAATCCTGAAATTAAAGGTGCTGAGGTGGTTACAAAATTGATGGAGGATCTCAGAGATACATCGGATAAGGTAATGTATGCAAGACGACTTTTGATAGATCTATCTGCTGACTACAATGTAAAAAGAGTAAGTTTTCCTTCAAATATTATAGCCAGTATGTTTAAATTCGAAGAAGTTGAGGGACTAAAGACCCCTGAAGGAAAAATGGAGGTAAAAGAAAGCGAGATGCAGACACCGAAAGCTGAATTATAATACTAATCAACTAATTGGGACTAATGCAACCAATACCTACCAATATTAGAAATTGGTGGTTTGTTTTGGATGTGGAGAAATGAATTAGTAATTATTTGTATGAAAAATTTTTACGAGGTTAAACAAAATAATATTTTCAATTCCTATTTAATAGTAATTTTATTTTTTATATTTTCTTTTATTGTTATTTATGTTCTGACAAAGGCGTATGGAATGTATATGGGGTACGAAATTGGTGGATCAGGCTTTATAGGTATTGCTTTAATATTTTCTGGTGTATCTACATTCATTAGTTATTACTTTAGCGACAGGATCGTTCTATCCCTGTCCAGAGCAAAGCCGGCAAATAAAAAAGAGCACTATTATTTTTATACTTCTGTTGAAAATCTGAGTCTCTCGCAAGGAATGCCAATTCCAAAGCTTTATGTTATTGAAGATACGGCCCCCAACGCATTTGCTACAGGAAGAAATTACGACCATTCGGTGATATGCGCAACAACAGGACTTTTGTCAAAACTCAACCGAACTGAGCTCGAGGGAGTACTTGCTCACGAACTGACACATATTAAAAACTACGATATGCTTTTAATGTCTGTCGTATCTGTAATGGTGGGTATTATCGCACTCCTTGGTGATTGGTTGCTGCGCTCGGCTTGGTTTGGGGGTAGAAGAAATAGCAACGACGATAATAAAGGACAACTGGGAGCTGTAATAATGCTATTGGGAATTATTTTTGCAATTTGGCTGATGCGGGTTCTGTTGAAATTACAAGACAACCAAGTGGACTTATTTCTGCTCTTCAAAAATTGTATCACGATAGAGAACCTTTGGAGGCTGCGAATAAAGCAACCGCGCATTTGTATATAGTTAATCCATTTAAGGATAATATTAAAGGTGCTGTGGGATGGTTTTCAAATCTTTTTAATACGCATCCACCGATAGAGAAAAGGATCTCGGCACTCCAAGAAATGCTCTAAACTACTTGTTGACACTATACGTAATAAGTTGTTAACTTCAAACATGACTGGACAAGTCGGTATTATAGTCTTGGTAGTTTTGGCGATTTCTGCGGTTGTCATCCTCATACTTGCAAATAAATTTACACATAGAAGATAAAGCTTCATTCTCCTTACATACATTAGTCTTTCGCATCTAAGTAAAAAGAGTTATCATTTACGGGATATGATTAAAATTAAGCACTCTGAAATAGTACATCTGGCAGATCTGGCTCAAATAAAAATAAATAAGAAAGAAATCCAGAAACTTTCTCTTCAGCTTTCCAAAATCGTCGATTATGTGTCCGAACTAAATGACGTAGATACCAAAAATGCTGTTCCCACAAATCAGACTACTGGTCTAACCAATGTCACAAACGATGATTTGACTTCTATTTCTCTTAAGCAAGAAGATGCCGTCGGGCAAAGTAAAAATATTTATCAAGGTTTTTTTAAAGTCCCTATTACTATAAAAAACAAAATAATTTAATTCATGACTACGCAATCAACAATTGAAAAAAACCAAAAATTGCTTCTTGAAAAAAAGGCCAGTATGCGCGAATTGGTCGATGCGTATTTAAAAACAATCCAAAAATACGATGGTGTTTTAAACAGTTTTATCACGGTAAATAATGAAATTTCTTTAAAAAAAGCAGATCTTGTTGATAAGTTGTTGTCAAAGAACGATAAAGTTTCTATTTTATCGAAGTTGCCTCTTTTAGGAACCGTTGTTTCATACAAGGACCTGTTTTTAACAAAGGGTATCCGAACAACGGCAGCCTCAAAAGTTTTGGAAAGTTTTGTACCACAATACTCGGCAACTGTTGTTGATAAACTAGAAAATGCCGGTTGTATAAATATTGGAAAAACAAACTGTGATGCTTGGGCTCACGGAAGTTCTGGTGAAAACTCCGATTATGGGGTAACTAAAAATCCTTGGGGTGTTGAATATGTACCGGGAGGATCTTCAAGCGGTTCTGCTGTATCGGTATCTGCAAATATGTGTACGGTCTCTTTGGGAACGGACACATGCGGATCCATCAGATTACCTGCAAATTATACATATACTTACGGACTGAAACCTACTTACGGCGCCGTATCAAGATACGGTGTGATAGCAATGGCATCATCACTGGATTGTATTGGACACTTTTCAAAAACAGCAGCAGATATTAAAAAAGTCTTTGAAATAACCAAGGGAAGAGATCTTAAAGACGCAACTCTTGACGAGAAATCCTACAATAAAAAATTGACGAACATGGTGATTGGCGTACCTGATGAATTTTTCCAAAACGGATTATCCGATGAAGTTTCATTAAATATCAAAAAGGCAATCTCTCTATTTGAAAAGAACGGTGTTAAATTTAATAAAATTAATTTGCCGCACACTAAATACGGAATATCTGTCTATTACATCATCCAACCTGCAGAGGTTTCATCAAATTTATCAAGATATGACGGTATCAGATACGGGAAAGGAAGGGATGCTTTTAGCGAAGAAGCAAAAAGAAGAATCATGCTAGGCACATATGTTCTATCTTCGGGTTATTATGATGCATATTATTTAAAAGCTATGAAGGTTAGAAGCGTTATCATTAGGGAAATTGACCAAGCTTTTAAAAGCTGTGATGCGATAATCGCTCCGGTTTCCACAACACCTCCTTTTAAATTGGGTGAGAAAATATCTGATCCACTAAAAATGTATTTAACAGATATTTATGCGGCAACAGCAAACCTCGCTGGAATTCCAAGCCTTGCCATTCCTTTTGGATTCACCAACGACGGTATGCCGCTTGGTTTCCAGATAATGGGACCAAGATATTCTGAAAATCTACTATTCCATCTGGCAGAAAATTTCGAAGCGTATTCTAATTATACGATCAAAAACCCTGACATATATAACCTTTAGCCTATGAAAAAATACAATTATGTTCCCGTTATCGGTCTTGAAGTACATATTGAGTTAAGTACTAAAAGGAAAATGTTTTGCGATTGTTCATCTGAGCATTTTCAGATCAAACCGAACACAAATGTATGTCCAATCTGTCTCGGACTCCCCGGAGCTTTGCCATATCCAAATAAGGAAGCTGTCAAAAAATGTATCAAGTTCGGGATTTCTTTTAATTGCATGATCAATAAATTTTCAAAATTTGACAGAAAACACTATTTTTACCCCGATCTTTCCAAGGGTTACCAAATTAGCCAGTACGACATTCCTTTTTGTGAAGGTGGTCATTGGAAATCGTCGGTCAATAGTGTATTTAGGATAAAAAGGATACATCTTGAAGAAGATACAGGAAAGATCCAGCATCGAAAGATTGGTAGTGAATATTTTTCCCTTATTGATTTTAACAGAAGCGGAGTTCCTCTTATGGAATTGGTAACGGAACCTGATTTTTCTAATATAAATGATGTATTGGATTTCGTTAAAGATGTCCAGCTCGCGTCAAGATATTTAGAAGTATCAAATGCGGATATGGAAAAGGGGTCCATGAGATTGGAGGCTAACATTTCACTCCGGAAAGAGGAAACAGGAAAAAGAGATCAAATGAAGCGTCTCCCGGATTACAAAGTGGAGTTAAAAAACATAAATTCATTCCGGTTTTTACGGTCTGCCCTTGAAGCGGAAATTAAAAGACAGACGGATATATTGAAAATGGGTGATAAAGTAATTCAGGAAACCCGCGGATATAACGAAAAAACTCACCAGACTTATTCTCAAAGATCGAAAGAGGAAGCAAAAGATTACAGATACTTTCCGGAACCGGATATTCCTCCCATATTACACCAGAGCAAAGAGATTGATATCATTAAAACCGATATCCCTGAAATGCCTTGGATGAAACGACAAAGATATAAAAAAGATATTGGTTTAAAAGATGAATATACAGAGATATTTCTTAAAGACCGGAAACGTTCAGCATATTTTGAACAAATCCTCTTATTGAATAAAAACAGCGGTTTGGATCTATCATATATTGCCGATCAAATAGTAAATAAGAATTTAGACCTTAAATACCAAAGTCCTCAGAAACTATTAAATGCATTGAGTGTAGAAAAAAATAAAACATACGCAAGCAGTAAAGAAATAAAAAATGCTGCCGATTCCGTATTGAAAGAAAATACTAAAGCAATTGAAGATCTTAAAAATGGCAAGATACAAATACTGGGGTATCTGATCGGTAGCATACAAAAAAAGTTGAACGGCAAAGGGAATATAAACGAAATCAGAAGATATATTGAGAACGCGTTGATGGAAAATTAAATATTAATGGTGAAATTTGTTCATCTTCATACACATACAGAATATTCGCTTCTTGACGGAATTTGCAAGATAGACGAATTAATTTCCCATGCTAAACAACTTGGCATGGATGCATTATCTATAACAGATCACGGAGTAATGTACGGAGCAATTGAATTCTATAAAAAATGTAAAGCCCAATCCGTAAAACCTATTATAGGTATGGAAGGATATATAACAAAAGACCACAAAAAAAAGGATAGAACTTCCAGAACTAATCACGTCCTGCTTCTGGCAAAAAATGAAGAAGGATATAAAAATTTAATGAAACTGACATCGATATCACACCTTGAAGGCTTTTACTACAAACCGAGAATTGACCATCAACTATTAAGAAGATATTCATCAGGTCTTATTTGCGCCACTGCCTGCGGATCCGGAGAAATTCCTCAAACGTTATATGAAGAATCTTACGAAAAAGTTAAAGATATTGCTGGAATATATACTGATATATTTGGAGACGACTTTTATATTGAAATTCAGGAAAGAGATTATTCTGACGCTATCAGTTCCGCAAAAAACGATGAGATAAAAAACATCCTTCTCGAATTGAATAAATTCAAGGAGAAGGTTAATCCGCTCCTTATAAAATTAAGCAGGGATATGGGTATACCGATCATTGCAACAAACGATGTTCACTATATCAAGAAAGATGACGCATTTGCTCAGGATGCCGCTGTATGTGTATCAACAGGAAAATTGGTAAGTGATATAAAAAGATTAAGATATATAGATTTTCCTGACTACTATTTAAAATCTCCGGAAGAAATGCTTGAACTTCACAACCATATACCGGATTCATTAGAAAATACTATTAAAGTTGCCGATAAGATAGACCTGAATTTATCAACTTTAGGCAAATGGTATTTCCCAAAATTCAACATCCCAAAGAAGATGGATGTTGATATCTACCTGAAAGAAGTAGTTTATGACAACTTAACAAAAATATTTCCCGATAGCACATCTGAAATGAAAGAGAGGGTTGAATATGAACTTGAGATAATTATTAAAAAGGGTTACTCGACATATTTTTTAATAGTTATGGATTTTGTTAAATGGTGCGATGAGAAAGGAATTATAACAAATACGAGAGGGTCCGCCGCCGGATCATTTATCTCTTTTTTACTAGGTATAACTAAAGTAAATCCTCTGATATATTATCTTCCATTCGAAAGATTTTTGAACCCATACCGTCCATCACCTCCCGATATCGATCTGGATATTGCAGATGATAAAAGGGAAGAGCTCATTAAATATATCTCCGAGAAATATGGTTATGATAAAGTAGCTCAGCTTTGTACGTTCGGAAGAATGCTCTCCAGGCAGTCTGTGAGAGACGTGGCAAGAGTTTTGGGATATCAGTATATAGTAGGTGACAATATCGCAAAATCAATTCCACCCCCTAAACAGGGGTTTCCTATCACAATTCCTAAAGCCCTCGGAACAGTAGAAGAGTTTAAAAAGCTTTATGATTCCGATAAAGATTCAAAACTAATTATCGATTTAGCCAAACAGATCGAAGGCAATGCAAGACATATTTCTGTTCATGCTGCGGGTATAGTAATTTCACCTTCGGTGATCACAGATTTTACTCCGATCCAAAAAGAACCATCCGGAGAAAAAATTATTACTCAATACGAAATGCACGCGGCTGAAGATGTAGGTCTTATCAAATTTGATATTTTGGGAATAAGAAATCTATCAATCTTGGGTGAAGCAATTAATATTGTTGAAGCAACAAGAAATATCAGAATTGATATCCGAAACATCCCTCTGGATGATAGTAAAACGTTTGAAATGCTTGGCCAGGGCAATACAATGGGAGTATTCCAATTAAGCAGTGGCGGAATGACTAAATATTTGATCGATCTGAAACCTCAGAGGGTTGAAGACCTGATGGCGATGGTAGCCTTATACAGACCTGGACCGATTGCAGTTATTCCTGAGTATATAAAGCGTAAACAGAATTCCCATTTAATTAAATACCCCGACCCAAGAATGGAAAAATTTCTAAAAGCCTCATACGGATTGATCGTTTATCAAGACGATCTTCTTTTTTCAGCTATAGACCTTGCGGGTTATACATGGGAAGAAGCTGATAAATTCCGAAAGGCAGTAGGAAAAAAGATACCTGAGGAAATGGCTGCCCAGAAAGAAAAATTTATTAAAGGAATAGTTGATAACGGGCAGACAAAAGATTTTGCAGACAAGCTTTGGAAATTATTCGAACCGTTTCAATCATACGGTTTTAACAAATCTCACGCCGCTTCATATGGTATGGTGGCTTATCAAACTGCATATATGAAAGCCAATTACCCTGTGGAATTTATGTGCGCGCTGCTTTCAGCCGAAAGCAAGGATAAAATTAAGGTGTCACAAGCTGTCCATGAATGTAAAAGGCTGGGAATAGTAGTATTACCTCCGGATATAAATGAAAGCGGCACCGGTTTTTCGATCGTTAAAGTTAACAACTCGATCGATAACATGGCTATCCGGTTCGGTCTTGATGCAATAAAAAATGTCGGAGCTGCTGCAATCGATAACATTGTTTCAGAGAGAAACGAAAATCATTTTAAGAACTTTTATGATTTTTTAACAAGGATCGATAATAGAAAAGTAAACAAAAAAGTGCTGGAAAGTCTTATAAAAGTTGGGGCTCTTTCTTCTTTTGGAAAAAGATCACTACTTTTGAAAAACCTTGATGATATTAGAAATAAATTAAATATACATAGGGCACAAAAAAATCAGCCTGCTTTGTTTGCACAAGACCCTAAGGATATGAACAGCATCGATTTTGACCTGAACGACAGTCCGGAGTTTACCGAAGAAGAAATTCAAGTGTATGAAAAAGAACTTTTAGGTTTTTCAATGTCCGGTAAATCAATATCAGAGTTAATATCGGGTTGCGGATATTTTATAACACACAAGATAGTTGATCTTAATAGTGAAACCGACACATCGGTTGAAATAAACTTGGCTGGTGTTATTAACGAGCTTCGTGTAATCATTACAAAAAAATCCGGTAGAGAAATGGCTTTTTTGAAACTTGAGGATGATACCGGGACTTTGGATGTTGTAATCTTTCCAAATGTTTATGATAAATATAAATCACATTTAACTGAAAATAAACCTATAATGATAAATGGAAAAGTCGACGAAAGATCAGAAAATGTGTCTTTTATCGCAAACGACATTTCAATCAACGACCCAGGCGTTATAACAATCCGCATATCCAAAAATACAAAGGTAGAAAAACTGAAAAAACTTAAGGAATATCTTATTAATATACCGGGAGATCACCCGCTGTGTCTTTATTTTGAAAATACTCAAATGAAAAAGACAATCCCACTAAAAATTAGTTGGGATGATGATATATCCAAAAATATTTATAATATCCTTGATCAAAATTGATGTCCTTGATAAAGTGAGGCTATATAAATTATAATACGAACCATGACAAATACATTTTCATTTAATGACGTATCCATTGGGGTCGGCGACAAGGTTAAGATCACCACTAAAACAGTAGAAAGCGGAAAAGCCAGGAAGCAAATATTTATTGGAACAATAATTAAGATAAAAGGAGACAGGGAAAGTAAAAGTATTACGGTCAGAAGAATTGGCGCAAATCTGATCGGTATTGAAAGGATGTTTCCCGTAAATCACAATATAATTGAGGATATAAGTGTTACAAAAGAAGGTCTTCGGGGATCCAAAAAAGCCAAACTTTATTATATTAGAGATAAGTCTAAAAAAGATATTGAGAGAATATATTCGAGAAATATCCGGAAAGACAGTAAAATAAAGACATCGGGAACCAAAAAATAGTATTACTTAAAAGTACCCAAAATGATCTCATCCGGAACATCAAAGGGTAGGGT
This sequence comes from Candidatus Woesebacteria bacterium GW2011_GWA1_38_8, assembly GCA_000993025.1. GTDB lineage: Bacteria > Patescibacteriota > Microgenomatia > UBA8517 > UBA8517 > GWB1-38-13. Next base: position 89,156 of record LBVJ01000001.1, read on the forward strand.
AGGTGAACAACTTGCTTCAAAATATTTGATGTGTGCCGGTTTTAAAATCATTGAGAAGAATTTCCGTTCTTCTTTTGGAGAGCTTGATATTATTGCTATAAAATGCGGGATAATATATTTTTGTGAAGTAAAAACCCGATGGGGACTGCGGTATGGCTATCCCGAGGAATCTGTAAATGTAAAAAAGCTGAACAAGATAAGGAAGACGATCGATTATTATTTTTATAAAAATAAGATCACCGATCAGAAAATAAAAATTATAGTGATTTCTCAGTTAATACAAAATAAAAAACTTATTTATCAAAAAATGATCGGGCTTAATTAATATCATTAAAACATAAGAACGCACCCGGGGGGATCAATTCATTTATTTCAAAACTGCTATCAATATATGATGAGGCAGTTCCTCCATCAAAATTTATTGCACTTTTTATTTTTATTCCCTTATTACCTTCCAGATAACTTAGTATGGACAATATTGTTGAAAAATCCGGACCGCTAAAATAATCACTACTGTCATAAACCATTAAAATATAGGGGAAATCATTTTCGTCAAGAATAAACACAGTTCTTCTCCCAACCGAGTTGTTTGAACTAAGATCCTGATTTTCAAATTGATAAACCAATAATGGTCCTGTTTGAAAAATGAATTTACAAAGAGGTTGTTCTTTGTCGCTCATATTGATCGACCAATTATCTGCTCCGCGGTAACAAACAAATGCATTAAATATCTCATTACTCTCATAAAATGAACGTGTTTTCCCGTCAATAGCAATAAGTCCAATAGGGCTTCTGTCAGTATTAAAAAAACCGGCGTTGGTTATTGCGTCGCAACTATTTCCTTTTTTTGCCGCAAGAGTCGATAATTTCTCCTCAAAATTCGTGATCATTTTTGCATCATATCCGTCAAAGTTTTTTAGCCTTATATGGTATTTATCGTATAAAATAATTCCATCCTCATCCCGATTATCGTCATTTTTGTCTTCATCGCGCAATTTATCTACCGGTGCATTGTAAATCGACGGATTATTTTTATAAAAGCTTCCGATATTAAACAATACAGAAATGGCAATGATAAATATAGTCGATTTTAATATACCTTTTTTCATAACATTGCTAAATGTTTGATACTTGAATTTAGATATTTATAATAATACCATTTAAAAATGGATGAAGAAGTAAATGTGGTAGAAAAGATGTCGGGTGGCAAAATATTTTTGCTTATTTGGTTTCTTTCTATTGCAGTCATGTATTTTCTCGCCTCACGTCCGGGGAATCCTCTAGTTCTTCCCGGTGATATTTATACCAGAAAGGGAATGAATAAAATATATCTTCCTGTCGGCAGTTCTTTATATCTGGCAATCATCCTCTATATTTTATTTAAATTTTTCTTTAAAATATAATCTATGCCAGAAAAAAAATCCTCAACGGTCAAAAGCAAAAGTAAGGGTGTTGTAGGGAATAACGCAAAATTGATCACATCCAGCGATCATAAGAATAAAAAGTTTATATATATTCTCTCTCTCAGTTTGATCCTTATCTCTCTCGTTCTATTTTTAAACAGTGCCTATAAAAGGATATATATCGCAAAAGTAAATGGCCGACCCATTTCAAGGCTTGAGTATATTAAAGAACTTGAAAAAAATGATAAGGGTGTGGTTCTTGACAATATGATCACCAAGTCTATTATTTTTCAGGAAGCAGATAAGAACGGTATAAAAATAAGCGATGCAGATATTCAGACCGAACTTAGTAATATCCGCCTTTCTGTTGAATCTCAGGGGACTACGCTCGAAGAGATCCTTCTTTATCAGGGGATAACTTATGAACAATTGCTGGAAAATATTGAAATACAAAAGATACTTGAGATAATTTTAAAAGACAATATTACTGTTACCGATGAAGAGGTCAAGGATAGTTACGAAGAGAATAAAGATATTTATGGCAGCGAAAAAACATTTGAAGAATTAGAGGAAAGCATACGTTATCAACTTATACAATCAAAGATCACTGATTCATATAAAACTTGGCTTGATGGAAAAAAGAGCTCAAGCAACATACAAAAATATCTATAACAAAAAATGACCCCCGACCTCGATAATATTTTTACAATAATTAGAAGCAACCCCATATTTTTGTTGCTTTATATGGCGTATAACGCTGTCCTAAAAGGACTATCGCTTTGGAGAGCTGCCAAAAATTCTCATAAATATTGGTTCATCGGCCTTCTTGTGGTAAATCTTTTTGGAATTCCAGAAATATTATATCTCTTATATTTTTCCAAAAAGGGTGGTGTGCAAAGAGAAGTACTCCAAAAAAATATTGTTAAGTCTAAAGTTAAAAAAGCAAAATGATAATTTTAGGACTTGATCCGGGTACGGCAACGACTGGGTATGGCTTCATTAAGGTTGAGAAAAACTCTTTTTCAGTTATTAACTATGGCCTTATAGAAACCAATAAGGATCAAAATCCTGGAAAGAGACTGGTAGAAATATATAAAAAGCTTTCCCTTATTATCAAAAATTACAATCCCGATATTATATCGATCGAAAAGATTTTTTTTGCAACGAATGCAAAAACGGCAATCTCTGTCGGTCAGGCTATTGGAATAATGATATATTGTGCTGAAAAACATAAGTTGAATATATTTGAATACGCACCCGGAACAGTTAAAAAGCAAATATCCGGCAGTGGAAAATCGGATAAAAAAATGATGCAAACAGCTGTAAGAAAAATATTGGGTCCCAAGATCAAAAAAAAGAAAGGAAATAAAACACATTTTGATAATTCCGCCGATGCTCTTGCAATTGCCCTTTGCCACGCCGTAGTTACAGGAGTGATTAAGCTATAATAATAAAACGAATTAATTTATATTATTAATGTTAGATATCTAACAACCGAAAATGGCTTGTTGAAATTAGAAAGTAGTAATAGAAAAATAGATATTGGAAAATAGTAGAACAAATCTCAATTTTCTATTTTCAATAACCAATCACGATTTTTTATCAACAAATTTCTGTTTATTATTTATCGATTGGGGGTGATAACATATGACTGATGTAAAGATCGGTAAAGTTACTCACTATTACGAAAAAATACAGGTTGCAATAATTGAACTATCGGCTGACCTTAATGTCGGAGATTCAATTAAATTCCAAAGGGGCGGAGAGGATCTTTTTGAGCAGAAAACCGGATCAATGGAGGTTGAACACAGCAGTGTCGATAACGCAAAGGCCGGAGATGTGGTAGGATTAAAAGTTGATAATGAGGTTAAAGAAGGCGCTGAAGTATATAAGATTAACTAAAGAAAAAAAGAAAAGAAGAAAGAAAAAAACTTCAAGTGCTGTTTTGTGGGAAAAAGCTTCAGATGTTGAAAAAGATCTAAAACGACTTATAAATCTCTCAAAACTCCCGTACGACATCAAAAATATTACGAGCTTGCGGTCATATAATTCTCGTGCACGGGCTTATGCAAGAATTTGGGGTCTTTCAAGAGTCTGGCAGATGTCGTTAAATGTACCCCCTCACTATATAATCGAGATCCTATCGGAAAAATTCGATGAATTATCAAAAGAAAGAAAAGACGAAGTGCTTCTTCATGAACTGGCTCATATTCCAAGTAACTTTTCAGGAAGTTTGTTACCTCATATCAGACGCGGAAAGAGGAATTTTAAGAGTAAGGTGGATAGACTAATAAGAGAGGTTAGGATGAATGACGGGAAACGATATTAGGATATTGATATATTAGGAAATTGGGAAATTTATGTATCTTTAATCAAGTTTCTCTATGACAATTTATCAATTTAATTATTTATTAGTTTGATAAGTATGAACATTTATTTAATTCACGGTGACAACAACCTAGCCTCGTATGACCGTTTGCAGGAATATGTGAATAAAGGGAAAGGAAGAGGTTGGGAAGTGACAGAGATTGAAGATAAAGAATTAAATACCATTGATATATTACGATCCAATAGTCTTTTCGGAAACAAACGTTTGGTGGTAATAATAAATTATCTATTATTAAATTCTCAAATTATCAAATATATTAATACTTCCGATGATGATGTGGAGGTAATTATTTATAACAAAACTCCTATTCCAATTTCATTTATCAAACAACTCACCCGTGTCAAAAATAATGAAGTATTTCCCCTCTCAAAATACTTGTGGAAATTCATTGATAGTTTTTATCCCGGAAATGTAAAGAATTGCCTGATATATTTTCACAAATCACTTGAAAATGATCCTGTAGAATTAGTTTTTACGATACTTATCGGACAATTAAGGGATATCTTTTTGGCTCTTTATTCGGATGAAATTCTTCCATATCCTCCCTGGCGCCTGGGAAATATTAAAAGACAAGCCGGTTTTTTTGGAAAAGAAAAGATTAAAATGACTATCGATGAACTGGCAAAAATTGACATAAAAGTAAAAACATCGAGCGCAGATCTTAAAGATGAGCTTGATTTGTTCATTATGAGGAAGTTAGAATAAATGACGCAAATGAAAATCGATTCATCAATCTTCAAAGCATATGACATTAGAGGTATTTATCCTGAAACCGTTAATGAAGAAGTTGCATATAAAATTGGGTATGCGTATGTAAATATATTCAAACCAAAAGGAAAGGTTTTGGTTGGCAATGATGTAAGAACATATTCAAAAGTTCTTAAAGAAATTCTTATAAAAGGAATTAACGATGCCGGATCTGACGTACTCGATGTTGGTTGGATGTCAACCGACATGCTTTACTTTGGAGTAGGTAATTATAATACATCGGGAGGTATCCAAGTTACAGCCTCACACAACCCTCCGGAATGGCACGGCTTCAAAATGGTTAAGGAGGGTGTTGTGCCAACAACACTTGAAAGTGGAATCGGTGAAATTAGGGACTTTATTATAAACAACCCCAATTTGGCAAAATCGAATAATACCGGAATGCTGGAAATTACAGATAATATCTTGGACGATTATTCTAAATATATTTTAAGGTGGATAGATCCGGAAAAAGTAAAGCCTCTTAAGATTGTAATTAATCCCAACTTTGGTTACGGAGGTTTAATTTTTGAAAATATCATCAAGTTGGGTAATTTACCGATAGAACTTATAAAACTTAATTTTGAACCTGACGGGACATTTCCTAAGGGAAGGCCGGACCCATTTATACCTGAGAATCGCACGGAATTCATACAACTGGTCAAAACTTCGGGGGCTGACCTTGGTATAACATGGGACGCTGATTCTGACCGTGTCTTTTTCTGTGCCGATAAAGGAGTATTCGTTCATCCCTATTATCTTAATCAGGTACTGATCAAAACAATGTTAGAAAGATTCCCTGGTGAAAAAATCATCTATGATCCAAGATATTCCTGGGGTTTGATCGATGCAATCAAAGACAACGGGGGAACTCCCGTAATTTCAAAAGTCGGACACTCGTACATAAAAGAGAAAATGAGAGAGGTTAATGCACTTTTTGCTACTGAATCCAGCGGTCACACGTATTATCGTGATTATTGGTACTCGGATTGTGGAATGCTTCCGGCAGTACAAATTATTGAATTTCTTTCTAAGACAGATAATCTTCTATCAAAAATTGTTGAACCGATCTTCAAGAAATACTTCATTTGCGAGGAGATTAACTCAACTGTTTCAAACATCAAAACAAAAATTGAGGAAATTTCTGAAAAATATAAAGACGGTGAACAATCAATGCTTGACGGAATATCCGTCGAATACAAGGATTACAGATTTGTTGTACGGCCTTCAAACACTGAACCCCTTTTAAGACTTACTCTTGAGGCAAAAAGCGAAGAACTTATGAAAGAAAAAACTGAAGAAGTTTTAAAACTTATTCGATCCTAAATGTTAGGATATGTATTTCTTCATCTCGTATTGTTCCAACGGTATATCTGACTATTAAAATAACAGGTCAACTTATCCCGTCATTGCCTGTAATAATAAAAACATTTACAATGAGATCATTAAACTTATAAACTATTGAACTATTAAAATAATAAATTATTAAACCATTAAATGGATATACAAGAGGCTATTAAAAAGTACGACACACAAAATGTGTATGGATCGATTGTATCGCTTCCTGATCAGTGCCTTCATGCGTGGGAGGATGCAAATAAGGTCGAAGTTCCTGAATACTATAAAGACATCAACAACGTCATCATGTGCGGAATGGGGGGTTCAGGGCTTGGG
>LBVJ01000002.1 GCA_000993025.1 Candidatus Woesebacteria bacterium GW2011_GWA1_38_8
ACAATAGGCAACCACCAAACAATCCACCCGCAAAACCATAAATTATTTTTACCACCCCCGTTGTCTTTCTTTAAAGAATTTAAAATCACTATAACTAATCAACTAGTTGTTTGTAAATCCAATTGCTTTCTGCTGTAGATATTACCCCAATCCTCATTGCATTGGATAATATGTCAGATATCGACATTGCGCCAGAAGCAGATTCTCCTACTTTTGTGTTATTAATTTTATTTTGATTATCCATAGTGCGATACCCTATTTCACCAACCATCCAATCGGGTGTGTATTTTTCCCGTACTCCAGCCCTTAAATCACCCAACAATTTCCACGCAAATGGGTTTTTGGGAACTCCATTAACAAGTTGTCCCGGTAAGAGCTTCTTTACTTTTTCCCAATTCCTCATTGTTGAAGATTCAAAATACCCAGAGGTCATTCTGTTTGCATCCGCAATTTCTCTTATGTGAGGTCCCAGCCTTTGGCTCGCGGTTCTAATATCCTCTCCCCTGATTGTGTTCAGATGGTACGCACCCCAAGTGTTGTGCGGAGGCTCCCCTGCAGCTTCTTTTCCGGTCTTGATTTCAGTAGCCGACCATGGAAAATCAGGGCTTGATCTGGAAATTCCATATCTATAAACCAGGTCGTGCAAACTGTATTTTCCGTCCGGCAATTCTTTACTGCTTTCATCTGCGTCGGTGTATTTAAAATCTTCAAGTCTGATCGTCGTATAAGACTCATAGTCATCAAGCACTTTTCCTATTCTGCCTATACTCAATGGGTGACCAGAATTTGAAATGGCTTTATAAGGTTTTGTCCGGTGATTCTGAGCATATTGCACATAACTCTGATAGTCTTGTTCTGTCATCCGTTTCAAAACCCTGCCCACCTTGTCTCTTAAAACCCACTCGTCCAGATCTACAATTTCTCCATTTGAATTGTTGGCACACCATCCCCATTCCTTTGCCCTATATTTGTCACTATGTATCAATTTTCCCCTAATGTCGTTTGAAAAGGGTGGATTTCCAAAATTATATTCATACACTCCCGATCCAGTTTGAGTTTCTTTTACACCCCACGAAAGACGGGACAGTGTTCCTTTAATAGTCGCTTGTTTCCAGGCCGCAAATAAAACGTCTATTCTTTCAACTCCACCAATGTTGGTATAGGGCAGAATAGCTTTCGCCCATGAAACAAACTCTACCGTTGTGCGAAAACCATTCGTATAAACATCATACCCATCAGATATTTCGGAACCGTCATTTTTGACTTTGTCCGGTTTCGGGGATCTTTTGCTTAACTCCATCCAGTCTGATTCGTCTTCACACGTTCTTTGGGAAAAAACAAAAAGCGGTTCAAAAACCTTTGTTCTCGCATCATAATGGTGTCTCAATCCTTTAATGTCTTTTAAAGATTTGGATAAAGTGTCCATTCTGCTCTTCTCTTCATTCGCTTCAGCTGTAACATACGCTTCTATTGTTTCTGGTGGAAGCATGTGTTCCTCCTCATTTCTTTTCTTGTAATAATCATTAAGGTTTTGATAATACTGCTTTCGCGAAGATTTAAAAATTTCTACATAAACAGCTGAGTTGTCGCGATAAACCTGCGCTTTTTCGATCGTAGTTTCAAGCGCATCTTCAATTGCCATTGTTAAATATTGTGCGTTTGGTCTGTCAATAGACGTTTCAACACTCTCAAACATGTTTTTTAAATCTACGATTTCTCTATCGTCATCTGTGTGTTCAGTAAATTCATAAATTCCATAATTCTTGGCGTCTATACCATTCGTTACTCCTTCAATCCAAGCCAAACTTTTTTCGAGGGAACTTTGAATCTTTTTGGTGTCCCCACTGTGAAGAGCTTCACGAAACTCAACTATTCGAATTCCACCGGGTACGGTATAAAGTTCTCTTGTATCCATTTGACGCAAAAGTTCCGGGGTCAATTGCTGCTCCTGTTGCGCCCCCTGTTGTTCTTGTCCGTTTTGAAACGAATTTTGTTCAGGAAACATATTTCTTTCTATTGCCATATTATACCATCTATTCTACATTTTTATCTAAATTTTTCACCCAGGTGTTTTTTAAAGTATTTCCCGTTCTTCCTTTCTTCCCTTCCTCCTTTTCTCCCCTTCTCCTTAACAATTTTGCCATATAACAATTTAACAACACATCTTGTGAAAACTCGAACTGATTGAAAATTTCGTTTCATAGAGTACATTTAAACTATGGAGCAACACCCCATCCCTCAACAAATCGCATCTTACCAATTCAAATTGGTCGGGGATATGACCCTTAAGCAGTTTACTCAGCTTGCGGGTGGAATTTTAATATCTCTTTTACTTTACGCGTCACCTCTTCACCCCTTTGTCAAATGGCCACTTATTGTTATCTCGTTTCTTTTTGGAGTTGCTCTTGCTTTTCTACCAATTGAAGACAGACCTTTAAGCACTTGGATATTCATCTTTTTCCGGGCAATTTATTCTCCGACATATTTTGTCTGGAATAAATCCATCAAGCACCCTGAGTACTTTTCTTCCGAAGAAACATCCTCCGTACCTGCATCAATAAAGATCGCAGAGAAAAAAGAAGATGTTCAGGAACTGTTGGCACCCGTTGTAAAACAAACAGCCTCAACGGATAAATTGGAAGAAAAAGAGAAGACTTTCCTGACAAAACTTACGCAAAATTTCATTGCTCCTAACACTACCGTTGTTATATCAACAACCCCTGTTCATACATTTTCAGATCAGGTACTTCCTCAGGTTGTACAAGCGCCACAGACATTAACACAACCCCCCCTGGTTCAGCCTGCACAGGCTCAGACCAAACCGGCTGGTGCCGGACTAAATATTCCGGAAACAAGGATTGTTGATCTTAAAAGGAATGAAGGGTTCCAATCTCCCTCCACTATTCAAATAGGTCAGCCGTCCGACATGAGTACATCGAGCGTTGTTCCGCAAACTTATCAAAAAACAGATGTTCAAAAAATGGCGAACTTACAGTTTAACGCAGGCTCTATGCCTCCCATGCCCGCAACAAGAGAAAATGTTGTTGTCGGACAGGTTTTCGACCAATTTGGAAAAATACTTGAAGGGGTCATTCTCGAGATCAAAGATGTCGACGGCAGACCCGTAAGGGCTTTAAAAAGCAATAAGTTGGGACATTTTGCCATCGCGACCCCGCTTATCGAAGGTGTTTACATTATTTCTGCCGAAAAAGATGGTTATGAATTTGAGCCCTTTAAATTATCGGTAGAAAACAAGATCATCCCTCCTATTTCCGTGTGGGCAAAGAGTGGAGGATCTCAGTTGGTCGAAAAAGCAACAAAGGAACCGACAGAAGACGAAAATTTTATCAAAGATTTTAAATTGTAAACTATGAAATTACCATTCCTATCAACACCCGATAAACCGTTATACGATACAACTCAGGACCGTATTCCGATCGCCGATATCATCCACGACATCGTTCTTTTCAAGGACGGTGGTGCCGCTCTTATTATCGAGTCCACATCTTTAAATTTCGGTTTGTTAAACGAGGTTGAACAAGAGGCTGTCATCGCTTCATATGCAGGACTTTTGAACTCTTTCAATTTTCCGGTGCAGATTATGGTCCGTTCACAAAGAAAAGATATCGGCAACTATATGCGTTTTATTGATGAATCCAAAAAAAAGATAGTAAATCCCAAACTGCTGATACTGATGAATGATTATCAGAAATTTATTGTCGAATCAGTTAAAAAGAAAAATGTTTTAAGCAAAAGTTTTTACCTTGTAGTCCCCTTTTCAAGAGTAGAATTGGGGTTGGCAAAGTCTTTAATGAGTCTTGGACCAAAAAATGAATCTATACCTTTCCCAAAAAGCTATGTTCTTAAAAAAGCTCGTGTTTCTCTCTACCCGAAAAGAGATCACCTTATCAGGCAGGCGAGAAGGCTTGGTGTGGAGCTGCGGCAATTGACAACACCTGAACTTGTTGAGCTGTTTTATCATATTTATAACCCTATCCCTCCGCACAAGCGGAAGAGACCGGGACAGCTTTAACAAAAGATATTAGGATATTACGATATTAAGAGAAAACAACAGAGAAGGCGCTGGTAACATAGGTATTAGTTGAAAAAAAGGGGGGAAGAACAAACAATTTAAATTTAGAGAGTAAATTATGGTAAAACTAAAAGAGATATTTAAGAAAAAGGCTGCACAACCTGTTCCGGCAAATGTGCCTGCAAGCACAACTGCCATACCACAGCCTCCCGCACAGGCAAACACTCAAACTTTGGCAAATCAGACAATTCAGGAGGCAAAGGTTGTATCGCGGAGAGGGCTTGATCAGGAAGACCTTGATATCATCGCCAAACAAGGAAGTACTAAGCCTGAAATAATCGATCCAAACAAAGCTGTTGCGGACGGAATGGATGTTCTTGATGTGATCGCGCCAAAAACTCTGGAAATAGATTTTGACTATCTAAAAATAAACGGTGTATATTTCCGGACTCTTTTCGTTTCCGGATACCCCCGTTTCGTTTCCCCCGGCTGGCTTGAACAGATCATCAACTTTGACAGTTCATTGGACATTTCCTTTTATGTCTATCCCGTTGAAGTAAGGGGGGTTTTGGAAGACTTACGTCACAAGATCGCAGAAATGGAGGCAGAGATCGCAACAGACCTTGAAAGAGGCCGCATTGTTAATGCAACCACACAAGCAAAACTTGACGATGCTCAGCTTTTACAGGAAGAACTTGTCAAAGGCGCCGAACATTTTTATGAATTTGCATTCTACATCACAATTCCTGCAAGAGATGTTGAAGACCTAAACGACGTAACAAAACAGGTTCAGGCGACACTCGGATCCCTTTTAGTAACGGCTCAGGTGGCAACACTCGATATGGAAAACGGGTTTTACTCTACCTTACCCTTCGCTACCGACCGTCTTTCTATCACACGGAATATGGATACGACATCGCTTTCAACAACCTTTCCATTAACTTCAGCCGAACTGTCGTCCGACTCAGGAATTCTTTACGGGATCAACCCGCTAAACGAGTCGTTTATTATATTTGACCGGTTTTCAATGGAAAACAGCAATATGGCAATATTTGCCACATCAGGTTCGGGAAAAAGTTATTTTGTCAAACTTGAAGCGCTCAGATCTTTAATGCTTGGTACGGAGGTCATCGTTATTGACCCCGAAGCAGAATATAAGGACTTGTGCGGGGCCGTTGGAGGACAATATATCACTTTTGCATACAGTTCCGAATCAAAAATAAATCCGTTCGACCTTTCTCAGGTTTATGAAGAAGGAGAAAACCAACTTGGACTGAAAGTTCTTTCCCTGCACGCTCTGTTCAAGGTCATTATGGGTCAGCTGACCCCAATGCAGGAAGCTCTTTTGGACCATGCCTTGGTTGAAACATACCGCGGAAAGGGCATCACTCAGGATCCGTCAACACAAACAAAAGAACCTCCTTTAATGGAAGATCTTTACAAAACGCTAATAGGTATGGAAACCGAACCCGCCATGGATCTTGCAGCCCGTATAGAAAAGTTTGTTAAAGGTTCTTTCATCGGCATATTTGACCAGCAAACTAATATCGAGATCAACAACCCTTTTACTGTCTTTTCCGTACGCGAGGTTCAGGACGCTCTTCGTCCGATCGCAATGTTTATCATTCTTGAATTTATCTGGACAAAGGTTAAAAGGGACTTAAGAAAAAGACTGCTTATTGTTGACGAAGCGTGGCTTATGATGAAGTTTCCGGATTCGGCGCAATTTATGTGGTCGATCGTCAAACGTGCAAGAAAATATTACCTTGGACTGACCACTATCACGCAGGACGTGGAGGATTTTCTTACACAAGATATCGGTAAGGCGATCGTCACCAACTCCGCCATTAGGCTTCTTCTCAAGCAGTCTCCTGCTGCGATAGACAAGGTTGGAGATGTTTTCTATCTTTCTCAGGGAGAAAGACAGCTTTTACTTGGAGCGAACATCGGCGAGGGAATATTTTTTGCAGGCAATCACCACGTCCCTATATACATCGTATCTTCTCCCGAGGAGCACAAATTAATATCCACAAAGCCATCGGATATTATGAGAAAAAAAGCCGAGGATGAAAAGATCGCAAAACACGAGAAGGCAATGTTGGATAAAGCTCCGGTACCAATAAAAGAAACTCCCCCTCCGGCAAAAGAAGTGTTTCAAAATATCCCGAATGCAAATGATCCCACTGTCCCGGGACCCCTTCTAAATATTTCTGCAGACGCTGTCACTGAAACGCGCGGAATACCCCCCGCCCAGCCCCCCGACATTTTTGACAGAAAGGTTGATCTGCAACCAAAAAATGTAGAGGGCATTATTGATCAAATTCCGGTTAATCAGGCTAAATAGTCTGTATGTTTAATGTTTAACAATCGACCATGTTTGATAAAGACCAAAACTCCACAGATTCCACAAAAAATAAGGCAAAAGAAATTGCTGATCAAATAAGAGGCTTTATAAAGGACGGCAAAAACATAACTGTCAATATACCTCCAGAAATAAACAGGGAAGAGGTACAGACTGCGGTCCTTGTTGAAGTAGACGGTCTTTCAAAACAAGATAGAAATTCGATCCCCGACAAACTTTTAAACGACGTTGTTAGCAAAATAAGAACTTCAAACGACGGCAGGGTCGAAATTCCATCAACCGATCTCCCAAAATATTCCGGTTTGGAAAGTATTAATTCAAAAAAAGAAAGTGTCGACTTGTCGGGAAACAAACCTTCAAAAGAGACAACTGTATATGAAAAACCGGGTTCGAAAACAACCATATCCGCTTCCAAACAAGCCGGTGAATTTCAAAACATTGAGGAATCACAACCACAGTCAGATATGAATGATAAACCCGACAGGATCGTTATTAGAATATCTTCCAAAAAAGTTCTGCCCTCAAAAAACGAAAAAACAAACAAAGCAGCTTCCGCGATTGACTCAACCATGGGACGCGGTGCAAAAACAGGCGTCGAACAAAAAAGAATCGAGGAAAGTGCCAGACTCTTGTGGCGTCGGGGTACAGATCCGGAAAAACTTAAGCAGGCGATAGGTCAATCATCCGCGACACTCAAGGAAGGTGACAGGGAAGATCTCCTGAAGATTGCAAAAGAACTGGAAAAACTCAACAAAGCGTTTCCCGACATCACAAAAGATTTTCAGCAAGCAGCAGGCAAGAGTGATGATTATGTTATTGAAAAGAGATCGGGGGAAGCTTATTCATACGAAGGAAATGAAGTTTCCTTTGAAAAAACAAATAGAGGTATTCAGGTCGCACCATCCGAGTGGTCAAGTCCTGACATTTACGATGCGGAGTATACAGAGGCATCCGAAGACTATGTTGAAGAAATTAGTTCCTACTCTAACGATTTTGACGATAGAGAAATTCCCTCCGATTACAAAGAGCCGGACATGTCTCCGCCGCAAGGGTCCTCTTATCCGGTAAACCACCCTTCTTCCGTCGATCATGAAACATCGCCTCCACGTCAAACAATTAATTCCATTTCCAATGCCGGTAAACAAATGGCTTCAAATGCCGTAAATTCTGCAAAAACAAATGCAAAAATTGCGACGAGAAAAGGTCTTCAAAAACTGGCTCTAGCTGCGGCTCCAATTTTAGCCAACATTGCACTAGGAATAGCCATTGCAGGCGCAGCAATAATGGCATTTTTTGCATGGCTTGCTACCGTAATAATTACAATATTGCTTTGGGCAGCGGGATTTATTGCTTTCGTTGTTATAATCCTTTTCATCATTAACTCGGGTGCCTACATGGTTCCCCCGGGAGAAGATCTAACCCAATTTGCAAACATTTTAGAAATAGGTGAAAATGGGTGTACTATTGACACAGGATGCCCTTGCGGCTGGCCCATTAGGACAGATACTGGCCAATCCTATTACATCACGCAGGGTCCTCAGGTTAATCCAAGTCTGACTGCGTGCACCCACTTCTATCTTGAGGCAATCGATATTGCATCGGGAAGAAATCCAAACTTTAATGATGTTATTGTTGCAACACATCCCGGACGCATTACCCAGATCGGGATTGATGGATACGGTGGATTGTGGCTTGAAATAACCGGTGAGTGTAACAACCACAGTGTAAGAAGTTGGCACGTTCACTTTGATAGTTTTTCTCCAAATATTGGATTTGGTTCTGAAGTGGAGCGCGGTACCATCTTGGGAGTAATGGGTACCACGGGCTATTCAAGCGGTCCTCACGATCATTATGAATTTAGAACGGGCGCATTAATGACGCCGCCTTTTCTTCCTGAAGTCGTACCATACGGCTGTTGTTCTTTTACCGGCTGTGGTAGTATGACAATACCGTAAAAACTTATGGGGCTAAAAAAAACATCCTACATTTTTTTAGGGATTATAATTCTTGTAATTGTAGTTTCTGTTTTGTACTTTTCTTCTCAAAAGACTCAAAAAACTCCAGCTGACACAAAAAAAACAGCCTCTGTTCAAATCCCCTCTCCATACCTTCCCAAAGAATATAAATGGCAATTCCCCGTTAATATAAATATCAAACCAGAAAATATGAACATCCCCAATAAGGCAATGGTCTATGAAATACAGGAAAAACCAATCTCATTCGAAGAATTGTCAAAAATTGCAAAAACTTTGGGTTTTAATACTCAAAATTATCGCTTAACGGAAGATAAAATAATGGGTAAAACATATTCATACTCAGAAGAAAATAAAGTTTTGAGAATAGTACCTTCACACCACATCATAGACTACAAGATATTAAATAAGTTTCCGAACAATTCAACAATTGAAGCGACCGATGAAAACACTATCGTCGACTTGGCTAAAAATTTTATTGTTGATAACAATTTGATATCAAACCCTGAAAATCTTTTTTTTACTAAAATTCAGTTTTTTTATTTAGATGAAATGGGACATATCTCAGATGAAACAAAAGCCAATGTTGTCCGTGTCACATTTACCAAAAAAATAAACAACTACGACCTTATCTCGCCTTCGTTCGAAACAGGATCTGCCAGTGTATTGTTTAATTCAAACAAGGAACCTGTTTTTGTTTATATTGATGATTCTCCGGAAGTTAAAAATTATAAAGAATATTTATTAAAAAATATTGACGAGATCAAAAGCGAAATTCAAAACTATTCGACATTAAAAAGTGTTAACAAGGGTTTAATATCACCATTGGAAATCGATGAGGATTCAATAATAGAAGCAAACATTGACAGCATTGAAATCGCTTATACTCAGGAACTTAATCTCAAGCAAAAATATCTGCAGCCTGTTTTTGTACTTTCCGGATACATCAAAACGAAAGATAGGGGTGACGTTGAAGCAACTCTGCTTTTACCCTCAATATCAGACACAAATTATAATCCTTAAATCCTCACAGGCATTATAAGATGAAGATAGTCTTTATCCCCCGCATCCAAAAACACTCCCGGGGAATTCGGGTCAGTAAACATTATATCGACACTATCCCCTTCTACGGAATTTACAAAATCTTCCAAATACTTATAGTTGAAGGCTATCACAAACTCCCCTTTTTCACCGAATACTTCTTTATCTTCCGCTTCAACCTTGACGTCTATCGAATTCTCCTGACTTCCCGATTGTGAGCTTTCAGCCAAAAGCTTTAGTGAGTTTTTCCCGACCGCAAATTTAACGATGTTGGACGAGTCCCTTGCAAATACCGATGCAAGTTTCACTGCCTGCATAAGATCACCTCTCCCAACATTGATCTTGATATTATGGCTTTTCGGGATTATCTTCTCATAGTCCGGGAAATCTCCTTCAATAACTCTCGAAGACAAAAATACAGAGTCTGTTTGGAAAACTACCTGGCTGTCTTCTTTTTTAAGGTCAAGAAGTATATTCTCCCCCTTTGCAAGTTTCCCAAGTTCTATAACAATACCCTTCGGCAGTATCATTTTGACCTCATTTCCGGTTTTTTTCAATAAAATTTTCTTTGACAGTCTGAATCCGTCGGTTGCAACAAAAGTTATACTGTCTTTTGAAATTTCAACAAGAACACCTGTCAAAGTAGGTCTTGTTTCATCTAAAGACACACTGAAAAGTATCTTTGGAAGAGTACTTGTTAATGTTTGGGAATCGATACTAAGTGACTCTTTTGAGACAGATTCCGGAACGGATGGAAAATCGGATGCATTCATACCGGAAACTCTGGAAGAAAAATTACCGCTTTTAATTAACATTTGCTCTTTTTCGCTTTCCACCTCAACAGTGTCAGATCCTAGATTCGATACTACTTCATATAAAAGTTTTGCGGGAACTGTTATGGATCCGTCAATCGAATCTTTGACAACGGTAGAAAGAAGCACTGACATTTCAAGATTTGTTGAAGAAAGAAATAACTTACCTTCTTTAACGTTTAAACAAATGTTACCTAGAACAGGAAGCTGTGCTTTGGATGTGGTAAACCTTAAAGCGATCGACAAACCTTCAGAAAATTTCTTTTGAAAGACTGTGAATTTCATTGTGAAGAGTATAAACAATTATTGTTTGATTTCCAATTACCATTTATTTATTATTTCTTTTTTTAGTTCTTTTGACTATTACCTATATATATTATTAATAAACTAGTAGTAATAGTAGTAGGGGGTGTGGACAAGTGGATAGATAAGCGTAAACAGGCATAATGATAATTGTTTATACTGAGCTTGACGAATTGTGGATAAAAATGTGGACAAACTTTGAAATATTGTGGATAAGTGGAAGAATCGTAATTCTTATCCTCATAGCACATTTTTTATCCCCCGGATATCCTCACGTATCTGCACATTGTTTGAAGCCATTTGCGTTATTTTATCCACCGCGTGCATGACTGTGGTATGGTCTCTGCCTCCGACAAGTCTTCCTACTTCCTGATAAGGAAGAGATAGCTGTGTCCGAAGCAGATACATTAAAAGCTGCCGCGGTTGAGCAAATTGTTTTACTCTGCTTTCACCAAGCAACTGTTTTTTGCCCAGAGAGTAGTATTTTTGAACAGCGGTCATAATATCATTGGGAGAGGCTTTGATCTTTAAGTTTATCTGGTCATCCCCTTTTCCTATCAGGTTTTCTATCAGACTTTCGTTTAAGACGCTTTTTTTGAGGTTGATCTCTGAAAGTATTCTTATCAAAAGCCCCTCAATTTTTCGCGGTGTATCAATATTTCCCGCGATCAAATGGATCAGATTATCGGGCAGGTCAACACCCCTTTGTTTTGATTTGATCTCTACAATGGCGCACCGAAGTTCAAAATCGGGTGGCGCAATGTCAACTATAAGTCCCGCCTCAAAACGGCTTCTTAAACGCTCTTCAAGTTTTTGTATCTCCGAGGGTGGCTGGTCGGAAGTAAGAATGATTTGTGACCCCGAAGACACAAGTGCATTAAATGTATGAAAAAATTCTTCCTGTACGGAATCTTTACCTGCAATAAATTGAATATCGTCAATAAGAAGTATTTCCAGTTTTCTGTATTTATCGCGAAAACTTTGGGTTGTTTTATTTCTTATTCCCTCGACGATATCGTTTGTAAAATCTTCTCCGGTGCAGAAGAACACTTTTGACTCAGCCTCTTTTTCGATGGCGGAGTGTCCGATAGCTGTCATTAAGTGGGTTTTTCCTATACCTACTCCTCCCCAGATAAAAAGCGGATTATATGCCCCTCCGGGATTTTTGGAGACCGCTTCAGCCGCAGCCCATGCCATTTGATTTGAAGAAGATACGGCAAAATTATTAAAAGTATAGGAAGGTCTCAGTTTTGCTCTTGAAATGGACATGTTTAATCTTTCATGATCTACTTTATCTTTCTCGAACAGAGGGGCAATGGTTTCACTGTTAATTTTTATTTCAGAAGCAGTTTTTTGCTTCACCGAGAATATGAGATCGCAATGAGTCTTGAGATATTCATTAAGTGAATTTTGAATAAGTCCAAAATAGCGTGTTTCCAGAGTAGATTTTGCAAAAAGTGTCGGACAGCCTACATCAGCGCTATATCTGTCCCCCAATTTATTTAGCGCAGCAAGGTGTGTTTGCGAAAACCATGTTGAGAAGATTGCGCTTGAAACATTGAGCTTGATGCTTTCACAAACATCGTTCCAAAGTCTTGTTTTATCTATATCTTCCATAGTAGATGATTAAATTGATCAAAAGAGTAACATACAAAAAACAGTTTGGTGTGCAAAGCAATGAGGCAGATAAACTAGTCCAAAACAGTGTTGGTGTCGTTGCGACCGAGATCGACCCGGGAGACATTTTCTTTGCGACAACAAACAAAATTCTAAAGAAAAACATTACCCTACCAGAACTACTTTTTATAGAGTTATCCACAATTAGTCAACCCCAAAAAAGAACGAAACCCGGGAAATTTCCAATTTCTGATTGCTCTAAGTGCTTAAACAATTCTCAATATCCAAAACTCCCCCTTAACTTACGCTCGGCTTTTGATATAATAATTGTATGTCCACGAAACGAACATATCAGCCGTCAAAAAGAAAAAGAATAAGAAAACTTGGTTATAGAAAAAGATCAAGTACGGTCAAAAGCAGAAAAATACTCAAAAGAAGAATAACCGCCGGACGAAAGAGGATTGCGATTTAGGTTCATATGTTTGCAAAAAAGTTCTCCATTCCAAAGCGTGAATTTACAAAAATTAAGAAAAACCCCATCCTTTTTCATAGTTCTACTTTTTCTGTATTACTAAGTAGAAGGGAAGATGTAGGCAATCCTCGTTTTGCAGTTGTCATATCGAATAAGGTGTCAAAACTTTCTACACATAGAAACAGGATCAGAAGGGCAGTAAGAGATGCTTTAAGAAGAAATTGGAAGAAGGTTAATAATGATTTGGATATGGTTTTTCTGATCAAACCGGGAGTGGAAAAAAAACCTGTTACAGATATTATGAAAGAGATCGAGGTATTTCTGAATAAAAAAGAATATGAAGCAAAAGTCGGCAAGGTCAAGTAACGTTTTTTTTAATTGCTACAAAGGTTTTATATCTCCCCTCCTCGCAACATTTTTTAAAGGTGGCTGTCGTTTTGAGCCAACCTGTTCTGAATATTGCGATCAGGCAATTAATAAATACGGGTTAACAAAAGGTGTGTACCTATCAATAATAAGAGTATTGCGTTGCAATCCCCTTTCCAAACATCCCCGCAACTATCCCGTTTGACCAGCAAATTTATTTTATAATGCAAATATATTTATCAAGAAATCTCTCCTCTTGAGTAATGAAGTGATTATCTTTACAATAACTAGGGCTATGAATATTTTTGAAACACTTCTTCTTCAACCGCTTGCCAGCGGACTGATCATTTTTTATAGATTGATGGGAAACAATATGGGTTTGGCTATTATCGGATTTACTGTATTTTTGAAAATTGTACTAAACCCCCTGACAAAACCATATATGGAATCAATGAAAAAAATGAAAGACCTCTCCCCTGCTCTCAACAAGATCAAGGAAAGACACAAGGGCGACAAGGTCAAGTTGGCCCAAGCCCAAGCAGAACTCTATAAACAGAACAAAGTTAATCCTGGGTCCGGATGCCTTCCTTATCTTCTGCAAATAGTAATTTTAATTGCCTTTTTTAATGTATTTTCAAGAACTCTTTATCAAAATGTCGACACCGTTGAAAGTTTTAATAAGCTGGTTTATCCCGGATTGAGGATTATTAACGGTGAGGGTATAAATACGAAATTCTTGTATATGGACATTAAAACACCCGATACGATCAATATTCCGGGTTTGCCCTTTAGTATTCCGGGACCTCTTCTTATCGCAGCTGCACTGATCCAGTTCCTTTCGGCAAAAATAAGCGCGCCTTTTGTAAAAGAGGAAGAAAAGATTGCTAAAAAAACAAAAAGCGACGTTGACGATATGCAGGTGGCTATGCAGAAAAATATGATATATATGTTTCCTTTAATGACGCTTGTTATCGGTTATCAATTCCCATCGGGACTTGCTTTGTACTGGTTAATGTTCTCATTGACCCAAACTGTTCAACAGGTAATGTCTCAGGGTTGGGGAGGGCTTTCCCCTTTCGTAAAACGGATTGGTCTGGTAAAATCGTAAAACAAATATGGCAACGAAGAAAAAATCTTCAACAGATAAAATTATTCAGGAAATTGCTGAGGAGATTCTGAAACTGATGGATCTGACTTGTGAAATTAAGATTAGCTATGACAAGTCTACGCAAGTTTATCTTCTTGATATTTCTGCCGGGGAAGAAGCGGGACTATTAATAGGCAAAAAGGGAGAAACGATAGATGCTATTCAGGTGGTGATCAACATGATCCTTAGACAAAAAACAGGAGAATGGTTGAGGGTGGTTGTAAACGTTGCAGATTTCAGAGAAAAAGAAATATCAAGAATGAAAGAACTAGCTGAGCAGACGGCACAACGCGTAAGAGAGACGGGTGAACAGCAGAATCTTTACAATCTGACGCCGTCACAGAGGCGCATCGTTCATATGTCTCTTTCTGAAGAAAAAGATATTCAGACAGAGTCCGTCGGAGAAGGACTATCGCGATATCTTGTTGTATCAAAAAAGTAATTTTTATGCCTCACTATTCCGTCCTTGAAGTGTTTACCGACGGGGGTTCGAGGGGAAATCCCGGACCGGGAGCATCTTCATTTATTGCATATAAGGATAATTCGAAATTATACGAGCACTCATATTTTTTAAAAAATACTACCAACAACATTGCCGAATATTTTGCTCTTTTAATGGCTGTTTATTGGTTAACAAAAAATGTTGACTTAAAAAATATTTCCAAGTGCACCTTCCACCTCGATTCTGAATTGGTCGTAAAACAAATGACTGGGGAATATAAAATTAAGAATCAAAAACTAAAAGAAATTGCAATAGAGATAAAAAAACTGTTACCGCTCTTTGGAGACAACTACAATTTTGTACACATCAACAGAGAAAAGAACGTCGAAGCAGATCTTTTGGTTAATAAGGAAATTGATGAAAACATCTAAAGTTTCACGTCCCCTTTTAAAATACTATGTACCGCTTCACCTGAAACTTCTTTAGTAAACAATTATAATTATTTTAATTTCGATATAAATTTTCCTGGTTATTAAGATAAAATTATTATGCCGACCATATTAATAAGTTTTTTCACCTAACACATAATATTTATTAGGGACTATTTTGAAGTATTTACATGAGAAATCTTACAATCGCAATTAAAGACGTTAGGTATTCGATAGTTGTTTATTCAAACAATACGGTTCTAATAAAAACTCTTGAAAATTATTACGCTAATAAAAATATTGGCATAATCATCAGGGACAAAATTAAAAAAAATGGCAGGAATTTATCTTCATATAATAATAACTACGAAAACAATATTAAATCAATAATCGACCTTGCAGACGAAAATGTTAGTTACTTATCTATATCCCGAATGCCTAAAGAACTTCTTAAAAATACCGTGTTTATTTTAATGGGCTCAATAAAAAATATTTCACAAGCAAGGAAACTTCACAATTTATATACACACGTGTATTTTGTAGACATCCTATCGAAAAAAGCGGCAGTAGAGCTGTCTGCACATCTGGAAGACCATTTAATGAACAATAAACCATTCCGTGTGGTTTTGACGGATGGCAAAAACAGAAATTATAAAAGTAATAAAATTATTTATTTTCCTGCATCTATATTTTTTATAATTATCATGCTGCCTTATGTTTTTGTACTCTGTTCATTTTTATATAACAGGCTATTAATGGAAACAAAAATATACTATCAAAGCAAAATTAACACGGTATTATTTTTGGCAGACAAAGGTTTTTTGATGAACAGCAAAATAAGTGCTTTCGCGAAAATATATAATCAAGTAGAGTTGGGATACTTGCTTTATGGGAAGGCTTTTTCTTACCACGAAAAAATTAAGGAAGACTCCACCACAAATCTAAAAAATATAAAAGAATTGGCCGACCTTCATACGGAAAGCAGACAGGTAATAAACAGCCTGGTCGATAACGGCACCAAAACCAATAACGAAGATCGTTCGGGTTTTATAGACACAAAAGATAAAACAAACACACTGGCCATACTGGATATTAAGTCGAGATTTGTAACGAAGGTGACAGATCTTTTACAAACAGTAAACGCCGAAGAAGGACACTTGTTGTTCATTATTCAGGACGGTGAAGCCTCAACGCCAACGGGGGGATCGGTAGATATGGTTTATGTAATTGATATTAAAAGCCAAAAATGGGAATTAGTCGAGACGTTTGACAGAGAGACTTTAAAAAAGATGTTTAAGGGAAAACTTACTAATACAAACCTTATTCCCGAAAAAGAAAACCTTATCATTTTTGACAGATCATATAACATCCGGGAAAAATATCTAAATTATAAAACGATCTTTAAAGAAATATTTAATTATGAAATATTAGGCATTATTACTATAGAAAACAATTCAGCCAAAGAAATTGAAAGATATAATACTTTCTTTCGGGACGAAAACCCATCAACAACAAACTTGATAGATGTTTATAAAAATATTTACGAAATGATAAAAAGTATGCAGATAAACATTTACTTGACCGACTCGAAAGGAAATGTTTTTATTAATGAATTCTTGACCGAAAATGGTGATTATGACACCAAAGGTTGTTACGGGTACAAGATCGAGATTGGAAATTATTCGGAAGATAAGAACGGCAGCGGTTCACACTTTAAATTATCAGTAAACGAGCAAAGTGGGGGATCATTAAGTCTGAAATTATCTATCGCGAACAATGCGGAGAAAGAAGATTTTGTCATCACTTCTAATAATGGTTTAGTCCTAAACAGTATAAGCAAAACTCTTAAAACAACAGTTGTTGAATATAACGAAAACACAATCCGATTAGCGCTCAGAACAGAAGGTGATATTAATAGTGAACGCTCAATCGAATATCTTTTGCCAATATCCGGGTGTGCTGATGGTTATGGAGTTGATTTGATAAAAACATCAGGTACGAGTGAACTATTTGTTGATTATGATATAAAAACAAACGGAACAAAATATCTTTATCTCAACAAAAACTTGACCGGACACGGTAATAGATTCTATAATAGCAAGTTGGTCAAAATAATAGATGAACTATCTTTTAGATTTGTGGGGAATTAGATTATGAAAAAGATCGAATTGAAAGCCGAAAAAAGGTCAATCGTTGGAAGAAAAGTTAAGAAGTTGCGCAGAGAGGGGAAGGTTCCGGCCAATTTGTATGGTTCGGGCTTCAAATCCATTTCTCTATTGGTTGATGCAAAAGAATTTTCTCTTGCTTATAAAGATGCCGGGGAAACTTCTGTTGTAGAGTTATTAGTAGAAAAAAACACTTATCCTGTCCTTATTCATCACACCCAACTCCATCCTGTAGACGATAAACCTCTCCATATCGATTTTCTTAAAATAGATCTGAAAAAGAAGGTTACTGCAAACATTCCCTTGGAAATTGTGGGGGAGTCGCCTGCAGAGAAACAGGGGCTCGGTACCTTGGTTTCGTATATTGATGAAGTCGAAGTTGAAGCACTTCCCGGAGATCTTTTGGACAAAATTGAAGTCAATGTGGAATCGCTTATTGAGGCAGACCAAAGTCTTGCAATCAAAGACCTTGTTTATGATAAAAGTAAACTAACTGTCGCCAATGACCCTGAAACAATTGTTGTAAAGATCGAACTCCAGAAGGAAGAAGTCGTTGAAGTCGCGCCAGTTGCACCTGCTGAAGGTGAAACAGCACCGGCAGAAGGCGAAGACGGGAAGCCTGCAGGGGGTCAAGAAGAGTTTTCAGAAGAGGCAGAAAAAGAAACTGGTGCCTAGTTACTGGTGACTAGTTTCCTGTTCCCGGCCACTTGCTTTCTATTAACATTTTCTTCGGATACATTCTTTGGTGTTTCATTTCCTGCCAAATTGCTTCAGTGACAAAAGGCATAAAAGGGTGAAGAAGTTTTAAAGATGTAAAAAGAATATAACGTAAGACACTAAGCGGTGTATTGTCGCCACTTGAAAGACGTTCTTTTGTCGATTCAATATAAGAGTCTGCAAAATCGTGCCAAATGAACGCATAAAGTTTTTCCGCCGCTAGTCCGAATTTATATTTTTCGATATTATCGGTAACGGCCTTGGTTGTTACCACCAGCTTATTAATGATCTTCTTATCACTAATGTTTAATCCCTTAATATTTTTCTTGAAAGAGGGGAGGTCTCCGTAAGACTTTATTCCCGCCTCGTCAAGTTTCATATTTATAAACCGCGAAATATTCCACACCTTATTTGCAAAGTTTCTTCCACCTAAAACTTTCTCGTCGCTGATTGCGATATCGGATGCTGGTGCAACCCCCATAACAAGGGCTAGCCGAAGTGCGTCCGCACCAAATCTATCTATCAACTCAATTGGGTTTACAACATTACCTTTGCTTTTACTCATTTTTTTCCCGAATTTATCAACTACCCTGGCGTGAAGATGGACCGCTTTAAAAGGAACTTCTCCGGTAATGTAAAGACCGAACATCATCATTCTGCCAACCCAAAAGAATAAAATATCCCAGAGAGTGTCAAGTACAGATGTAGGGTAGAAATATTTAAAATCGGGTGAGCTGTTTTTGGGGTTATCGATGTTTACCCCGAGCGTGGTGAGGGGCCATTGCCCGCTTAAAAACCATGTGTCAAACGTATCGGTTTCCTGAAGAAGGTTTGACGATTCGCACTTGTCACATTTGGTATCTGTAAGCTGATATGAAGAATTTATTGGAGATGACAAAGTTTGCAACCCGTTACTAATTTCTTCATAACTATATTTTACCGACAACTCATTATATTTTCCGCTGACTGTTTGACCACTCTTGTCGATAAAATTAATTTGGATATCAGGATTGCAGTCCAGACAATACAAGACGGGGATTCTTGGCCCCCACACAATTTGTCTACTGATGTTCCAATCGCGGATATTTTCCATCCAATCAAAATAGAGCTTTTCAAATCTCTTTTTTGGAAATATTTTTGTCTTACCTTTTTTAACAGCATCAATTGCCGGTTTTGCCAGCGGCTTAGTCTTGACAAACCACTGCGGAACAACAAGGGGTTCAATCGTGCGCCCGCACTTATAACAAGTTCCGACGGAATGAGTGATAGGTTCTTCTTTTATTAACAACCCCTTCTTTTTAAGAAGTTCGACAGTGTTTTTCCTTGCATCGTTTACATACACACCCCGAAGCTCTTCAGGAACCCTGTCGATATTTTGAAGCTTACCGTCTATACCAACTACGTTAAACATGGGGAGATTGTTTTTAGTTCCGATTTCGAAATCTAACGGGTCGTGTGCGGGTGTCACCTTTAGCGCTCCGGTTCCAAATTTAACATCAATGTTGTCGTCGGAAATTATCGGTATTTCAACGTCAATAAGTGGTATTGTTGCATTTTTACCCAACAGCTTCTTGTATCTTTTATCTCTTGAATTTACGGCAACGGCTACATCAGCAAAAATCGTTTCAGGACGGGTTGTGGCGATATTTACTGTTTTGTAATTTAAATAATACAAAAAATCCTGGCGTTCTTTATATACAATTTCCAAATCCGAAAATCCGGTTCCACAGAAAGTACAGTAATTGACAATCTTTTCACCGCGGTAAACAAGTCCGTCGGCGAGAAGCTTCTTAAATGTTTGCAGGACCTTCTCAACGATTTCGGGTTCTAGACTATAGTGGTACCTGCTCCAGTCCATTGAAAAACCAAGTTGTTTCATTTGATTTTTGTTTAAATCTTTGTTTTGATTAGCAAATTCCCAGATCAATTTATAAAGAGTCTCGCGGTCATAATCGAACCTGCTTTTTCCTTCTTTTGCCAAATGTTTTTCAAAAACGAATTGTGTTTCAATACCCGCATGATCACCTCCCGGAAGCCACAAAGTCGGATCACCAAGCATTCGGTGGTAACGGATTAAAATATCCTCAACAGTAAAGAGAGCGTGCCCCATATGCATCGGATCATTAGCGTTGGGTAGGGGAAGTATAATTGTAAAAGGGTGTTTGCCCTGAACTTGGCGGGGTGTAAAAACTCCGCTTTTTTCCCACAGCGAATAGATATTCTCTTCAAAATTTTTCGGATTATATGTCTTTTCCATTTAGCTATTTTACCACCCGCGCTTGATTTTTTCAGGTGTGAATACTATAATCGTCAAAATATGTCAGAGAGATTGTATCCGGAATATAACGACCCCGATGCCATGAAGGCATCCGACATTCTTACCGGGTTGATGGTTAGTATTGATGAAGGTATGCCTCTTCCCCAAGAAATAGACACTGAAAAATTTAAAGAATTAAAAGTGAGTAGAAGTTTAATTCAGGCGTATATGGATGGGGGAGATACCAAAGAGATGGGTTATTGGGAATTAAAAAGATGGAAGCGGGCACAAAGAGAATTTAATAAACTGGAACGTCTGGTTGTTGAAACAACGGGGATCAGTATGGATCGGATTAACAAAGCCACTGAATATTATATCGACAGACAGCATGAAGGTTAATGCACCTTAGAGTTTACTTCTCCTTCAGATATTATTTCATCATCACACACGAACAGCATTTCCAATTTTTAGGTCCGGTATCCGGTCTATTTTTTTCGGATCAATGAAATCCTTTTTTAGATATTTAAAATATGCAGCGGCACCAATCATTGCTGCATTGTCCCCGTAAAGCTTTTTAGTGTAAGGGAATAGGGGAGTAAAATCTAACTGCTTACACATCATTCTTATTCTTCTTCGGAAGTCGGCATTTGCTGCAACTCCTCCACCGACAAACAAGTATGTTGTATTTTGAATATTGTATATAGGGATGGTTGCAGAAATTGTTTTCCTTGTTACTCTGATAAAATGCTCAAAAGCTGTGTGCTGATAAGAAGCAGCGAGGTCATAAATTTGCTGTTTATCAAGCTGTTCACAACCTGTCAAAAGTTTATTTACCATTCTACTAAAAGCAGTTTTTATTCCCGAATAACTGTAGAAACCTTCGTTTTCCCGTCCCAGCATCGGAAGAGGTAAGGGATATTTTTTTGAGTTTCCCTTTCGTGCGAATATTTCCAAAATTGCCCCACCGGGGTAACCTAGTCCCAAAAGACGAGCCGATTTGTCGAGAGATTCTCCGAGAGCGTCATCAATTGTTTGAGCTAATATTTTATATTTTCCGATTTTTTCAATAAGAACCAGCAATGTATTTCCTCCGGAAACAACAATACCAAAGGCGGGGAAGGTAAGTGGTTGGTTATTAGAGGTTGGAGGTTGGTAGGAGAATGTTTCCTCTCTTTTGTTTTTAAATTGGAAATTGGAAATTGGAAATTGGAAATTCTTAGCCCTTGCTAAAGGGCTAAGCAGGTGTCCTTCAAGGTGGTTTACCGCAATCAATGGTTTGGAATAATTACCTGCCAATTCTTTCGCAAAATTTATTCCGACCCCCAAAGCGATTGCAAGTCCGGGTCCTACCGTCACTGAAACAGCATCCAAGTCATTTCCTTGTATTTTTGCATAAAATAAGGCTCTCTTTAAAACCCAATCAATTTTTCTTTCATGTTCTCTTCTGGCTTCGTTTGGAACAACTCCGCCAAATTTTGCATGGGTGTTTGACTGCGACCAAACAATATTAGACAGAACCGTTAAACCGCTTGTTACGGACACAGACGTTTCGTCGCAACTTGTATCGACCGATAGAATTATCGGACCAGTCTTATGTATTTTTTGTGTCATATAAGTATTTTATTTGGAAACCCCCCAACTAATAATCCGATCATTCTCTTTTTTTCCAAAACGAATTTTAACCCAAATTATAATTGCTTCTTCATGGTATTTTCTGATCACGTCTGAAATTTTATCAGCCCATTCTATAGACACAATAGATTTGTCAGATATTTCTTTAACTAAATTTATATCCCACAATTCGTCAACACTACGAATTCTCCAAACATCTATATGTGTCAATTTTTTAACGGGTGAATTTACTGAATAAGAGTTGATAAGATTAAAAGTTGGGGATGTAACAGTTTGTGTTATACCCAATGTTTTTGCAAGCCCTTTTGTAAATATGGTTTTACCAACTCCCATATCCCCTTTTAACGCAAATATTATCGCTCTATTTCCGAAATAAGTTTCATATTTTTGCAAAATATTTTTTGCTATATCTTCCGTGTTATCCGGAGAAACTGACAGTACCTTATTACCTTTTACAAGTTTCACATTTCCCTGCCTAAGTATTGAAATATCCTCATATGTTGTGTCGACAACAGTAGAGGGTTCGCGGTGGGGAAGTTCTCCTCCGTCAATCACGTAATCAATAAGAGTTTTTTGTTTGTCTGATAAATTATCGAAAATATCGGAAATATTATATGGACTTTTTTTATAACTGGCATTTGCAGAAGTAGCCGTTATCGGCTTATTAAAATTATTTATAATTTTTATTATCAATTTATAATCGGGTATGCGGACGCCGAGGGTTCCCCTTTCCGACTCGACACCTTTTGCTAAAATATGTCTGCCATTTGAAATAATTGTGACAGGTCCCGGTAAAAAAGTTTTATACATTTTGACCGCGGAGGAATTAATGACAGCAAATTTTCTTGCCATGCCGATATCTGTCACAGCAATAGAATAGGGTTTTCCTGCAGGTCGTTTTTTAAAAAGGTTCAGTTTTTTTACAGCCTTTTCATTTGTTGCATCAACACCCGCGCCATACAAAGTTTCAGTCGGATAGATCACTAATCCGCCGTTCTGCAAAACTTTTACCACGTCGCCGACAACAACATCTTTTTCTAAAACTATCTGCATGGGAATATTATACCGTGAAGAATTGATAAATTGCTAAATGGTTCTATTGTTAAAGACAAATGTAAATTTTAAATTGTTTGATACATTGTAAATTATAATTTAAATATTATTTAGGATTTAGTATTTCGGGTTTGGAGTTTGGATATTGATTAGGTCAATTAGGTTAATGTCGAACAAGTTCTCTTGTCTTCGACACAGAAATTGGTAATTTGAAACCCTTTTACTAAAATATCCCTGAATTGCAACATCCTAATATCTTATCATTCCCCCGTTCCTCTTAAAAATTTCGCTTGCCATGGCTGATAGTTCGAGTAAAATATCTTTTCAAATAGCACGCCTCCGTTTTTTTCGACTTTGTAATTGAAATGTGCTTTTGCTCCCCAAGCCTTATAATCTATTTGCTTGACAACTCCGGCTTTTAGTGTTGGGTCGTCAATATATAGATCTTCAGGGGGTGGAGAAGATGATGTGATGACGGGATCACTTAACGTAACAATTCTTCCGTCACCGCTTCCGTAAAGATCGAAAGTAAGTTTATTCTCTTTTTCGTTGAACATTGTTTGAATGAGCAAATAATGTTCGGTATCGTTTTTGATTTTAAGATCGGTGCTCGGATCGAAAACGGTTGCATCAAGCCCCGGTGGAAATCCTTGTTCATAATACCCAACTCTATAGGAATGGCTTCTCCTTTCAGTTATCGGTAGTCCTGCATCTAAAGCTGCACGAAAAAGCGTAGTGGAAACTTGACAAACACCACCCCCATCGCCCAGTATGGTTTGACCGTCTTTGATGATGTAGGCGGGTTGATACCCTGTCACTTTTGAGACATCTCCAAGTGTCTTATTAAATGATAGTGTTTCTCCGGGAGAAATCAGAACACCATTAAATTTTGACGCGGCCAATCTAATGTTATGTATCCTTGAGGGTATTGACCCTTTAAAAGTGGAATATCCGGAACCGACCCTTTCGTTTATACCCAGATTATTTATGTCTCCTGTTGAGATCTTTGGAGGCATGGTAGTATAGTTTAAACCGATTGTCTTACTGCTTGCTTCGCCGTCAATTAGTTCTTCAAGAGAGGTTATAAGTGCCTTGTTAAAATCGTTCATATCAACCTGAACACCTTCTTCGGAAGGAACAAATTCAGAAACCCTCCCTCCTTCAAAAATAAAAACAGAGTCTTTTGGATCTTTTTCAAACACCCCGGAAACCTGTTTGGTTAGCAGATCAAAAGATGTATCGTTTTTTACGACACCATTGTTTAAAAGCCCGACAAGTTCAGTGTCCGGAACAATATATTCATCTTTTTCTAGGGTGATAACAATATTTTTACCAACAAGTTTTTCAGCCCTTTGGATAAGGGAAGCCTTTTCATCTTCGGGTAGTCCTGTTTCTATGGGGAAAACCTTAACCCTGACTTCAGGTTTTTGTGAATACAACGAAGCGACAATGTCCTGTCTTAAACGCTCAGCGTCAAGACCGGAGCCGTTCTTGCCGGAAACAATTTTTATTTGTCCATCAACAAGTGCAACCCTTTCGAAGAGGGGAGGTGTAGTAAAAACGATGCTTATTTTTTCAATTTCAGAGTTTAGTGCATCCGCGTCAATATCTATGATAGGCAAGAGATCTGTTTTTTTGTTTAGAGAGAGCATTGATAAGGAGAGCGGTTTTTTAAAATAATCCTTATTTATGGCATATGCAAAATTCCAGTATTCTTCCGGGTCGATATGGAAATCTATAGTATCGGCGTCAATTTTGTAAGTATCATTTCCGATATAGACTGTAATAACGTCAACGATAGATTTCCTGGAATTGATAAAAGAAATAAAGTCTTTTTTTGATAACCCTGAAATGTCTTGTCTATATAAGTATACATTGGGAGATATTTTGTTTTTATACAAAGCTCTTAAGGACACCTCACTGAAGATCAGCAGAAGGAAAGGAAAAATAAACAGCAAAAGAAGGAAATTAAAATTGAGTTTGTAGTTATTCTCATCATTCATATTCATGGTTTCAAATTTAGAAAAAAATGTAGAACGGACGTACGCGCTTGTGTTAAGATTAACTGTTAATGATATGATGATAACATATGGCAAATCCAAATATAAATAACACAGTTTACCCTTTGGCAGATTCTCAGAAACCGGTTGAAAAAGATTCCACGCCTGTGAATTTGCCGGCAAACATTAAACCAAAAAGAACTGATCAGTTTGTACAATATCCAAAACCAAGTGAAATTAAACCTGAAGAGTTTGTGTACAAAAAAAAGACAGGCTTTAATTCGAAGAAAGCAATGAAAACGTTCATGTCGATTTTGTCGCTTGCAATCATCTCAGTTCCGTTGGTGTTTTTCTTTATGAAATACAATCCTTTTTCAAAAGATAAAACGGTGCAAAAGGGAGAGGTTGTCTGGTGGAATTTGGGTGGAAACGAGACAGTCCTTAACGAAATGATAGGAGAATATTCGAAGAAAAATCCTGAGGCAAAAATTAAGCTTATTGTTCAGTCGGAAACAGATTACAGAGAAAGGCTCACCAATAGTCTAAAAGACAACAGGGGACCGGATATTTTTACAATTCACAATAGTTGGATGCCTATGTTTTTGGAATACTTGGATGTGGTTCCCGAAAGCATATATACATTGGAAGAATATTCCAGAATATTTTATTCTGTGGTGTCAAAAGACATGAGAACTTCTGAAGGGGTTGTTGGAATACCTCTCGAATATGACGCGCTGACACTATTTATCAATGAAGAAATGTTTTCGTTTTCAGGGAAATCTGCTCCTGCTACTTGGGATGAATTTAAAGTGATCGCAAAAGATCTAACGATCAGGGGTGCGAATAATTTTATACTTCAGTCCGGAGCAGCTATGGGATCAACAGATAATGTTGATTATTGGCCGGAAATACTAGCTACACTTATGCTTCAAAATAAATCAAACCTTGATTCTCCAACAGGCACAGGGTCGTATGAGGCAATGGTTGTTTTTGTAGAATATAATAAAACCGATAAAGTATGGGATACGACTCTTCCGGATTCAACAACAGCTTTTGCCGAAGGGAAAGTAGCCATGTTTTTTGCCCCTTCCCGTGTTGCCGGAGAAATAAATAAACTTAATCCGAACCTAAAGTACAGAACGATCGAACTTCCTCAGGTAAGAAGAGACGATCCGAATGAACCAAAAGTATCATATTCAACATATTTCGTTCAGTCCGTTTGGAAAAAGTCGGGAGATAAAGACCTTGCCTGGGACTTTCTAAAATTTCTTTCTTCAAAAGAATCACTTGAAAAGATCAACCAGAATTTAACCGGGATTGGCGATCAAAAAAAAGCTTATCCGCGAATAGAAATGAGAGATTTACTAATAAATGACCGTGTGCTCGGTTCGGTTGTAGCTTTGGCTCCTATTTCGACATCTTGGTATTTAGCTGATAAAACAAATGACGGGGTGGATGGTATAAATACAAAAATTAATGAAGAATACAAAAAGACAATAAACTCCATTCAAATAGGTAAGAGGGGTGCCGCAACAGAAAACGATCCGTTGTTAAAAGCCTTAACTACCAGCCTCAGAAAAATTCTTTCGAGTTATAATATTTAAACCAAATATTTTTTACCCCTTGACAATAAATTGACTTCTTTATTAAAATAGCACTCGCTACTTGGGAATGCTAATATGAAAACAAAAGCGCAAAGTAAAAACACAGATGTTAAACCAGCTTCAGGATATATGCTTATCCTACCTATGGAAGCTCAGGAGAAGACCGCCTCTGGTATTTATCTTCCTGATTCTGCTTCTGAAAAACCTCAAAAAGGGAAAGTATTGGCTGTAGGTGACAGTGAAATTACAGACAGCGGTGTTAAGAAAAATTCTCCGGCAAAAACAGGTGACATCGTTATTTACAAAAAGTGGGGAGGAAATGAAGTGAAGATTGATGGGGTGGAATATCTATTTTCGAAATTTGAAGATATTTTGGCTGTAGTTACGGCATAAAGTTATGGCAAAACAACTAAAATTTTCTGACGACGCAAGACAGGCCCTTTTAAAAGGGGTGGATGTAGTTGCAAAGGCGGTTGTCACAACTCTTGGTCCCAAAGGAAGAAACATTGCCCTTGATAAAAAGTGGGGTGCACCCAACATTGTTCACGATGGGGTTACTGTTGCCAAAGAAATTGAGCTAAAAGATCCCTTCGAAAACATGGGAGCCCAACTTGTAAAAGAAGCCGCCAGCAAAACCAACGACGTTGCCGGTGATGGTACGACCACAGCAACCCTTCTCGCTCAGGCGATCACCTCAACCGGTATGAAAAATGTAACTGCAGGGGCGAACCCCATGATCATTAAAAAGGGTATTGAGAAAGCGGTCGATGCGGTTGTGGCCGATCTTAAAAAAATCGCAAAACCAATAAAAAACAAGGAAGAGATTGAGCAGGTTGCCACGATTTCTGCAGGGGACGAAGCGATCGGAAAAAAGATTGCAGAAGCTCTTGATAGAGTTGGGCGTGACGGTGTTGTAACGGTGGAAGAAGGGAAGGGAATGACTATAGATATTGAATACAAAGAGGGTATGGAGTTTGATCGCGGTTATGTTTCCGCGTACTTTGTGACCAATCCCGAAAGGATGGAAGCGGAGGTTGAAAACCCATACATCCTTCTTACGGACAAAAAGATCGCATCGGTCCAGGATTTGTTGCCGTTTTTAGAAAAGTTTGTAAAGGTATCAAAGACCTTGGTTATTATAGCCGACGAGATTGAGGGGGAGGCTCTTGCGACACTGGTTGTAAATAAGTTAAAAGGTACTTTTAATGTGCTTGCAATAAAAGCACCGGGATTTGGCGACAGAAGAAAGGAAATGCTCGATGACATTGCGGTTTTAACCGGCGGAACTGTTTTAAGTGAGGATACCGGCAGGACCTTCGAAAATCTTGAAGTCACGGATCTGGGACGGGCAGATAAGGTGTGGGCAGATAAGGACAACTCAAGGATCATCGGGGGTAAGGGCGGCACTTCCCAGATCAAAGCAAGGATATCATTAATAAAGCGTCAGATCAGCGAGACAGACTCCGATTTCGATCGGGAAAAACTGGAAGAAAGACTGGCAAAGCTTGCAGGTGGTGTTGCGCAGATCAATGTAGGTGCGGCAACGGAGATAGAGCTCAACGACAAAAAGGAAAGGGTTAAAGATGCAGTTGGTGCAACTAAAGCCGCGGTGGAAGAAGGAATACTTCCGGGAGGAGGCATTGCCTTTATTAAAGCAAGAAAATCTCTTGATGGTCTGAAATATGACAATAACGATGAGAAGGTGGGTATCGAGATAGTGAGGACCGCTCTTGAAATGCCCCTTCGCATGCTCGCTAAAAATGCAGGTGAAGATGACGGTTATGTCCTCAGAAAGATCGAAGATTCCAAAGATTCGGACTATGGTTACAATGCCCTTACCGGAGAGTTTGGATCAATGACTGCTTTTGGAATTTTGGATCCTTTGAAAGTGACCCGTTCAGCTTTGCAGAACGCAGCCTCAGTTGCGATGATGGTACTAACAACCGAAGGGCTTGTTGCTGATCTTCCTGAAGAAAAATCTCCTCAAACAGGTATGCCTCCCGGAGGTATGGGTGGAATGGACTACTAAAAGATCTCCATAACTCAAAAACGCCAAATTTTTAAGTAAGTATTAAGCTAAAACTCTAGTTTTTGATTTATTTGGATGTCTTGAGTTTTGGATGTTTGGAGTATTTTATTGTTGTAATATTTTTTGTCTGTTATAATCCTCCCTTAACCCTCTTAGATTATAAATTCCCCTAAAACCCCCCAAACTGCTATATAATCTTCTCATGTGGAAAGAGGCAGAGGAATTTTTAGCAAAAGATAAATACATTGCTCCTTTGATTACAAAATACGGACATTGCACATTGAAACCCCGCCCACAAAAATACTATTTTGAAGACCTTGTTGACGCGATAGTTCAGCAACAGCTTTCGATGAAGGCTGCGTCCTCTATTTTTAATAGAATCAAAATGGTTGCAAGCAGCAAGAGACAAGCGATAAGAAACAATCAACACAAATGGCGAAAGGAGGCGACGAAAAATGTTGAAATTACACCTCAAGGAATATTGGCTCTTGCTGATGAAGAATTACGCACATGCGGACTGTCGCGCGCAAAAATTGTATATGTGCATGATTTGGCAACAAAAGTGACAAGCAACCCTCCTTCGTTAAAAACTTCGAAAGGGCAAGGCAGGTTATGTTTGGGAAATTTAATTATATTATCCGACGAGGAGATAATACAAAAACTTACTGAAGTAAAAGGAATAGGGGAATGGACGGCACAAATGTTTCTAATGTTCACGCTAGCACGCCCCGACGTTTTTCCGGTCGGGGATTTGGGGCTGCGCAATGCTTTTGACAGGGTGGTTAAAAAGGGGTTAAATCGGGAGGAGATGGAGAAATTTGCTCTTCGCTGGAAACCCTACCGGACAATAGCAAGCTGGTATATTTGGAAAAATACTGATTAGAAGTCGGAATTTATGAACGAAAGGAAAGAAAAATTGTTAAATGTTTCCGGAATAATATACGTCTTGGTTGATGGAGAAAGACTGCTTTTAACCAGGAGAATTAAAGAGGGGGCGGCTTTTTTTAATGAATATCTGTTTCCGGGCGGTAGATTGGAAGAATCTGATAGTACAACCTATGACTGTACTAAAAGAGAGATCGAAGAGGAAAGAGGTTGCACTGCCAAAGTTTGTAGTTCTTTGGGAGTTGTCGCTTATCGACATCCTGCTGCAGGGGTTATTTCGCTGGAAGTCTTTTTGGTTGAAAAAGACAATATTATTGGTGAAGTTGGCAACAAAGAACCTGAAAAAGAAGAGCTTGTTTGGGTCTCGGTTTGTGAGGCAGATATGTTATGTAAAGTTGAAGGTGCAAAAATTGTACTTAATTTGGTTAAACAGCGTTTACTTGGGTAGAACAGTAAGTGGATTAATCGGAACTCCATTATCCCTGATCTCCAAATGAAGATGGTCGCCAAAAGATCTTCCTGTTGCGCCCATTTCGCCGATCACCATATCTGTCGTTACCTCCTGATTGGGTGTTACATTAATTTTAGACAAATGGGCGTATAAACTTGTAATCTCACTTCCGTGATAGATTAGAATCGCATTTCCGTAAGCGTACCTTGAGTAGTTTATGGCAAAAACCCTACCATCCATGATCGGGTATATTGGATCCCCTGTTATTCCGTCAAGATCAATGCCGGGGTGGAACGATTTATACCCCTGAGTAATTCTGATCGATTTTACCGGATATTGAATACTTTTTTTGGCTTGTAAAACAAAGGGTGCTTTTGTAACAAAATTTTCGTCAATGGAAGCGGTTTCTTCGAATGGGTGCTGCATTAAAGATGTGGAAAGAAAGACTGCAGCGAGGTTTAACCCAAGAACTTTATGGATTCTTTTGTTTTCGAATATAAGTCTAAAAACCCTCGAGATCTTATTACCTCTTCGCGAACGCAAAACCACTCCCGGTTTTGGAAATAGAGGAATATCCGTATCTGCCGGACGGCTTTTGACAACTCTCAAATCCAGTCTTCGTTTAGCAGGAAGGTTTATAGATATTTGTATCATAGTCCCCAAGATTCCTTCCTTGGGGAGAATTTTTTATTTGACTCTTTCAAAAAAGATGCTTCAAACAAAAAACCACCACGTTAGACGTGGCAGGTCGGACACTTTTTTATTCCGTGCGTTGTTGCTGAATATAAAAAGTATCAGATATTTTATCGGTAATAAAAAATCTCGCACGTAATGCGAGATATCGCTATTTTACCTTATGAAATCCCAAAAAGCAAATTTTACAAGGTAAACAAAACAGGGTTTACAAACTCAATTGTTTTCTTAATTGAGAATATAGGGATTTTGTAATAGACTTAAAGTTCACCATTTAATTATGAAAAACATTCTTAAATATATTTCTTCGAGGAATGGGAGGACTGCCCGTTTTCTTATTGGTTCTGTTGTTGTGGCGATGGGACTTTTTGTATCTCCCATTCTTCTTGTTGTTGGCCTTTTACCCTTATTTGCAGCAATTTTTGATGTCTGCGTTCTTGCTCCACTTTTCAAATTTCCTTTTGAAGGTGAAAAACTCCGTGATGCCTTAGAGAAATAACCCTTTCTTGATCTTGACGAAGCAGGTCTGTCCTTTAAAACCTCTTAGTTTCCCACAATATCCTTTATGAGGCCGGAGCGGGAATCGCACCCGCGCATAGATGTTTTGTCGGGCGGAGCCAGATCCTGCTCGGCAGGACAGACTCTCTTTATGAGGCCGGAGCGGGAATCGCACCCGCGCATAGATGTTTTGCAGACACCCGTGTTTCTACTTCACCATCCGGCCTTTTAATTTCCTAGACTATTTTCCAACCTTCCGACAAGTTCTTTTTTGACTGCATGCATTTTCAATTTCTTTTCCCTTTTTGTTGCATCCTCTTTACTCCGATATGCTTCGTAATAGACCAATACCCAAGGTGTAGCCGATCTGGTTGATTTTACTCTACCCGAATTATGCAATCTATAACGATTTCTCAAATCCTCTGTCGAGCCAACATACAAGTCTTTATTGGTTTTACTTTTAAGTACGTATACGTAAAACATTAGTTTTGACTTGCCTTGCTGAGCAAGATATGACTTTGCTGTACGGGATAGGATCTTGCTTTTTGAGACAGACACCCGTGTTTCTCCTGCAAAGCAGGATCTCGCTTTGCGAGATACTTCACCATCCGGCCATTGAATTTGTATTTTACTACATAGCTGAATAAATGAAAACCCCCGCCCCTAACGGCAGGTTTTTTCCCTTTCTCCCTGATCCGCTTAATCACTTCTCCCTTATTCCTTGCCCGCCTTTAGAGAAAGACATATTCGATTAGCTTTTTCAAAGCTGATTGCGAAAATACGGCGGGTCGTCCAAACAATAATTGAAATCCTAACTGGCACTGTCACTATTCGAGTGCTAATAAATATTATAAATATTTGTATAGGTTGTCAAGTGTAAATCCTTTTGTTAAAATCCAGACTCAAGCAATATAATTATGAGGAAATTGAGAACGATACTTATTGTTCTTCTTGTTTTATTCACTCTTGCAGGTGCTGGGATTGCAGTATTTAATTTTTTAGTACCAAAATCAGGGGGACTTTTGATCGAAACAGGTCCCGCATCTACTGTTTATATTAACGGTGAGGAAGTCGGGAGAACTCCCTACACGAGTTTAAGGAAAGCAGGGGAAATCACCCTGCGTTTGATTCCCGACTCATTTGGTCAACCTCTTTCACCCTTTGAAGAAAAGATAAATTTAGTTTCCGGTGTTGAAACTGTAGTAAGACGATACTTTGGAGATTCCGCAGAAAAAACAGAAGGGGAGATTCTTTCGTTTGAAAAACTTCCCACAAAATCAGAAACGGGAATCATTGTTGTATCCGAACCTGAGGGTGCTCAGGTGGTCATAGACACTTTAAGTAAGGGTACCTCGCCGTACTCGGCAACTTCTTTGGAAAGCGGAGTACACACTCTTAAACTATCTGTAAACGGTTACAAAGACAGAAGTGTTGAACTGAATCTGATAAAAGGTTTCAAGCTTGTGGCTTACGTCAAACTTGCAAAACTCGATATACAGGAAAACAAGGTCGAGGAGGTAGTAAAACCTGTTACTCAAAAACTTGTGAAGATCTTAAGTACTCCGACAGGGTTTTTGCGCGTTAGGTCGGAAGCATCAAGTTCTGCAAAAGAGGTTGGTCAGGTTAAACCCGGTGGAGAGTTTGGATACCTCGGAGAAAGCGAAGGTGGCGATTGGTATAAAATAAACTTTGACGAAGATCTGGAGGGTTGGGTAACAGGACAATATTCGGAAATTATAGAAAAAACCGCAACAGAGTCTGCTTTGATAGTAAATTAGAAATGAAATTTCAAACAACGGCAACGTAATATACCCAGTAGACCATCATAAACCATATAAAAACTGAGGTAATGAGCCCTTTATCTGACAAAATGATTTTTTCAGGTGCCTCGCTTTTTCCTTCAAATATCAAACTTTCATAACGCATTATTGTGTATATAACGACGGGGATCGAAGCCATAAGCAATTTGTCGACCGTTGTTGTTTTTGATATTTCAGCAAGAAGCAACCACACATCGAGCGATGCCCTTGGCGACTCATAGAATGCAAACAGCGACCAGCTTAACCAGGATGCGTTACCAAACATTGTTACATAAGAATTCAAGAGCTCTTTGCTGTATTTTGAAAGGCTTGCTCTGGTAATACCACTCGCTGATTCGGGAATATTGAGTTCAGACCTTCTCTTACCGGCCGCCAGGAAAAGAGCGGTTGATATAACACAAAGCAGGAACCAGACGGAGAGGTGGGCATTGATCACGAAAGCTCCCGCATAGATTCTGATCACAAAACCAAAGGCGATCGTTAAAATATCGATCGTAGTGATGTTCTTCAAGAACATGCTGTAGAGTGCCTGCAAAACAACATAAAAAATAAGCGTAAGGTGGAAAAGTATATTCAAATTAATGGAGAAAATAAAAGAAAGCCCAAGTAGAACAAATACTTCGATAAGTGCTATTTTTTTCGATAACTTACCTGACGCGATAGGCCGATATTTCTTAACGGGATGCCTTTTGTCTTTTTCTGCGTCAACTATGTCGTTAAAAACGTAGGCAGCAGATGCCGCAAAACTAAAAGATATAAAGGCCAAAAGAACGGTTTTTACAAGAGAAGCCTCAAAAAAATTGGATGTAAAAAAAAGTGCTGCAAAAAGCGCCAAATTTTTAATCCAGTGAATCGGCCGTGCAACTTTCAAGATTTGGACCGGTATGTCAGCCATATAAAAAACCCTCCCAATAAAACTGCAATTCCGATTACAGTATACAGTTTATAACTGCTTGTGAGAAATAGCGATATTATCCCCAAAACCGCGGTAGAAATCCAGTAGAAATAAGAAACCTGCCGTTTGGAAAGTCCTAAATCGAGAAGCTTGTGATGAAGATGTCCCCTGTCTCCCCAAACAGGTGATTTTCCCGAAAGAATTCTTCTCATAATGGTGTAGGCAGTATCAACTATCGGAATCCCCAAAACGATCAAAAGTGTTCCTACTTTTGTCGTTGAAAGAATTGAGAGTATTCCGAGATAGTATCCGGCTAAATTTGACCCAGAAAAGCCGGGCATGATCTTTTGCGGATATGCGTTATAAGGTAAAAATCCAAGGAAAGATCCGGCTAAGATCATTGACAGAACAATTACAGGCCACTGTGTTATATCTGCCGAATATTTCAGAGAGAGTGCCGATATGGCAAGAGCTGAAATTCCTGCAACACCCGGAAGCTGTCCGTCGACACCTTTTGCCCCCATGTTTAAAAAATTCATTAAGACCACGATCCACAAAAGAGCAAACAGATCGGAAATTATCCAGATATTTCTTGTTTCACCAAACAGATTAATTGAAAACTGCGGGTTTGAAAGATCGATCGTTCCACCACTTATGGGATTAGATATAAATGCGATCCCAATTCCGGAAATGATCGGGATGGATGCCGCGAGAAACTGGATAATTAATCGTTTGTAGGGATTGATGTCGTATTTATCATCTAAAAAACCCATGACTGTTAGCACTGCTGCACCCATCAAAATTGCAACAATGTGTGAGTCGAGCGGCAGAAAAATAATCATTGCTATAAAGGAAGCAATAAATATTGCAATTCCACCACCTCTCGGAACAGGGTACGTGTGGATTACTTTTGAGTGACGGTGTTTTTTAGGATCGTCAACGATTCCTGTTTTGTAGGCAAACTTGATTATTAAAGGTGTAGCAAAAAAAGCCAGGCTGAATGCCGTAACAAACGGGAAGAAAAATAAATTTAATATATTCATTAAAAGAATAT
>LBVJ01000003.1 GCA_000993025.1 Candidatus Woesebacteria bacterium GW2011_GWA1_38_8
GTAAAAATATTTTTTGACTTTATTTTTGTTTTCATAACAATTTTGCTATTAAGCTATTTAACAATTGAATAGTGTATTTTATCCCTCTTTTGGAGATTCTTCAACAACCTTCTTTTTAACAACAGCTTTTGGGGAAATAACCATCATCAAATTCCTGCCCAAAAACTTAGGTTGCATGTCGATCCCAACACGTTCTCCAAAACTCTTAGTAATCTTTGCAAGAAGATCGTATCCGAATTGCTTGCTGCCCAATTGCCTTCTTGTGAATTGCACTACTAAACGGACCTTGTCTTTATCTTCCAAAAATTCCGTTACCCTTGCTAATCGGGTATTATAGTCATGTTCTCCGATAAAGGGAGAGAATCTTACTTCTTTTGTGTCTCCGCCTTTAACACCCCTTTTTTCTTTTCTTGCCTTTTTTTCGATTTCGTATTTAAATTTACCCAGATCTACTATTTTTGCGACCGGAGGTTTTGCATTTGGCGCTACTTCTACAAGTGTCAACCCTTCTTCGAGTGCTTTTTGTATAGCCTGATGTGTAGGAACAACACCCATCTGTTTCCCGTCTGAAGACACTACACGAAGCTCCGGAGCTTTTATCTGATGATTGATACGGTAATTAATTGTTTGTGGTTGCGCTCTTCTCAATTTGACTTGATTACTATTTTACAGACTTCATTATTGTTTGCAATAGCATTTTAATTTTAATTTATACATTTCGCACACCCGTTTACACACCCGTCGGGTGAACAAGCTTCACACCTGCCGGTTAGTTTATCGTTTTACGATCAATTTCTTCTTTAATGTTTTTAATAAATTCTTCTAATTTCATTGAACCATAATCTTTACCTGATCTGCCTCTTTCGGAAACAGTGCCGTCTTTAACCTCCCGTTCACCAACAATTAACATATATGCCACTTTTTCCTTTTGCGCATCGCGGATTTTGGCACCCAGTGTTTCACTTCTGTCATCAAGTTCAACGCGGATGCTTTCGGTTTTTAACTTATCGACTACAGTCTTTGCATAACCCAATTGTTTATCGGTTATCGGCAGTACTTTCACCTGAACAGGTGTCAGCCATGTAGGAAAATTTCCGGCATAATGTTCGATAAGAAGACCGATAAATCTTTCGTAACTTCCAAAAAGCGCGCGATGGAGCATGTATGGCGTCTCTTTTTCTCCCCTATCATTTGTATATTCTATTCCAAATTTTGCCGGTAAGTTAAAATCAAATTGAAGAGTTGAACATTGCCAAAGTCTTCCCAATGCATCTTTTATCTTAAAATCAAGCTTTGGGCCATAAAATGCAGCCTCACCCTTTTCTTCTGTGAAATTAAGTTTACACTTATTAGCAACTTTTCTAAGAACTTTTTCTGTAAAATCCCACCCTGTGTCGTCTCCTGCATACTTGGTTTTATTATCCGGATCACGCAATGATAAAAATACCTGTACTTTGTCCATTTCAAAACCAAATGACTTATAAATATAAATAATAAAATCAATTACCCTTTCGAGCTCTTCCTCAACTTGGTCCTTACGGCAAATAATGTGCGCATCATCTTGCGTAAACCCTCTTACTCTAATAAGTCCGGAAAGCTCGCCTTTTTTTTCGTATCTATATACAGTTCCACACTCCGCCCACCTAAGTGGCAGGTCGCGATATGATTTTGGGGTGGCGCTATATATTTGTAGATGAAATGGACAATTCATCGGTTTGAGATAGTATTCTTCAGATACATCAACCTTCTTACCCTGCTGTTTTTCTTCCAATGCTTGTCCTGCTTCAAGTGGAGGATACATGCTTGAATTGTAAAAATTAAGATGCCCTGAAGTTTTCCAGAGTTCGCTGTTTCCGATATGTGGCGTTCGGACCAGTCCATAACCATTTTTTAAATGTTCCTTATACCAAAAATCCTCGATCTCACGCCACAATATAGCTCCTTTCGGATGCCATAAAGGAAGTCCCAAACCCACTCTTTCGTCAATGTGGAAAAGATCCAATTCTTTACCTAATTTTCTATGATCCCTTTTTTTAGCTTCTTCAATGTTTTTTAAATATTCATCCAGCTCCTTTTGTGAAAAAAATGCTGTACCGTAAATACGTGTAAGCATTTTATTTTTTTCATTGCCTCTCCAATAGGCTCCGGCAACCGATAATAGTTTAAAATACTTCAATTCCTTTTGGGGATTTTCAATATGCCCGCCTTTGCAAAGATCAATGAAGTTACCTGATTTATAAAGAGTTATCTTTTCACCCGATTTTGAATGCTCTTCGATAAGTTCTTTTTTATATGGATTGTTCTTGTACTGTTCTATGGCTTCACTGTTGCTGGTTTCAAGTTTTTCAAACATCCCCCACGATTTTACGATTTCCCTCATTCTCTCTTCAATTTTTGGCAAGTCGTCTTCGGAAATTTTCAGTTCATCAAAATCGTAGTAAAATCCGTCTTCTGTGGGGGGTCCGAGTGTCGGTTTAGCATTTGGAAATAATTCCAATACAGCTGCCGCCATCAGATGGCTGGTAGAATGTCTTAAGTTTTCAAGTTTTATATCCATAGGTTAAATTTAGCACACATATAAAACAAAAACGCGCCCTTCTTTTGCAGGATTCCGACTTTAGGTCGGAAGGTTCCATCCCGCTTCCATTTAGGCGCTTAATTCATTAATTCTTCACTTTACAGTTGGTGAGTCCGTATGCAATCGCAAAGAACTTATGTACAAATGTAGTTTATCACAATTAAACTGAAGGATACAAGAGTGCGGATATGACACTATTTACTTGCTTGTCCTAAATTTTTCTACCTTTTCTTTTATCACTTACCCTTTCAACCCTCTCTTCATTCTTTTCTCTTCCAGTTCATCTAAGATTACTTTTCTGATTCTAACCGATTTCGGAGTGACCTCAACAAGCTCCGAGTCATCAATATATTCCAAACTTTCCTCCAAACTCATTATTTTGGGTGTATTGAAATGTTCCGATGTTCCATCTCCCTTCGATCTCATATTAGAAAGTTGTTTCTCTTTGCAGACGTTAACTCTAATATCTTCTTCTCTGGAATTTCTTCCCACGACTTGTCCTTTATAAACTTTTTCTGCCGGACCATAAAAAAGCTGTCCTCTGTCCTGAATATTTACCAGTCCGTAGAGTTTTGTTTCCCCCGTTTCATGGGCAACGAGAGATCCCCAATCTCTTGTTCTTTGATATCCGTCATCCGGGAGAAAATCGTAAAAGGAGGTATTAATGATTCCCAAACCTTTTGTATCGGTAATGAATTCAGACCGGTATCCGATTAATTCCTTTGTAGCAATTGTAAATTCAAGATGAGTAATCCCTTCGTGAGATTGCATATTTGTGAGTTTGGCGTGACGAATACCCATTTTTTCCATAACAGCACCGCTATATTCATCCGGTGTTTCAATCTCAACCAGTTCATATGGAGTTAAAGTTTTTCCGTCGATATTTTTATTAATAACATGCGGTCTTGATACTTGAAATTCAAAACCTTCCCTTCTCATCCTCTCAATAAGAATAGCCAAATGCAGTTCTCCTCTTCCCGATACGGTCCATGTTCCGTCAGGATTGTCCGAAACTTGAAGTGCAACATCTGTTTCCACCTCTTTATAAAGTCTTGCTCTGATCTGACTTGAGGTTTTAAATTCTCCTTCCTTGCCC
Organism: Candidatus Woesebacteria bacterium GW2011_GWA1_38_8; assembly: GCA_000993025.1. Classification (GTDB taxonomy): domain Bacteria; phylum Patescibacteriota; class Microgenomatia; order UBA8517; family UBA8517; genus GWB1-38-13. The sequence continues at coordinate 3,675 of LBVJ01000003.1, forward strand.
CCAAAAGGAGAATTGTTAATCATAAAGACCATCTTTACTGTTGGTTCCTCGATATCAAGAAGAGGTAGAGCTATCGGGTTTTGGGGATCGGCAATTGTTTCTCCTATCGTTACATCGGTTATTCCCGATACCGCAACAATGTCTCCGGCTGACGCTTCTTTAACGTATTCTTTTTCCAATCCGGTAAAAGTTGCTATTGAAGTTATACGGCAGATCTTTATTTCTCCGCCTCGATTTATATGAGCAACATTTTGTCCATCAACAATTTTACCGCTATAAATTTTTCCGATAGCTATCCTGCCTTTATAATCGTCCCGGCCAAGAGTTGACACCCTCATCTGAAGCGGTTTATCAGAATTGGCTTTTGGGTCGGGTACATATTTTAATATTTCCTCAAATACAGGAGCAATGTCCTGCAAAACAGCCAGATCAGGTTCATATCCTGCTTTACCATCGCGACCTGAGGCATAAAGAACAGGAAAATATGCAGTGTCTTCACTAGCTCCTAATTCGATAAAAAGGTCAAATGTTTTATTGACAACGTAAGATGGGCGGGCGTCTTTTTTGTCGATTTTGTTAACGACAACAATAATTTTTAACCCCATTTTCAAAGCTTGCTTCAAAACAAACCTCGTTTGAGGCATTGGACCTTCTTTGGCATCAACTAATAGAAGTGCGCCATCAGCCATGGAAAGGACCCTCTCAACCTCTCCACCGAAATCCGCATGACCGGGGGTGTCGATAATATTAATTTTTGTATCTTTGTAAATTATTGAGGCGTTTTTGGAAAATATTGTGATTCCTCTTTCTCTTTCCAGCTCATTTGAATCAAGGATCTGTTTCGTATCGGTAAGATCTTTATTAAGATGAGTATTTGATTGACGCAGAAGCGCATCCACCAGAGTGGTTTTTCCATGGTCAACGTGGGCAATGATTGCAACATTTTTTATCTTCATAACACAAACAATAAATAGAAATTTATACCAAAATAAAAAGCCGAGTCTGTCTCGGCTTTATACTGCCTGTACATTCTACATTTTTTTTAGTGGATTAACAAGAAATATAGTAAATATTTCAGAAGGTCATCGCATCAGAATACTTCTTCTTGAAAGTTGTATCTGGGTTTCAGTTACTATGTCGGCGATCCATTTACCGACTACTGGCAATCCTCCCAAGATATGTAGCAATATCACTAATAGGGTGGAAATTAGAACAAACCCTATTGTTACTCCAAATGCCCACCCCATACCTGACACAAACCCGTCTCTTAATTTTGGATGCAGATCGGAAATTATCTTTTTCATTTTTTTAAGTGGACCTAGGGAGAATCGAACTCCCGTCCTGTGACTGCCAGCCACATGTCCTACCATTGAACGACAGGCCCATTTCCATTCCTAAAAGAATTTTACTTGATTATATTGAATAATAAAAGTATTTACAAAAACATTTACACACCCGTCGGGTGAACAAGCTTCACACCTGCCGCCACTTGCACTATTCCAATATCAAATGTTCAATTCGTTTTAATTCTCTTTGGTAATTTGCACGATTTTCAACAAACAGTTTATATTTTTCTTTTGAACCTGATAAATTTAATATCAAGTCGGTATTAATTAAATTGAATTTATTAGGTGATAAATATTCTCTGAAGGAGTTGTAGGGATAAGATATAAGCTTTGGAAATTCAATTATATATGCGGTAACAGGATTAAGATGTATATATCTGCTTATGTGTAATAACTCATTATCTGTTGAAATGTATTTTGCCTTAAAAGGAGACAAAAATACTGTACCCAGTCGATCATACTTAACATTATAAAATCTTGCATAACTATTTTGGAAGTTGGATATGTAAGTTTTAACCCCGTTATCTGTTAATTGTTTAAGAATTAAATGATAGTGATTTGGCATAAAGGCATATGCAAGAATATCGACATAAGGATCGTCTTTGGGAATATTTTTCATATACTTCAGTTTGTCTTCAATGTTTAATCGCTGAAGAAATGAATAACGCATTGTTTGAGGATATTTATAAAAATTTAGAATATTTAAAACTCTTGAAAGATCTTTAAGATTGCTAAAAAGATTAAATCCAGCAATAGATTTATTAAACACATGATAATGCTTACCAGTAGCCAGAACATCCTTTCTTTTATTAGACATACATAGAATACCGTATTTTCAGTATATTAAAGTTATGATGAGGTGTCTATCTGGTACACCCGATGGGTGTGAAGCTATTTTTGAAACATTGTTTGGTAACCCTGAATTTGCTGAGGGTGGACGCTGAGGGGCTCGAACCCCCGACCTCTTTCACGTCAAGAAAGCGCTCTAGCCAACTGAGCTAAGCGTCCTAGTAACACTTCTTTAATCCATATTGAACTTACCAACCAACAATATTCTACCTAAGAAATTAACATATTACAATAAAACACTAATAACAAATGTTTTATAAAGACGGTACTTCAATTATTTGTGTCAGCTTTCCTATTCTATTGTTTAAATAGTCTAATTTATTTGGTTCCAAACAGAGTCCCGTAACAGGATCGCGTTTCACTCTGCTCCTTTCCAATGCAAGCCGATCTCTTTCTTCTCTGGGTGATTCCATTTCACCTTTTTGAACTTTTCTTTCCATATTACTCACCCCCTTTAGGGAACTAAAAAACCTCTCGTGATGAGAGGTTGTATCTTTAATTTATTTACTTTTAGTGATCTATTTAACCCATGAGTTCTCTCATCACGTTAAGTCAGTCCTGCTATGAGGACCTCCGTAATAATGATGGGAGATAATGTATACATATTAAGACAACGTTATTTATCCCGCAGATCTAGTCAAGTAATGATCGGCGGAAAGTAAGAATTTACTTCCATGCTTTTTATATTTGGACCAATAATTCTTTTTTTCAGCTCTTTTGTTGGCTGTGCCCATCCAAAGCGTTGCGTCCTCGACCTTGCTTCTGAAGGACCTGATAAATTCGACGATCCTTTCAAAGAAAAATACATGATAGACCCCGGGTTCTGCTCCTGAGACTTGCATTGCAGCCACAGAGATTTCCTTAGAAAGGTTTTGGGTTGACTGTGCCAGAAGCAACACTTCATCTGTTAACACTTTTAACTGCATCCGAAGCTCGTTTGTTCTTTTTTGGATAAGCACTCTTTCTTCCTGAAAAAGTCTTCTTTCAAAGGCAACCTGTGTTATAAGTTTATTGTTTTCCTCGTTCTTTTTTTTCAATTGAGGATTAAATTCGGCGGTAGTTCCTGGATAAAGCTCTCCCGATTGACCTCTGGTTGATTGAGGGCCGAAAAGCTGATCCATAAAATCCTGCGGCATTTTTGCAAAAAGGTCCTGTTTTAAAGAGTCTGCAGCAGATGAGCCTATGTCCTTAAATGTCTCGACGACATTGTTTGACTTTTGACCACGACTCTTACCTTGATTTTTATTCCCTAGATTTTTCATACCCTATAATATATATTAGTATAGCAATTCTACAACAAAATCTAAAAAAAATCAATCTTAATACTATGAAATTACAGGAGAGTTAAGAGGAAATCAAGTGCTTTTCTGCGAAGTAGGATTGTTTTGATCAGCCTTTTTTGGTCGGGTGAATTAAGATTTTCCTGAATCTTCGGATCGGATGAACTGGCTCTAACCGCGTCTTCAATTTCGCTTTCTTTGATTTCAAGATTCTCTACAGAAGATATTTTTTCCAGTATTAGTTCGACTCTGATCGCGCTTTCGGACTGCTTAGCATACTCGTCCCGCAGGCTTTGGGGATTTTTTCCTATTGATGACAGGTAACCATCCAGCGTAAGTCCGAGTTTCTCTATTCTTGCTAGTAATTGTGATAGCCTTGAATTAACTTCTTCATCGATGAGTATTTTAGGAATGGTTAGATCTGTCGTGCTTAAAAGAAAGTCAACTATCTTTTGTTCCTTTTCTTCTCTTGTTGGCTCTTTTTCTTTTTCTTTTTCGTCAATTTTGTCCGGTGTCCATATTTTTGAGGAGTTCAACAGTCCCTTTAATTGGGTTTTATAATCTCCCAGATCAAAAGGAACGATTTCGCACATCAACGCTCTGACCTGCCAATCTTGATCATCTTCGGAGGAAATAAGTTCGAACTTTGGGTATATCGAAGGTTTTATTTTTTCTTCCTTTAAAACATCAGAAAGCATTATTGGAAGAATTCCCATAAGAGTTTTTTCAACAATTTTTTCTCTTGGAACATTCTCTTTTACTTTATCGATTGGAGCGTTCCCCTTCCTGAATCCCGGTACCTCGACATCTTTTCCCATTTCCTCGAGGGCTTTGCTTTGGTTTTCGGAGATCAATTCCTTTGGAATTGTAAAGGTGATTTGTATCGTTCCATCGCTTTCTCTTGCAACAGTGTAGTTTTTATTTTGATTATCCATGAATTTGTATTGTATATTAGAAATTAGTAATTAGAAATTAGAAATATGAAGCTATCCGCCTTTATGTTGTGTTCTGAAGCTGGTATTTGAAAATCGCTGACTTTTACCAAGCTGCGGATTAAATTTCCCAGCGCCAAAAATGCTGGTATTAGGGATGGAGGGAGTAAAAACAGGTTTGTTTTTGATTGTTTTTTTTGTCTTTATTTTGGTAGCCATAGGTCTAATTATTATCCGAAAGTTTATTTAAAAACATCGAGACGAAAGTCAATACGACGGATGCGATAATAGCGGTTAGGAAACTGTTGATGTGGAAGCCGCTGACAATAAAACTTACACTCCAAAGTAACAGGACATTGATAAGAAATGCAGTAATACCTAAAGTTACTATAGAAAGGGGTAGAAATAATATCTGGAGAACGGGTTTTATAAATGTGTTTACGATACCAATGACAATCGCCGTGACTATGGCAGCAAAAAGACTATCGAATTCAAACCCTTTGACCAAATATGAAACTACAATAAGTGCAAAAACATTGACCGTGAGTCTTAAAATAAGCTTCATTAATATATAATTTATACGAAAGTAGTGTTTTGTCAACATCTACATAGTATCTACATCGCCCGCTGGTTTAATAAACCGTTGAGTTGGTGTAAAACCCAATGTTTTGTTCAATCGCTTCATTCCATGCCGGATTCATGTTATGGTCAGCACCTGAATGTTTTATATAGACAACATTTTTATTAAGGGTTTTTAACGTATCATTCAAAGTATCACTCCAATTTGCGGGGACGGCATCGTCTGATGTTCCCTGATGCAGCTGGATGGGAGCGGATATTTTATCGTAATAGTTCGTCAAAGAGTATTTTTCGACATCGTACAATGCCTCAAACTTGGATAGTTCGGTTCTGATAAATTTTCCGCGGTCTTCCGATTCGTCGGTATAATAAAGGACCGAATATGGGAAAGGCTTAGATACGGGTGCCCAAAGAACTGTCGGGAAATTTTTACCTGTGATTTCCAGAATGGTAAGCGCAATCTGACCACCATTGGAATGCCCCCAAATATTAATGGTTGAATAGTTTAATAATTTAGCAGTTAAATGTTCGTCGATTATAACTTTGTTTACAAAAAACTGATCACGGTTATTTTTCATTTCCTCGATTGATTTAAGCAGTGACAGTACTGTTACATATGTTTGGAAACGGGATTCAAAGATATTTTCCGCTTCCCTATCTGATTTGGCATACCCCAGAAAATCAGGGGCAATCGTAATAAAACCGTTTTCGGCAAAGTAATTGGCCGCGTTTTTGGTTCCCATTCCGGACACATATATTTTTTGATTCACAAATCCTCTTATCATGAGAATGACAGGGTATGATCCATTTTGAATACCAGTTTTGGGGATATTGATCACTCCTGTAGTGGTTTTTATGATCTTATTGTCTAATCCGGGAACAAAATGAAACAGGAAAAGATATGAAATATATTTTTCTTGTTCGGATAATATATCGGATATTTCCAGCGTTCCTGCCGGAATATCGGTTTTTGATAGACTTTCTATGGAATATTTTTCCAACGGTTTTTCTACATCTTTATTTTTAACAAAAATAACCGAGTCCTTCGGTTTGTTAATAATATAAGCTGTAATATATCCTGCTAGAAACGTCAGCTCTACTATTAAAATTACGACTAGGAATGAGATTCTTTTTGTTTTCATTTGAATTATTTGTTACTTGTTGTCTGTTGCTTATTGCCTGCTTTCGTTTCCTGCCACTTGACACTCAAATTATTATCTTTATATTATATTACAGTTTAGAGTATCTTGAGTGCGGGTAAGGTTCTAGCCTGATGATCCGCCGGCAACCCCGATAAATTCCTTTCGGATGGTGCCAAATCTAGCTTACAAGAGAAAGATACAAGGAAATTTCAAACTCTTTCTTTTGTGAAAGAGTTTTTTTTATGAAAAACCTGAAATATGAGACATATACCGTCGAGAGCGTAACCTCGGGACATCCCGATAAGATTTGCGATCAGGTGTCGGATGCAATATTGGACGCATGTTTAATTCAGGATCCAAAGAGCCGTGTAGCAATGGAATGTATGGGTGCGCACGGCGCATTTTATATCGGAGGGGAATTAACAACCAGTGCTGACATTAATCCGGTAAAAATTGCGAAAAATGTATATAACCAAATTGGTTACACTGATAAACTAAAAGTAACAACAAATATTGTTAGACAAAGCGCCGATATTTCACAGGGGGTCGATACCGGCGGGGCTGGTGATCAGGGAATCATGTACGGGTTTGCCACAGATGAAACAGAAAGCTATTTACCCTTGGGAGTATATTTGGTGCACAGGTTGACAAAGGGCTTGGAGGATCTGAGAAGAACGGGGGAAATTAAATGGCTTCGGCCGGATGGCAAGGCGCAGGTTACAATAAATGGAAATAATGTTACTGAAGTACTGGTTTCCTGTCAGCACAGTGAAGAAGTCGAAAGTGGTGAAATTGAAAGTACACTGACAAAACTTTTAATAGATCCGTTAATCAACAAGTATGGCGACAATTATGGAATATTGGTTAATCCAACAGGAAGATTTGTAAACGGCGGTTTTTATGCAGACACAGGTTTAACCGGAAGGAAGATAATGGTCGATTCATACGGCGGCATATATCCCCACGGCGGCGGAGCGTTTTCAGGAAAAGATCCAACTAAGGTCGATAGATCGGGAGCATATATGGCACGATATGCAGCCAAAAATATGGTTTATAAGGGTTTGGGAAAAAGATGTTTGGTAGCCGTTTCCTATGCAATCGGAAAAGCCGATCCATTAATGATTTATGCACTTAATGAGAAAGATGAGGATCTGTCCGAATATGCAAGAAAGCATTTCGATTTCCGCCCCCTTTCCATAATTGAAGAGTTAAATCTAAGACAACCGATATACAGAGACACCGCTTCGTACGGACACTTCGGTCGTGATGGGTTCCCGTGGGAAAAATTGGAAGAAGGGGTTTAAGAAATATCGTGGCTAAATCATTAAGCAATTCAACTTACAATACTTGATACTTTTTCTATAATATCCGATACTGAATATGATGAAAAGATTTATACCTTTATTGCTACTTGCGGGAGTAATGATCGTCGCTTACTATTTTATTTTTTCAAATGAAGAGTGGAATGATGAAGGTTCATTGTCTAAAGGATTTTTATCCGAAGAACAAAAATACCTCGAGAGTTTGACTGAAAAAGAAATTCAAAAACAAGTGTTTTATACAATGCCTCTGGAAGTTTTAAAACCCCAATTTGGGGGTAAAGTATTTTGCGCGAGTGAGATATTTGGGTTTAACGTTGATCCGGAGGATTTGATATTAGATGTGTATTTGTGGGGTTATTGTGAAGAATATTATATCAAAGGTGAAACGATCACTTTGGGAACGGGTGTTTCAGAACCAATAAAATTGGCTTTTAAGAACGATGGGAAAAGACTAACGTTTGATTCGGTAATTACTCCTAAAGACGGCGACGAATACGAAAACTCAATTAGAGTTATTTTTCCTGAGGAACATGTCAAGCAAGCTCTGGAAGGTGTGGACACAAAACAGATGGTCCCTTCCCCAAAAACACAAGCCGATAATTATTATACCGGAAAGCTTGAGGTGTATTTTTAGGCAAGTTATTTAGTCTTTTTTAGAACCTTGCTTTTCACCAACTTTACCTTTTTTTCTGTTTTAACTTTTGCGGACTTTACATTTTTAAGAACTTTTCCCAACTCTTCCTCTCCCATTTCCTCTACATCTTTTAAAATATTTCCAAGTTTTTGTCTTGCCTTTTTGTTGGATAGTAAATACGCTGTGCCTCCTGCGATGGCTGCTCCAAGAGCACCCGCAATTCCTCCTCTAATTAATCTCTGTTTAGTCTTTTTCTTCATATATTTTCTCACCCTCTTTCTTGACAGTAAATTTCTTGTTATATTTTCTACCGTAATTTTTAACTTTATTTAATAGTTCCTCGATAAAGCTAAGTATCCTGAGTTTAATTTCCTCTTGAGTTAGAGAGAGATTGTCGATTCTCAGTTCGATCTTTGTGAGAATTCGCTTAAATATATTTAAGACTTGAATGAGAAGCGCTAAAAATATTACAAGACATCCTGTAACCATGACCAATGAAATTATAAGAATGGTATTGAGTCCGTTTTCCATATTTAAAACTTAAATATATATTTTACTATTGTAAATATACTAAACCCTCCGTAGAAAAGTGTTGCAATTATCATTATAGCGCGTCTGAGAGTCGAGGGCGCCATCATTTTTGGCAGCAATTTTACGTTTAGTATATATATCATAATTGCATAAACAAACATAGTGGCCGCATTCATTACAGCCCCAGTAATGACAAGATTAAGGGGTTCCGTAAAACCCGCCATAAAGACGGCACAGCCTCCTAGTATCTGAAGCCATAAAAATATATAAAAGAGTTTTGACAAGCTTTCGATACGGAACTTTTTGGGGGAAAAGATAACAAGATTTTCGGAAAGGATCCTGCTTGTAGAAGCATAGACTGAAAACTGCGTACCAAAAAGCATTAAGGAAGCAATAAGCAAAAAAGCAGTTCCTATGGCTGTGGTCGTATGCGCTGAGATGTAGGAGCTTTCCTGAAAGAGGAAGTTTATGCCGTTTTCTATACCCTCTTTTTTATAAGTAGTGATATATGATAATAAACTTAACATCAGCATTGTGACTGCTCCGGTGATCCAAAAGACGATTGCGTGCTCGAGATTGATTCTCCTCCACCATAAATTGAAGACACTGATATTTTCGGTCGTATTTTTTGGAAGTCCACCTTCGAGTTTCATCTCCTCTTTATGACTTGAGAAGAGACTGCTTATTTTTCCTGTATGTACCCCCATACCGAACCCTTTTTCTTTAATGTAGTAGGACTGGGATAGGTTTAGATTACCTCCCGCTCCTGCATACGCCAATGCCCCGAGAAAAGTTGCAAACGATAGTCCTGCCGGAAAAAACCAGAATCCGTCACCCATCCCAATAAGGCCTTTTGTTAAAGCAAGATAGTCAACAGGTTTTGCCAAAAACAAAGCCAGTATAAGCACAAAAGGTATACCGATAAGGATTATAGTTTTTTGGAAGACCTCCTGCGTTTTATAAAGATATTTTCCAAGTGATAAAATTATTCCGATAAGGATCAGGAAAAACATAGGCAGATATTTGTTATAGGTAATTCCGAATGCAAAAGAGAATAGCTTTGCAGATGAGGCAACCAAACCCGGCCATACCCAAGGAATGAATGTAGTTAACATAAACCATAAAGGCGCAAATTTTTTAAATATCCGTGATAGTCCCACAAATACACTTTCGCCGGTCGCAAGCGTGTATCTCTCGATCTCCATATTTAAGAAAAATTGCAGGGTTATACCGATAACGGCTCCCCAGATTATCCCCAATCCGTAGTTGGCTGACAAATATGGCCACAGAATAAGTTCGCCGCTGCCAAGCCCCAGTCCAAGAAGAATAAAACTTGGACCGATCATTTTTCTAAGAGGTGGGGGGTGTGGAAGGTCTTTGTTAAGATTTGGAATATTTCTTTCCATCTAATAAATAATAAATAAGCGATAAACAGGAAGCAATAAGCAAAGCTTGAGATTTCATCAAAAGCAATAAACACCTGATGATAGGCATTAAACAGAAAATGAAAATTAGTTGAGGGGAATTAGAAATTAGTAATAGAAAATTGAGAATTGAAAATAAGAAATTTTGCGTTAACCATTTTCCAATATCTTTAAGTGTTTTCAAAAAATCTGTCAATTTAACCAAGCAACCACCCCCTTGACTTCGGTTTATATTCGGTATACAAATTAAATAAAATAATCCGAATAGTCCGAATAATGCCAATCTACGAATAAGTGCAAATACTGAATACTGAATACTTACACCAACGTATTTGTATATATTCGCGGCATTCGAATCATCCGCAATATTTGCATCATTTAATATGATTACAAAAATAGATGTACCTATCAGTGCCACATTAATTTACGACAGCACCACCCGTCGGGTTATGCCAAAATCCATAGTCTGGAATGGACGGATATATAAAATTATAAAAGTTGGCTTACATCATACGTATAGAACCGGAAGAGTCCTTTTCCATGTGTTTAGTGCCGTCTCCGACACCCTTTTCTTCCGCTTGGTCCTTAATACCGAAACCCTGCACTGGAGACTGGAAGAGATTGGAGATGGGGAAAGTGGTTAGTATACGGGTATATCTTATATGAGGATAACAATCTATTGCCCCGGCTTTCTTTCTCTCTGAAGATGTGATTCGCGCCAGTTATAATTTCTTGTTGCGGTGGTATTCGGATGCTCTTTAGTTAATTGGGGTGGCGGTGTGGTTTTAATATGTATTGTTTTAACCACACGACCACTTCTTTTTTGAAATTCGCATTTCATATCTAAACATTGTTTACATCTTTTTGATGTTGTATATCAAGAGGTAAAAATATGATCTGACCCTGCGCCCTGAAACTTATATGAAAACATATTACGACAAGTTTACTTTACAATTTAACACGGCCTCCTCGTCGGTTATGCACATCGACCTTAATTCCTGTTTCGCATCGGTCGAGCAGCAGGCAAACCCCTTTTTGAGAGGAAAACCCATTGCTGTTGCTGCATACACGACACCTTCGGGATGCATCGTTGCCCCCTCGGTTGAAGCAAAAGGATTGGGAATAAAAGTCGGAATGAGGGTAAAAGAAGGAAAACTGCTTTGTAAGAACTTGGTTATTTTGTCGCCCGACCCGTGGAAATACAGGTGTGTACATTTGAAATTGAAGAAACTTTTGGATAATTATTCAAGCGAAGTTACCCCAAAATCGATTGATGAATTTGTGGTGGACTTTGGAAAAGCATCTTGCAGGGGTTCCCCCTTAAAGGATTTCGCTTTGGAAATAAAGAAGCGTATAAAAGAAAGTGTTGGCGATTGGCTGACGGTCTCGATCGGCATTGCCCCTAACAGATTTTTGGCAAAACTTGCCTCAAATCTTCACAAACCCGACGGACTGGATGAGATAAACAGCAAGAATTATCTGGACTGTTTTTTTAGACTTAAACTTGTCGATCTGCCTTACATAAAACTTATAAACGCCATGCGTTTAAATAGCGTTGGGATTTATACTGTGGAGGATTTTTATAACGCTCCCCTTTGGAAATTAAAATCCGCTTTTCAATCGATAAACAGTTACTATTGGTACCTTCGTCTCCATGGATACGAGATCGATGACATTGTTTTTGCAAGACGCTCGTACGGAAATTCTTACGCTTTGCCGAAAGCTTTTACCGACCTTTCCGATCTCTCGCCCATTATTTCCAAATTGACGGAAAAAACCAGCTTCCGTCTTCGCCGTGCCGGATATATCGCAGGCGGAGTTCATCTGGCTATTTTTTATAAAAACGGCTCTTTCTGGCATAAGGGAGTAAGTCTTTCTGAAAAGCTTTTTGAATCAAGGGATATTTATAAAAAAATGATTCGGCTTTTTCAGTTTTCTCCCCATAAATTGCCCGTTGGTAATATTTTTATTTCCGTTTACGATCTTAAGAAAAATACCGATCTTCAGCTTAATATTTTTGAAGACGTTCTCAGAAAGAAGAAATTATCAGAAGCTGTTGACCGCGTGAACGAAAGATGGGGAGATTTCATTATTACTCCTGCAAGAATGCAAATGGGGTCTAAAGAGATGGTTCCGGACCGCATTGCGTTTGGCGGTGTGAAGGAACTGGAAGAATTTACAATAAATGATCCGAATAGTCCGAATAATACCAATGCATTTGAATAAATGCGAATACAATGATCAAACAAATGAGGTATTGGGATTTATTTATAGATTGTGATTATTTGTTCCGGGCACTTTGGCTAGGCTCAGTGTGAATGACGCGAAGGATTCTGATCATTTAACTAGAAATTAATGATTACCACATCTCCCGCTTCTATACCATATTTATCCGTGTATCCCGCGTTGATCTCAAGAACGTAATTAATTTGTTCTTTTGGGGTATATTTTGGTAACTGGTTCAAAGGCGTATTTTTTTCCGGAAATGGGACGTTTTCGTCAATATCAATTATCGTATTTTCATTGATCCAGATAATATCTAACGGAAAATTCATATCCTTCATCCAAAAAAAAGGTGTTTGAGGTTTTTCAAAAATAAAAAGCATTCCGGAATCTGCCTCAAGATTTTCCCTGAATGATAAACCCTTCTGCCTTAATGAGTCCGTATTTGCTAACTCTGCTGTTACGGTCCTATCGCCAATTTGGATTTCTACTAATTTATCCTGATCGTTTTGAGATGTTGGGGTACTTATCTGGGAGTTAAATTGACCCGATCTTCGATTGATTTTGGAATAGTTGTATACAGTAATAATCCCGAAAAATAACACTATAAATAAAAGAAAAAGCAAATGGTTTAAAGTAAGAGGTGACCCCTTTTTTTTAGAGTGCAACATTTATCTCTTCTTCGATTAAATCGAATTCGCTATCGATGTTATCAAGTTCGGTCTTTTCCAAATCCTCTTTTATAGAATCGATAGATGTGTCACTGGATTGACTTTTGATCAATGTTATTTCAGGGTCATCTTTTAATAACTTTTTAACAACAATCTCTCTGCTAAAGATATTTGGAAAAAGAAGTAATACTATAAGAACAAGAAGTCCTGCCGAAAGGACAAAGATGATCATTTTCTTGTCGGTAAATATATTATTATTCATGCTTTTTTAAATGGCTCCGGGTGTCACTGTAGGGGCTTGATACTTGACACCTCCTGTCAGCCCCTCAAGGTTTCCGATAACCTTGACGAGCAACTTGTGAACTGCAACAAGATTCATTTTTATATCGTTAATATTTTCTCTTAATATCTCAAATGACTCTTTTGGATCAGATGAAGCAATTACCGTTTGGAACATCTCATCGGAAGAGGTAAGAACAGCTTTGGTATCGGCAAGTAATGTTTTCGCCGCATTAACATCGGATATGACCAATGTAAGGTCTTTATCCGTTTCGTTATCAACAACCGCTATCCGGGCTTCGATCCTGGTAACCAACACGCTCAATCTATCAACCAAAGCCCACATGCGATCGGACATTTTATTATAATAGTTCGTTACAAGACCCCGCTTTTGTTGGGAAAGCATTCCTTCCCCCGTAGCAGTTCTTTGTTTTGTTCTTGCTTGTACGGTTTCTTGAATTTTGGTGAGAGCATCCTGACGGGATTCAAGTTTTTGTTGAACTTTAGTACTGGTCTGGTTCCTGACGGATGATCCGTTAGAAGCAGCTATAACTTTAGTTATGGGGAGAATTAAGAAAATACAAAACGAAATTATAAAAAGATACCTTTTCATCATATCCATTATGATGATATAACAATTTTCTTGTCAAGAGGTACTTTTTACCAGAAGAATGAATTGAAAATGATGTATAGAGTGACGGTGCTTATGAAAAAAGTTAGTAAGGGATAAAGATAAAGTAGAATATAACTGTTTTCTTTGTTGTAGTTTTTATGTATATCGATATTTTCTGTTTTGGCCGTTTGCATATCACTTATTATTATATTCAAAAATTATCACATAAGGGAAGAGGATTTGTGTGCAAAGATTTCTTCATTTCTTGGCGCTATCAAAGACTTGACTGGCACGAGTTTACGAGTGCGGGGAAGAGGATTTGTGTGCAAAGATTTCTTCATTTCTTGGCGCTATCAAAGACTTGACCGGCACGAGTTTACGAGTGCGGGGAAGAGGATTTGAACCTCCACTTCCTTGAGGAAACAGGATCCTAAATCCTGCGCGTCTACCGTTCCGCCATCCCCGCATACGAATATTATATAATTTTTCCGCTGTAAAAAGGAGGTTCCGTATGGTATCTCTAAAAAAAAAGAGAGGTACCGACTGGTTCCTCTCTTTTCGAAAATCCTAACGTCATTATCAACAAAAGTTGTAATAACCTCAGAATGTAAAAGTAGTATAGTATAATACTATAAGTCTGTCAAGTAGTTATGTAATTTTCCTTGCCAGTATGAATGTAGAGGGACCAAAATAGACTCGTGAAAATAATTTTTGCAGTACTGTCTCAATACTCAGAAGCACATCAAATGGGATATGGGATTTTAAATATTTATTTCTTATATTTGATACAGATCTTGTTTCAACGACACTAAAACCAATGTTTTCCAGATACTCGATAATATATGCAGGGTGATAGTTATTAAACGATATGGAATTTTTTTTAATTGATTTGACACTTCTGATATCCTTAGGAAAAATATCATAAAAAGCGGTAAAGTTTCCTTTGAGAATTTCTTTAAAGATCGATTTCAGATGTATTTTGTTGGCGAATTCGAGAATAAGATAGCCTTTTGGTTTAAGTAATTTATGAATTATTTGAAAAGAGTCTTCTACATTCTTGATATGATGGAGTACGCGGACCATAATAATGACATCAAATTTTTCAGGCCTAAATTTTTCAGGGAGAACTGAAATCGACGATTGAAGAAAGGTAATGTTTTTTGCACGCAAGGTCTTTTTTGCGATCGAAATAAGTTTTGCGGATGAATCTGAAAGATATACTTTTTTTGCTCTGTAAATATATGAAGGAACCAGTCGTCCGTAACCTCCGCCGATCTCAAGCAGGTATTTAATTTTTTTAATACTGGAAAAAAAACCGGAGAGTGCGATCAGTTCGGCTTTATGTTCATACTCCCTACCCTGCCAATAAGCGGGGTAGTCAAATTTGTCGTAGTGTGATGACATTATTTGAGCAAAACGTAGCTTAGTCTAAATACCGATAATTGTCAAAATTATTCCAATTCTTCCATGAATTGATTAACGGCGGCTGCCCAGCTGCCGTCGGAAAGTGGAGTGTATTTTTTCATGATCTCATCGGGTGTATTATAACCCTTGTCAATATAATCATTTTTGAGTCCCTCTGTTACAGTTTTGATTGCGTCTTCGTATGATGGGAAACCCATTGTCCCGCGGCTATGAATTCCCCACCCCCAACAGTTAAATGTATTTTCAGGGATGAATCTGCAAAGATTTGATTCCTGACGGGCGATTGCTGTGATCAGACGAAAATCAACATTGTGCTCATCTGCGAGATTGACGATATAGTATGAATATGGCTCAAGAGGTGAATTATATTTTTGGAAATAATCCTTGAGAATATCTCCGCGGGCATCAGATGAAATTAAATTTATTGAGGTTGAAGAAAGTGTATTTGGGTAAGCCGCATAAATTTGAACATTGGGTAAAGTATTCCGATCAACATTGCCGCTTTCCTGTTTATCAAGTGTCAGGAGTGTTATAAGCGACATTGCAATGATAACCGGAGTTAAAGTAAAAAATAGAAATATCGAAAGAAGTGTGACCACAAGTTTATTATTAATCACTGACATACTAAACTATATTATATCAAAATATATGACAAAGAATTAGAAGTTATAAAAAATCGGTGGCTAATTACCGATAATAATTAATAATAGAATATAACTTAACATATATTTCCCAATATTCATTTAGCCCAACTGTTATCATATTTATAATGTTTGAAAATAATCGGTTTACATTAAAATTTATTCTTTTAACACTTTCACTTATAAGTATCAGCCTATTGATAAAAAAAGAAGAGCATTTAATATCACAATCCCGGAAAAATTCGGATAAAGCCGTTCAAAAAACTGTCAATGATCGTAGTTTTACTAAAACCATAGAAGAAGACGGTCAGGCTATTTTGTTTGTAGGGGACATAATGCTTGACCGGAATGTTGAAGTGTTTATAAACCAAAAAGGTGTTAATTATCCCTTTTCAGAAATTAAGGATGAAATTACCGGTTATGACATTGCCATTGGAAATTTGGAGGGACCGATCGTTTATAAACCCATTGAATTTGCACGCGAATCGTTGATGTTTAATTTTATACCGGAGGCGGCGGATGCTCTTTATTGGGCGGGTTTTGATATATTGACGTTATCAAATAATCATACACAAAATCGAGGAGCGCAGGGTTTGACGGAAACAAAAGAATTATTAATAAAAGCCGGTGTAGATTATGTCGGGGATCCGATTACTTGCACTGATGAAACTGTTTTAAAAAAAGATAGAGTGGTTTTTGCGGCTTTTAATAAAACTTTCCCGCAAAATTGTTCCGATGACAAAGTGTCTGAAATGATCAAAAAAGTTAGATCGGTAAATCCAAACGATTTTTTTGTTGCAATATTACATTGGGGAAATGAATATCAGCCTTTAAATTCTTCTACCCAAAAGACTTTAGCCCATATCGTTATTGATTCGGGAGCCGATTTGGTGATCGGACACCACCCTCACGTTGTCCAGAACATAGAAATTTATAAAAATAAAGCAATTTTTTATTCACTCGGCAATTTTATATTTGATCAATATTTTTCCAAAGAAACACAGGAAGGATTGGCGGTAGGTGTAGAAATATTCAAAAACCGTGTTGCGTATCGGCTGATAGCTATTCAAAGCCATAACAGTCAGCCGTTTTTAATGCCTGATGATGAAAAGATCAGGTTTTTGGATATATTGTCTGAAAAAAGCGATGCAGTTATCAAAGAAGGAATTGTAAGTGGCGCGTTTACTTTGGAAAAATGATTAATCGGTTTCAAAATATGAACCTTGACATTGCGCAACCGAAAAATCTCCGTCACCGGAAACCGATTCGCAGTCGCTTCCGTTCGGAGTAAGACTGCAAGATAGATTAATCCCGTCAAATGTACCCCCACTCCACCTTGTAAGCATTGCGGTAAGGTCGGGGGTTTTGAATTTACATACCCCGTCTCTTCCTTCGAGGGCGCTGTAAATTGTATTTTGCTGATCAATTGTTTCCTGAGATGTTCCCGAAGGAAAGGTTAGGCTTATGTCTTGTGTCCGGATGTAAAACAGGCACAGCGAATTTTCCAGTCCTCTGATCTCCATATACGAAGTAGTTTTTTGGGTAACCCCAAGAATGTTAAAAGTATCTATACTCGTAAGTTTTGACGGTTTGCAGTCGGCGGATGCTTGAATGAAGCATTGATCGTTGTCTTTGCAATCTAGAGAAGCGAGAGGGATCGGTGTTGAAGCAGTTGTAGGAGTGTTTATGGACGTCTCGGGAGTTGGTAAAGGCTCTTCTATCGGAGTGGGAGACTCAGTGGGGGTGGAATTATTTTCAGTTTCAGGTGCCATTTGTTTGAAATACCTTGTGTATGCAAAATAGCCACCAACAGATAGAAGAATTAATATTAAAAGAAGTATCAATAACGAAGGAGCTTTATTGTTTCTTGGAGATACCGTGCTGACAGTGTCCAAAAACGGGTCGGAGAATTTGTTGGTATCGGACAAACTTTGTGAAGCAGGATCTTGAACAGTGTTTGTTTCAGGGATAAACGAAGCGGAGTTTTCAATTATCTCTGTATTGTTTGGCACTTCTGATGGAGCATTTATTTCTTTTGCCCGAAGAAGCGGTATTCCGGCGGCGGCAAAGCCTGCGTAAACATCTTCTCTTTTCCAACCGGCTGAAAGAAGGTTGTTTACGATCTTGTCGTTATCAAGACCACCACCCTTTTCTTTTTTAATATGTTCAACCAACTGGTCATTGATCATATGCCTGCAGTCTAACCCTATTATACACTTTTAACAGTAACCGTTTCAGTAAAGCGCACATATACGCATAATTTGAAATATAGCTTAAACCACCGAAGTTCCCGAGCGCCATCGAACGCTGTAAGGTGAATGAACGAAGTGAGTGAGCCGCACAGGATTCGAACCTGTAACCGTTACCTTAAGAGGGTACTGCTCTACCATTGAGCTAGCGGCCCATGAACAAAGTGAATGGGAAGTTAGTATCAATGGCCAAGCTTCATCTTTAAAGATGTGATCCGATTGTATCGGATCAGCTTACCATTGAGCTAGCGGCCCGGCAATGAATCGCTGGATCATTGATCAATTTCTGATATCTGTTTTCTGTTTACTGCAGTATTATATCTTTCTATACAAAATTATTCCAATTTTCCCCGGTTCGATATCTGTAAATATCGGTGAATCGATTTCCAGCTTTCTTTCTTTTCCTTTTTCGTTCGCCTCGCGTGTTTTTCCTTGTATCCAAATAGACTGACCTGTATTTTTAACGATCCCGACTGCATAGGTTTTATTGTTTTTTTTGATAAATTCGGGAGCGATTTCAAAAATAATATCTGCCTCTGTAATTTGAATGGGAGAACCTTTAATTTTTAGGACTTTTTGGGTCTCCTCGAAAAATCCATAGTAATGTTCGTTATTATCCATCCATGAAAAAATGTCAAAAGGCGGACTTGAATAGTTCAGAATAAAAGGGGTAAATGCAACAATATTATTATTGGCAAGATATATTTCATACAATTTTTGATAATACCCGTTTAATATTTCGGGGTCCAAATAATCAGATTCTTTTTCTGTTCTATGAGCCCAACCCGTTTCTGTAATAAATACAGGCAAGTTTTTACTGACACCAATCCTTTTGAGAAGAGAAAGTTCCCATTCATAGGTTTTTATGCTTTTTTGGCCGGTGTTGGTGGGTGGAGCAGAAAAATCGGGGTTGGGATATGAATGCGATACCCATCCGTCCAATTTTTCAAATATCTTCGGATATTTTAATGTTAACTGTTTTAAAAACTTCTCCTCGCTTAAATGACTTTTGTTATCAGGAGCAGAAGCGTCAAGTCCTCCCATCATAACGAAGTAGTCGGGAGAAGAAAGTTTAAGTCTTTTGGAAATGTTTGTGACGAATTCACCATATTCCGTGGGGTCAACCTCTCCACCCCACTCAGTTGCATGGTTGGGCTCGTTGCCAATTATAATATACCGGTTTTTTACAACCCAATTAAGGGATTCGAAAAAATTTACCCAGCTTGAAATATCGTCGGGGTCGGGTTTTGTCCAATTTCCTTCATCCTGTGTTGTGGCGATCCTCACTAGTGGTATCAAATGTTGCCTTCTCAGCTTATCAAACACATTCTGCCAGCGGTTTATATCTCTTTCATCCTCGCGTATGACAAATGTTACATATCCCCAGTCCCCGCCTGAGGAATTTAAAAGTCTTGCAGCATCCTCGATATCGTTCTCATCTGTGATATGAATACCGAATTTGTTGTTATCGACAGAAGTGGGGGTTTCGATGGCGTTTACGGTTTTAATTGGAATGACTAAGGATGCCAAAAATGCAAAGACAATTAATATTTTCCTCATATATACATTATATAAAAAAGATGCGGTTATGTATGGAGACATTTTATTGGTTTATATCGAAACCTACAATTACTACATGAATATGATAGGGTGTGAAGCTTGTTCACCCGTCGGGTGTGTTAGCTAGACACCTGACGGTTTATAAGACTAATCGGCTTCCTGTGGCTTGTTGTGGAGACTGTCCGATTTTACTAAGATCTCTGTCTACTAGGTTACTTGGACTTGAGGAGATAAACTTCTTCTCCACACTATGTAAAAAAACCTCGCTATATTGAACCCTGAGTCTGTCGAAGGATGAGCAAAAGTTATTTCATTTCGAACGAAAAAATATTGGTTTATGTAGAAGCAGTTAAAATATTGCGAGCAGGTTCTTTCAAATTACAGTAAAAACAGTTTTTTATTTTTGAGGTTTGATTATCTCTGCAATTGGAGATTGAGTATCTCTAATATTGCCCACTTCATCGACGCCAGCTATTGCAGCTTTCATGAAGGGTGAATTTGCAGGAAGAACACCTAATTTATATAGTTCCTGATTGTTATAAATTATTTGTGATCCTTTCAAATGACCTGATCGCATTTTTTCATGCTCTTGATTTTTTTGACTGAGCTCTTTTGCACCATACTCTGCATGATCAAGGTCAGCAACTTTTGCACCCATTTGTGATTTTTTAGAGTTGAAATGCCACCACTCATCTTCATATGGTTCAAATCCTACATTTGTCATAATGTTGTAGAGCAATCTGCGGTTTAACATGGCTTCATTCTCATCAAGGTTCAATTCTTTTTGAGAAGATAGTTTTTCATAATATGACAATGATGCTTCACTTCCTCCATAATCAAAGCTGGTACCAAAGTTAAGAACTTGCATGTTTTGTTCGATCAACGAAATCCTTTTCATTTCAAGTTGATATACTTTTTCCCAGTCACTCAAGCCATATCGAGAGATTTCTACATCAATTTCCCTTATCTCTTGTTCAATATTGTCTGGTAATTTAAAAATAGCCACATCGACAGCCCCGCCAGTGTTGTGGGGGGAAGGGCGATCTGGCTCTGTTGACGGTATAGAAACAAATTTTTGCGTTTCTTCTGATAATTTTTCATCACTCCAATCAGGGTGTTGATTTTTAAGCTCATCAATATAGACATCGTATAAGGATTGTTGTACTTGTAGTGTTCGATATGTGTCAAAAGCTATCAAATGCATTCCCTTTGGGAGTAAACTTTGGGCAAGTTTAAGTTGATCAGCAACTTCCTTTCGAACGAACATTGTAACCAAACTTCCTTCGAGTGACCCGCTGGAGTATGGGGAATCGGATTTTTCGCCATAATAAATCGAGTGAGTGTAAACTTCACTGTTCTCAGAAAAAGGACCTAAAGGAACAAGAGGTTCTCCATTTTCGTTAATAGGTATCTCTTTCCATCCAGTGAGTGGTGGTAGTTCTGTTGGAATGGCTTGTTGCGTTAAATGCGTTGCCTTTTCTTTTTCAGTATCCATAGTAAGACACTTTGTCTGTCTCTTATATATCAGAAAATCTGTGACCCAGGGTGGAGTCGAACCACCAACCTTTTCCTTAGAAGGGAACTGCTCTATCCATTGAGCTACTGGGCCAACTGGTATATTTTACCAAAATTTTGAAATTTATGTATTGACACATTAAAACTATTTATATAATTTGATTACGAAGTTAAATGAATGGAATTAATAATACTGCCGTTGCTGATCAAAAGAACGGTTACGATCTCCCAAAGACTGTTGGAATAATATTTAGCGATGTTAAGCGTGAGTACTTTCCGACCGAAGAAGCATATATCACTGAAAAAGATGCCGAAAAAGATGCAGAAGTAATCGCTTCATATTTAGAAAAAATGAATATTAAACCCTTGCTTTATCCCGGAAACGCGGTTTTATCTGAAAGACTAAGAAAGGATAAGCCGGAAATGGTCATCAATCTAGTCGATTCTGTGAAAGGATACGAGTATTTAAGCTCATCCATTCCGGGAATTTTAGAAATTTTGGATATCCCATATACCGGTGCAGATATTTTGGGAAAATCGCTCGATACGAACAAGTTTTTAGTGAAGAAACTCCTTCAGCAAAACGGTATTCCTATTCCCGATTATCAATTATTCAGTAATTACAACGACCATCTGGATCCGTCACTCCGCTTTCCCTTGATTTCAAAACTGAATGAAATTCATGGAGGTGTTGAAATAACAAAAGACTGTATTTCGGAAAATGAAAAACATCTTCGGGACAGAATTAAATATTTAGTTACTACTTATAAACAATCCGTACTCGTTGAAGAATTCATTGTCGGAAGAGAGGTAACGGCAATACTGCTAGAAGGAATTAACAAGAAGGTTTATATTGCCGAAAAGGTCTTTAATAAAGAAGAAGATAAATACAAGTTTACTACATTTGAGGATCAATGGGAGTCTCATGGGAAGACCCCCTTTTATTATGAGAAATATGACGATCCGATACTTCGGGAATATGTTAAAAAGGCATTCGATGTTTCCAGGATGTACGATTATGGAAAATTTGACATTAGGATCGATCAGTCCGGGAGATATTTTTTCGTTGATGCAAACTGCAATCCAGCGTTTGGTCCTAAGGAACTTGATGTTGCCATATCAAGCATACTTGACCTGTATGGTGTCTCCTTCATTGAAATATTAAAAAGACTGATGGTCAACACAATGAATGACGCAATAGGCAAGGAACTTATCCCCTATCCGCAACCTGAATATAATAGCATTCACTAGACAGTATTTTTAAATATATTGACAATTTGGTAAATCACCTGTAGTTTTTACTATTAACTGAAGTGAATAATAATTATCATCTCCCCAGAAAAGTAGGAATTTTGTATAGCGACGTTAAAAGAAAATATTTTCCTACCAAAATGCAATATATAACTGAAAGAGGTGCGTATTCCGATGCCAAAATAATGGCAGGTTATCTGAAAAGAATGGGTATAAGTGTTGCATTGTACCCCGGCAATTCAAAACTTCCATTTCTTCTTAAAAAAGGAAAACCGGATATGGTAATTAACCTTGTGGATTCTTTTAAAGGGAACGAATTTTTAGCATCGGCGGTCTTAGGTGTATTGGAAATGCTTGAGATTCCCTATACAGGTGCGGGACTTTTGGGGCAGTCGCTGAATTACAACAAGTTTTTAATAAAAAAGATATTTATCCAAAATGGAATTCCTGTTCCCAATTATCAGCTTTTTAACACATCAAGAGAACCGATAAATTCAACACTTAGATTCCCGCTGATCACAAAGCTAAACGAGATTCACGGTAGTGTTGAAATTACTGATGATTCCGTCGTTGAATCGGAAGGCGATTTAAGGAAAAGATTAAAGTATTTAATTGGTACATATCAGCAGTCTGTTCTTGTTGAAGAATATATCGTCGGAACTGAAGTTACGGCAGTTCTTTTGGAGGGGTTTAAGAAGAAAGTATATTTAGGTGAGATCGTTATAAATGACGAATCCGACGGGAAATATAAATTTAAAAAATTTGAATATGAATGGCTCGAAAAATATGAGGGGGTCATTAAATATCAAAAATATCAGGATAAGGTACTTTGCGAATATGTTAAGAAAGCATTCCAAATTCTTGATATGAGCGATTATGGCAGATTTGATATAAGGATCGATTCATCCGGGAGATACTTTTTTTTGGATGCAAATACCAATCCGCAACTGGGGCCTTATAACCACGACTCCCCTGTCGGAATAGTTCTTAACATGTACGGAGTTAATTTTTCCGAAATACTTAGAAGGATCTTACTAAATACTACGAAGCAGTGGAGTTGATTTTATATAACATAGATTATTTTTAGTATCTTGAGCGGGGAACGGGACTTGAACCCGCGACCTTCTCCTTGGCAAGGAGACGTTCTACCACTGAACTATCCCCGCATAATGTGCTGAGAGCAGGAGTCCCTTCGATTTCACACTGGGTAAACTTCTCCTCCTGACCTTTTCTTTCTTTAGTTATATTTTGAAAATATAAACTGCTTTAATCACATTTGATGTGGTGCTGAGAGCAGGAGTCGAACCCGCATCTGACGCTCTTCAGGCGCCCGCCGTGACCACCTTGGCTATCTCAGCTAGTAATTAATGGCTATCATCCATTAGCATTTTATCACCCCCTTGGCTACCTAAGCTCGAATAAAATAAGAACAAAGATAGACTCGTTTACATATATAGTTTGGAAACAACTATATAAATTATCCCGGTAAACATAAGTATTATACCAAAAAAGTGGTCGCTGAGGGATTCGTCCACGCTTAGCGTGGTGCCACTTCCTCCGACCCTCTCTACAATTTATTGTGGTGGTCGCTGAGGGATTCGAACCCCCGACCTTCTCGATGTAAACGAGACGCTCTAACCAACTGAGCCAAGCGACCATTTTTGCAGTAATCAGTGCGCGGGATGGTTCGGCGTGTTCACCATAAACATCCCTTATCTTCATTTTAAATTCAGCAAATTCAATAGTTTACACTGAGCTTGCCGAAGTGTGCGCGGGACAGGACTTGAACCTGCATGGATTTCTCCATACGCTCCTTAGGCGTACGCGTATACCAATTCCGCCACCCGCGCGAAATTTATTTATGTGCCGAGAGCGGGACTTGAACCCGCACGCTCGCGAGAGCACACGCCCCTGAAGCGTGCCTGTCTGCCAATTTCAGCACCTCGGCATATATATAAAAACACTGATGCTACGCGCCTACCTGCGCAGGTAAGTCTGCCAATTTCGCCACAAGGGCTATCCGTGATCCTATAAAGGGAATTATACTAAAGAAGAGCAATTTTATAAATAACCTTGAAAGAATATCATTTTAAATGAACCTTATCTGCATTCCATCAACAGCATAAGCAGATAAAGAAACTTCCTGTCCCGGAAATCTTGCTCCACTCCCCCACACCCTTGCATAGGTCTTATTTTCGGAAAAGTTCGACCCCAATGACCCAAGAATTTCGAGAAGTTTAGTCCCGTGCTTTGCAACATATGGGTTATTCGTATTTGGTTCTTCATTGTCTTTTACAAGATAGACGGTGATGAAATTCAGTTTTTGCCATATAAGACCCCGCAATTTATCAAGATTGAGACCTGTTTCGGCACTGATGAAAATAGTGTCCAGCGATAAGTGATCGGTGTTCGGTTTATCAACGGATAAGTCGGATTTATTGATAACGGAGATTGAGGGAATGTAGACACGGTTGCGGGAAAGGGAATCAAAAAGATTTTCCATTGTGATCTTTTCTTTGATGGTAACATCTGCGTTTTTTATTCCCATCTCCATTACAATTTCCTTAACTGTTTCTTTGTCAATTGATTGCCTGATATTTGAGTGAATTTCCAATCCGCCTTGGAGTTTTTTATCAATTTTTATATCGGGTTTCTTTTTGTCGATCCTTATACCATTTTTTTCAAGAGCATTCTTAATTCTTTCTATCGCATTTTCTTTTCCGACCTCTGTAATGATCACCAATAGATCGCATCCGCGGACAACCGATAAAACTTCTTTGCCTCTACCTCTTCCAACCTCAGCTCCTTCAATAAGACCGGGAACATCAAGAATCTGTATCTTGGCGTTCCTGAAATTCATCATACCGGGGATGACGGAAACCGTAGTGAAAGAATACGGTGCGACCTTACTCTGGGCATTTGTTAATGCATTTAATAATGTGGATTTACCGACAGACGGTGGTCCGACTAGAACAATTGTGGCATCACCCTGGTGTTTTACAGAGTATCCGACACGGCCCCCTCCGCCTTTTGCCCTGACTTGTGAATCCAAAACTTTATCTTTAAGACGTGAGAGTCGTGCGCGGAGAATTCCAATATGACGTTCGGTTCCCTTATGATAAGGAGTTTCTCTGATCTCTTTTTCAATATCCTCTATTTGTTTTTGGAAATCCGACATTTGAGGTATAATTATACTTGTTTACTCTGAGCATGTCGAAGGGCGCCTGTAGCCTAACGGATAAGAACCTGCTGTGCAGAACCTTGCTGTTCATTAACATTTACAGTAGAGCACCTGTCTTCGTAATCGAAGATTTGGATAAATTTGCGTCTGTAGCTCAACGGATAGAGCACCTGTCTTCGGAACAGGGAATGAGGGTTCGATTCCCCCCAGACGCACTAGCAAATTTATCTTATTACATTGTAGAAGTTCGAGTCCTCCCAGGCGCACTAACTACTATCTACTATCTACTAACTTCCTACGAGTAGTATTATTAAAGTATGGATATTACCGATACCGAAACGGTTTGGTGGAATAAGGTAAAAGAAGAAGTATTGCAATTGTTGTCTTCTAAAGAAAACGGACTTTCTTCGGATGAAGTGAAGGCAAGGTTAAAAATATATGGAGAAAATACTATTTCAAAAGGAAATAAAAACAATGCTTTAAACATTCTTCTCTCACAATTTAAAAACTGGCTTACTCTCATTCTTATTTTTGCGGCAATTGTATCCTTTGCACGGGGAGAGCACATTGACTCGGTCGTGATATTATCGTTGGTGATCTTATCCTCATTTTTTGGATTTGTTCAGGAATATAAGGCAGAAAAGACACTTCTTAAACTGAAAAAACTTATTAAACACAAGGCATCCGTTTACAGGGACGGCAGGATAGTTCAGGTCGACAGCGCTCAAATTGTTCCGGGAGATATTGTTGAACTAGTGATCGGTGATATTGTCCCTGCTGATATTCGGCTTATTGGCTCCGAGGAGCTCCTGTTAAATGAATCGGTTTTAACAGGTGAATCTATGCCGGTTGAAAAAGATCATGAAGCCGTAATAGGAAAAGATGTGATGATCTCGGATATGAAGAATATGGTGTTTATGGGAACATCGGTATTTCAGGGAAATGGGATCGGGGTCGTGACTGCAACGGGGCTTAAGACCCAATTCGGAAAAATTGCCGAATCGGTTAAGTCGCCTGAGACAAAAACAGAGTTTCAATCCCAGATTGATAACTTCAGCAAATTCTTGTTTAAGGTGATCGTTTTGATGACGGTCTTTATTTTTGTTTCCAACGTAGCACTTGATAAAGGTGTATCGGACTCGTTTCTGTTTGCGATCGCACTCGCAGTCGGAATCGCTCCGGAAATGCTTCCTGCAATAATTACCGTTACTCTTTCCCAAGGCGCCATGAGAATGGCAAAGAAAAAAGTTGTCGTAAAAAGACTTTCTTCCGTTGAAGATTTTGGAAATATCGATACCCTTTGTATGGATAAAACCGGAACAATAACGAAAGGAATATTTTCCCTTCATGATTATATTGATGCGGGTGACACAAGAGACGATCAACTTTTAATTTACGCTCTTATTTGTACAAGCGGAATATCACAACACTCCGAAGGTGGTTCAAACCCGACCGACATAGCTATTTGGCAAAGCGCAATGTCTCAAAAGTTCCGGAAAAAAGTAAAGGGATACAAGATACTAGATGAGAATGAATTTGATTATGACAGAAAAAGAATGAGCGTTCTTGCAAAAATGGATGAGGGAAATTTATTAATTTCAAAAGGCGCACCGGAAGCAATATTGGATGTGACTAAGTATATAACAATAAGTAATAAGCAGAGATCGGTTGTTTTCAACACTAAGAAAAAAGCAGAAATACTTGAGAAAGTTAGAGGGTATGAATCTCGGGGTTATAGAGTTATTGCCGTAGCAATGAAGGAATTTAACGAAAGCGATGCTTTTCCCGAAGACGAGAAGAATATGATATTTATGGGACTACTTCTGTTTAAGGATCCGATAAAAGAGACAACAGTCTCTGCGATAAAGCGGTTTTTGGATCTTGGAATTAATCTGAAAGTTATAAGCGGAGACAGTGAAACGGTAACAAAAAGCATATCGAGGGAAGCCGGTATTGTTTTCAATGATGATCAGGTGGTAACAGGCGAAATGCTTAAAGATGTAAACGACGCAGATTTTATGGAATATTCGAGAAGCGGAGTCGTTTTTGCACGATTAACACCCGACCAAAAGTACAGAATCATAAGATCATTAAACTACGAAGGTCACATAGTCGGATTTTTGGGAGACGGAGTGAATGACGTGCCTGCATTGAAAGAGGCAGATGTAGGAATTACGGTTGAAGGTGGGTCGGATATTGCCAAGGAGGCAAGTGATATTATCCTTTTGGAAAAGGATCTCAAGGTGTTGGTTGATGGCATTGAGGCAGGCAGAAAAACGTACGGAAACGTTATGAAATATATTCTAAACACGATCTCCGCAAATTATGGAAATATGTTCACTGTTGCGATTTCATCTCTGTTTTTGAAGTTCATTCCTTTACTTCCCTCTCAAATACTATTGAATAATTTCATATCTGACATTCCTTTGTTTGCTGTCGCAACCGACAATGTCGATTCTGGGTTTATGAAAAAACCGAATAAATGGAATTTAGGATACATCAAAAATTTTATGATCACATATGGTTTTGTAAGTGGTTTTGTAAGTACATTTTTTGACATGCTTTTGATCTTACCCATGGTCTATGTTTTTAAGGTGAATACGGAAGTTTTCAGAACGGCATGGTTTGTGGAGTCATCGATTTCCGAAATGCTTGTTACGTTTGTCATCCGGACAAAATTGCCGTTTTATAAGAGCCGTCCGAGCAATTGGCTTTTGGGGTTAAGCGGTATTTCAATAGTTATTGTAATCCTAATGTCGGTTCTTGAAATTGGGGTTTTTGATTTTGTCCGTCTCCCCTACTTTGTCTGGGTTTTGATATTTTTTGACCTCATCGCCTACTTTTTTGTAACCGAAATCGTAAAGAAGAGGTTTTTTAGAAGATTTGAGAGTGGAAAATAGCACATTTTTATAGTTTCCGTTTCAATTAAATCTCATTTTCTAGTATAATACCGGATACTCTAAAAATTCATATTAAGAAAATTATTTGCCGAGGTGGCGGAATGGTAGACGCAAGGGCCTTAAGAGCCCTCGAACCATTAGGTTCGTGGAGGTTCGAGTCCTCTCCTCGGCACACTTCGCTTTGTTCAGGGTTAACTCTGATGGTGTAAGTTTACGCCGAAACGAAGTGAGGCGGAGTGTGGCTCAGTTGGTAGAGCGCCTCGTTTGGGACGAGGAGATCCCCGGTTCGAGTCCGGGCACTCCGACACTTCACTGCGTTCAGTGTAAACTTTTTCACTGCGTTCAGTGTAAACTTTTTCACTGGGTGTAAATACTATGACGTGCTATCTGTACATACTGCTTTGTAATGACAAGTCATATTACACTGGAATAACTTGGAATCTTAAAAAGCGAATAAGGCAACATAATCAACACGTTAAAACTCCGTTACAAAATAGTAAAATTCCTGTAAAATTGGTATACTGGGAACGTTTTGTAGATAGAATTTCAGCAGCAAGAAGAGAAAAAGAGATTAAAGGTTGGAGAAGAGAAAAAAAGGAAGTCCTAATAAACAGTTTACGAGATAAATAATTAAATACTGTTCACACTGAGGAGTGCAACGACGAAGTGCGGGTATAGTTGAAAGGCTCAACGCGTCCCTTCCAAGGATGAGATAGGGGTTCAATTCCCCTTACCCGCTCAATAGCGAAATGGTTTTGTGTTTTCTCCAATTTTCCTCAATAAATCAACATTATCCCGAGTTCTAGCCAATATTTTTAACGTTTTATTTTTAGCTTGGAAAAATCTTAACTGAATACCGGAGTCGGACCTACAAATAGATATGCGATTTTCTGATTCTAGTTCTCACAAAAAGTATTACAGGATAGAAGAGCATAAATAATCCGAGAATTAGAAATATATATTTAGGTTGTTTTTCAAAAGTGAAGCTTGCAAATGCCAATGATAAGCCCATTAATCTCCCAACGGATAAAACGATTTCTCTTCCTGGTATAGCCTTTCTCAAATCAGCATGAGAATCTACCACAAAAGCTGTCGAAACGTTCCAAAAAATTGGTAATAGAATTTGCAAAATACTAGTTAAAATTACCCATAATATAAGGCTGTTGGTTGAAATTGGAAACAAAAAAGTTGTTACGGCTATGGCGATAGTAATGGGATAAAGAAAAACGGTTCTTTTACGAATTCTGTCTGAAAGTTTGCCTAAAAGATAGTTGGCAATAATACTAATTACAGATAGATAAGATAAATATATACCGAATGGCAGCGGTTCTTTTATGAAAAACAAGGTGTAGATTGGAATTATTCCAAATGGCAGAGCCTCCCAAAGCCCTTCTAGTAGAAGAAAAATCCTTGTTGTCTTAATTTCATTAAGTGATTCTTTAATCGAATAAGCTAACTTAAAGTCTTTTTGAAAGCTGACGAGCCTGTAACAAACCATAAATAAAAGAATGGAAATTGCCCATATGAATAATATGCTGATTTGTGCTAAATACCCTGCCATTAAAGGAGCAAATATGCTCACTAATGAAGGAAGAATAAACATGAGAGCAGAACTACTTCCAGTTTTATCCTTTGGCGTTAATTCAAAATGAGCGATATTGTAAAACACAAAAAAGAAAAATAGAGACATTCCGTTTATAAATTGGCCTATGTAAAAGGGAGTAAGTGACCGAAGGTTGATGATTAGCAATATATAAACGATTGACGTTACTAGTGCCATTCTCCATGATAGTTTTGCAGAAAGACTCCTCAACCCAAGCAATAATAGGATTTGTCCTACAAAAAATACCATTTTACCCAACATCATTTGATTTAGAGATAGTCCTTGTCCAAAAAAGTATGTGGGAAGTATTGATGTACTAAATGATCCGAATAGTAAAAATACTGTATAAAACGAAATTAGATTGTAGTAAGGAGATTTGTGCATATATTTTTATTGGCGGTCTCTGCGGCTAAGGTGGATCACAAATTGTGCCATCAGCTCCCTAAAAAGGTACGTTCACCGCAAAGATCATTCGGTACCCAAATGTTAGCATATTTTTCGATCTTTGCATTGTTTTCCAAACACTTCTAAAAACAGAAATGAATTTATTTTCTCGAGATAGTCTTTGAATACGTTTAGTTGTAAAATAACATCAGCTGTTACGTAATAGCGAAGAATTATTTTTACCGCTGTTGCAAATGACATATCAGAATGTTCGAGTAGATAACATATCTCGAGTAACATCAAAATCACTCAGGGATAAAGTATTTTTGGCTTCATTTCCTGAATATTACGATTTAGTCTCGGTGACTGAAAATGGTCCATGGCATAGCAATCAAAATGTTTTAGATCACGTTATTGGTGTTTATGCCGGACTTGAGAAGGTATTAAGATTTAATGATTTGAAGATAGGTCAAAAAGATACATTGAAAAGGTATCTGTCGGGTGTCGTCGGTAATCAAACGAGACAAAATATTCTTAAAGTAGCAACTTTGCTTCATGATATTGCCAAAAGCGACACGTTAGTTAAATCGCCGGATGGAACAGCTTGGTGTCCGGGCCATGAGCTAATTGCAGCCGGAAGAGTAAAAAACTTTGCAGAAAGATTTCATTTAGATACCAAGTCGGAATCATATGTGGAAAGAATGGTTAGATATCACGGTTTTATTTCAGAAATACTAAATTTAATTATTGCAAATCAGGATAATGAAAAATACCTTCGCATATTTAAAGAGACAGTTAAAGATATTGCCATTGAGTTAATTCTGTTAATGCAAGCAGATTTACAAGGCTGTGACTTAGAAAAAAGCGATAGAAAAGGATACAATGACAGAATTGCCCTCTTAGATTGGATGTTGAAAACGTTACTTAAAGAAGTAAATTAAGTCTGTCTATTAAGTTTAAGTTTGTTTGAAGTTTACTTTTTCGCTCCGACGGTGATGATGACGTCGTAATCAGAGGAGTCTTCAAGAGTTTCACTTTCTTCTTCAACTTCATATGTATCGGAAATTGCCTCTGCAATATCGGTATAGACCTGTTTCGGCACATCTTCCTTGAAAGATATGACAGTTTTTTCATAGTCGTAACTGCTTGCGTTTCCTGTTACGATATTATCGAATTCGAAATCGGTTATGAGGTCCTTAACAGCCCCTGCTTCACCAGGTATTCCCGAGCCGTTCAGTATCTGTAAAGTAAGCTCTGCATAATCAACTTCTTCCTTTTCGGGAACTGCTGTTGGTTCAACCACCGGCTCCTCAATTTCTTCTACCTGTCCGGGTTCCTGCTCGATAACCACAGTTTTATCACCGGCAATATTTTTCTGGTAGTAATAAACCCCTCCGGCAATTACCGCTCCCAAAGAAAGGATAATAAGAAATATCAAAAATATCCTGAAAAAACCAGCACCCTTTTTCTTTTCAGGAACTTCTTTTTCGTCATAATTCTCGATCCATTTATTTACTTCTTCCTGAGAAGTTTTAACGGGTTCCTGAGAAGTGTCAGCAGTAGTTTGAGCGGGTTGCTCGATTGTTTTGCTGGTATCATCCATAGTACTTTCTTTGGTATTATCCTTTTCCTTTGAGTCTAAAAGACTAAAAGATGTAATTCCGCTTGCAGGAATTGTATCCTTTTCATTTGCATTTGCCAAGTCTGACTTAGGTTTATCTTCCTTATCAGAAGATGGCAGATCAATTTTTGTGTCG
>LBVJ01000004.1 GCA_000993025.1 Candidatus Woesebacteria bacterium GW2011_GWA1_38_8
GGCAATCTGGGGTTTAATAATCCTGGCTATAAGCTCAAGGCTCATGCTATGATCCTCTTCGATTTTAATCAGACTGGTCGTTTTTACATTGCCGACACTATCAACGTTTCCAAAACCAACAATATCTAACGCGTATTTTGCAGTACCCATAGCGAATGGCAATTTTATAAATGATGTCGGAAATTGAACGAAGTCACCGGTCACGTTAAGCAGACCGTCATTTTTTGTAGTAGCTATTAAGGATTGTATTGAGGTTATTTACGAATTTTGTTAGAAGAGTTTAATCGGTTATAATTTTTTTTTCAAGCGGGCCCAATGAGTATATTTCATTCATATACTACAGATTATAGTAGATGAAAATAAATGAGACAATAGCCATTGATCAATTAAGGTACTTTACTATCTTCATCAAATCTTAACCGCCTATTTAGTATCATATACTCATGAGCTTCAGATTGGCAGAAAATTCAGAAAAAGAACAGTTTAACAAAATGGCAGTCCACCCTCTTCAATCGTGGGAATGGGGAGAGTTTAGACGCGAGTCCGGAAATGAAGTGATAAGGTTCGTGAATGCCCATAAAAAGACAATAATTGATTCTTATACGCTTCTAACCCATAAACTGCCAATCGGTAAATATAAAATCGGAACGCTCATAAAATGCCCCAAGCCGACAAAGGAACTATTTCCGTACCTTAGAAAACTGGCAAAAGAAAATAATTTATTTTTTATAAAAATAGAACCCGTTATTGCATTCCCCTTTAATAATCAATCATCAACAATTGACCATCCTTCCAAACCCGTAACCCGTAACCCGTTAACAGAACAACTGGTTAACTTAATGAAAAATTCCGGCTGTATTCCCGGCAAGACTCTCTTTACCCCAACCTCCTTTTGGATCGACCTGACAAAATCGGAAGACGAACTTATGAAGTCCTTCTCCTCAAAAACCCGTTACAACATACGATTGGCACAAAAACATGGAGTTACAATAACATCTGATCCTTCTGACGAGGCCTTTGAAAAATATCTTGAACTTACTTTTGAAACAGCAAAAAGGCAGGGGTTTTTTGCGCATAGTCAAAAGTATCATAGGCTGATGTGGAGACATCTAAACAAAACTCAAAAACTCCAAAATTCCAAACGACCAATTGCCCATCTACTAACTGCCACCTACAATCAAGAAGTTATTACCGCTTGGGTACTTTTTGTCTGGAAGGATTTCCTATATTACCCATATGGCGCTTCTGCCGATAAATACAAAAATGTCATGGCAAATAATTTGATCATGTGGGAAGCAATTAAATTTGGTAAGAAGTTGGGACTTAAAACTTTTGATCTTTGGGGGAGAGAAGAGGGAAAGGGGTTCACAAAATTCAAGGAAGGATATAACCCGCAAGTAGTTGAGTTTCTTGGTAGTTGGGATTTTGTCGCCAACAAATGGCTTTACTACCCTTACCGGGCGATAGAATATTTGCGATGGAAATTTCTCAAACTTCCGTCAACTATAAAGCATAAACTGAAATTATGAAGGTCTTCGAAAAGAAAACATTACCTGATTTGTTCGAAAAAGTAAAAAACAGAGAAAAGAATTTTGACGTCCGACTCGCCGATTTCAAATGTTCCCCCGGAGATGTTTTGGTTTTGAAAGAATGGGATCCAAAACTAAAGAATTACACAGGTAGAGTTATTAAACGAAAAATAAAATTCGTTTTGAAAACAAAAGACCTTGAAAAATTCTGGAACAAAAAAGAGATCCAAAAACATGGTTTTTTGGTAATGGGATTTTGATATGACAGAAGATAATAAAGATCAATTGAAGTTCTCAAAATCGGAGCCCAAAACTTTAATATTTACGGGTAGTTTATTTCATGGTTCAAAAAATCCTTTTTTACTTGACACAAACTATGCATATGACGGACGTGATGAAAATCAAGGCGACGGTTCAGCGACAATTGGAACGGGGTTGTACTTAACCGATGATACGAATTGTGCAGAAGATTACTCATTAGTTCGACAAGCATCAAGAGGAACCCCCTCTCCAAATATTTATCAATTTGATCTTAGGGAGGCTAAGATGCTCGATTTTCGAGCACCAGATCTGAACAATGTCGCAGTTCCAAAGCAATTCGTGCAAAAATGGTTGAGCCAATTTCCCGATCGTTTTCAGATATTTGTTAATTCAGAAAAACAACGAATCAGCCCTCGAGTGTATAGAATAAAAAGGGAGAACGGGGATAAATATTCAAAATACCTGGAACAACTCGCAGAGCACGATGATATTGACTTAAGAGAAATGCTGGCAACTGGTGAACTTGCGAAGAATCATAAGGATGTTAAGCCAATATCAAACTACCCCAACCCTCCGTGGATGAAAATATTCAGAGAATTTGTACAAACAGAACTGGATTATGATGGTTTAATTTATTATGAAGGCAGTGAAGGAACCTTTGGTAAAAAAACTATTACCTCTTATGTGCTTTTTGATTTAGATAAAGTTCAGTCATATGGAAAATTACCCAATACTGAATGAATATTTTTTCATTTAGTTCCATAGTCTATGGAACTGTTAATTGATAGAGATATAAATGAAATTATTAAAAAGATTTCAGGGTTTATTAATAATAACCGCCATAGTTATTGTTATAAATATATTGAGCTACTATTTTCCGAAGGAAGAGGTTGAGAAAATGATCGAAAACGCCGGTATTTTGGCCCCGATCGTTTACATTTTTCTTCATTTATTAACATATATTTTTGCCCCTTTAAGCGGAACATCTGTTACAGCTATCGGGTTTTTCCTATTCGGGGAAACAGTAGTTATTTATTCTTTTGTAACTGTTATCTTGTCCTCAATTACAAATTTCTATATTGCAAGAAGATGGGGAGTAAAAATTGTAGAAAACCTAGTCGGTAAAGAGGTATTAAGCAAATACATCGGATTTGTAAACGATCATGGATATACCACACTTATTCTTTCGCGAATATTTTTACACGGATTTTCAGATATCACCTCATATTTTGCCGGTCTTTCTAAAATGAAATTCCTGCCCTACTTTTTGATCAGCGTTCTTGCAACCATACCGGGTACTGTAATTATGTATTTTCTTTCTTCCTACGCAAAATCAACAATGGAATATATCATTTACAGTTTCTTGTTTGTTTCACTGATCTTCCCAATTTTTATTCTTTTTAAATCAATGATTTTTAAAAAGGTCAGTTATTAACAAATTTCAGTATATTATACTTTGAAACAATAATATTTTGGATGCACAATGAATTACCAAGAAATAATTGATAAATTAAAGACATACAAAAATCCAAAAAATGTTGAGGGGATGGCCAGGTTTGGGATAAATCCGAAAAATACTTTAGGGGTTTCAATATATATACTTCGCCCTTTAGCAAAAGAAATACAAAAAAATTCATCCTACACCAAATCTCCAGAGGACTTGCATCAGTTAGCTATACAATTGTGGGACAGCAAAATCCACGAAGCAAGGATCTTAGCCGGATTTATAGACATTCCGGCAATGATAACAGATGCGCAAATGGATGAATGGGTTGCCGATTTTGATTCATGGGATGTCTGCGACCAAGTGATTAGCAATTTATTTGACAAGTCCCCATTTGCTTATAAAAAAGCATATGAGTGGAGTAAAAGAATTCCCGAATTTGAAAAAAGAGCGGGGTTTGCAATGATGGCAGCACTTGCCGTTCATGATAAAAAAGCTCCAGATGGAAAACTTATGAAGTTTTTCCCTGTTATTATCAGAGAGTCGACGGATGAGCGAAATTTTGTCAAAAAAGCAGTGAACTGGGCATTAAGACAGATAGGGAAAAGAAATACAAATCTTAGAGAGAAATCTATAAAAGTTGCAGAGGATATTATTAAAAATTATCCAAACTCTAGGTCCGCACAATGGATCGGGAAAGATGCTATAAGAGAACTATCCAAAAAAAGCTAATTTTATTTTTTCCCGGTTTTCTTCAATCAAATCCTTTTGCTCCGGCCAGAAAATTGGTGGTAAATTTTCCAAATCAAACCATTCCAAAAAGAAATCTTTTTCATCCTCGTTTGGCTTTATCTTTCCGAATATTTGTTTTGTAGAAAATAGAAAATAATCATAAATATTCCATGATGTTTTATCAAATGTCATTCTTTCTTTGACACCCAACTTTGCATGTATCACAAGTTTATGTAAACCCGTTTCTTCTGCAATTTCTCTCTTTGCTGCAGTCACGGATGTTTCATTATTCTCTACTTTTCCCTTGGGCAATATAAAAGTCGAAAACTTTTTATCGCCGACAAGAGCAATTAATAATTTTCCGTTATCTTCGCGGATTACAACTCCTCCCGCTAAATTTTGTGTGGGATAATTCGGATCCTTTGGTTTTATATACCAGCTTTTGTCAATTTTCATTTTTCTTCAGCTCTACAAAACAATTTATATTCGCATTCCATTTCAACACAAAGATAGCCATGTGAGCATTTAAAATCCGATTCTTCAATTTGTTTTTTATAATCCAAAATCTGCTTTTTTGCATTCTCCAATTGTTCTTTTGTTCTTAAAGTTGTAACAATCTGCGGGGTGTCAAAATAGTATAGCGACAATTTTATATCTTCAGGTTTTCTGTTAAATGGATATTCGGGTATGTGAGTTGCTGCCAAAGCATAAATAGAGAGCTGCAAATCGGAATCCGCTTCTTTTTGGGTAATCGGGTTTGCACCTGTTTTATAATCGATAATGTGAATCCCGTTTCCATTATGGTCTACTCTGTCTATTTTTCCACCCACTTTCAAATTATCCATAATTACCGTAAACGGCTGTTCCGTTTGGATGGGAAGAACCTTGGGATCAAAAAGATTTTCCAGGTAATGTTTCAAAAACTTTTTTATTTTCTCGTATGACCGAGTTTCGTGAGCTTTGCTTGTGTACCCGTCCGATATCCATTTACCCTCCAAAATTTTATACATCAAATCAAGATTTGGCTTTTCCCCTTTTTTTACAACATCGTAAAACTCTTTCATAACCTGATGAAAAGAATTACCAAAACTCTGCGATGAGGATGGGGGGGTCGGAAGTTTGTAAATGTATTTTAATTTGTAATGGAGAGGACAAATCTTGAATGTCTCAATTTGACTGTAACTCAAAAAATCAACATGGATTTTTTCGCTAGCAGCTAACGGTCTACTGTCTACAGTGGGTTTATATTCCAAAAATGAAAGCTGCTTGCTGTCGTCTGTAGTCTCTTTGATATCAGCAAATTTATCCCCCATCGCCTCATAAACAAACGGTGATATTTTTTTCTCACGCTTTCCTTCTCCATAATAATCCGCTGCTGTTAAATACAACCTTTCTTTAGCCCTTGTCATCCCGACATAAAAAAGCCGTCTTTCTTCCTGAATGTGATAATCTCCCTGAGGTAAAACTTCTTTTATTAATTCTTCAGGGATCGGAATTTGCTCTCTTCTCTCATTTGTCGGAAATCTTTGTGAGACGAGGTTGACCAAAAATACAACAGGAAACTCAAGACCTTTTGAGGAATGGATAGTTAAAATATTTACTGCATTTATATCGGTCCAATCGGTGTCTGCCGCCAGTGGCGACTCTCCCAGTTCACTAGCAAGGTCAATCCAGTCAACAACGGCACGAACTGAAGCATCTTCGTGTTCGACTTCATAGGTCTTTAATTTGTCGAAAAATTTTGAAATGTTTTTTGCACGTCTTTCGGCCAAGGGAGTGTCCGGAGAAAGAAGTTTTAAAATTAGACCCGTTTCATTCAGGAAATTATATAAAAGCTGTCCTGCAGTTTCTTTATTAATTTGCTTTTGTTGCTCGGAAATAATTTTAATAATTTTACCGATTTTATCTTTCGTATCATCCGATACAGATACATCAGTAACCGTTTCTGATACCTCAAAAAGAGAAAGATTTTTCTGTCTTGCATAATTTGTAATTTTTATAAGATCGCGCGGGGGTATTTCAAAATATTCAATTGATAAAAGTTTGTACATCGAAATCGAATCATCAAAATCGTATAGAACTTTCATATATGAAATTAGGTCAACTATTTCAGTTTGTTTAAAAAGCCTTCCCGGACCTAAAAATTGGTAAGGGGTCCCATAGCGGGAAAGTGCCCGCATAAAAGGCTCGGCGTGATTGTTAGCTCTTACTAATATAGAAATATCCTTATAATTATATAGAGCTAACCCTTCCGAAGCCTTGCGCGAAGGAGGGTTGGCAGTTAATGTTTCAATTTCCTTCCCCACCACTTCTGCTTCATTTTCCACACGGTCACTGTGAATAAATTCAATCCGTTCATCAACAGTGTCAGGATATTTTACCTGAGAAATCAGTTTCTTATTTATCTTTTCCACAACCTCAAGTCGGTCGGGGTTGTTAAATTGAATAAGACTATATGCCCTATCCAATATTTCCTGATCCGACCGGTAGTTATTAACTAAGGTAATTACTTTTGCCTTTGGATAGAACTTCCTGAAGTATAATGCGTTGGAAACAGCTGCGCCCCTGAAACGGTAAATTGACTGATCGTCATCGAGGACGACAGTAATATTGCCCTCTTTCCCAGCCAATAACTTTACCAACTCATTTTGAGAAATGTTGGTATCCTGAAATTCATCCACCAAAATGTATTTGAATTTCTTTTGATATTCTTTTAAGACATTTGGACGCTTTCTGAAAAGTTCCAGTGTTTTGACGATAAGATCCCCAAAATCCATTACCCCCTCTTTTGTTTTTAATTCATCGTACATTTTATAGGCTCTCGCTAATTCCTGCCATTTTTGAAGTTCTATGGTTTGTTCTTCGGTTAATGGGTTACGTGTTACGGACTTTGATTTTTCCCTTTTCGGATTTCGGATTTCGGATTTAGGATTTACCCAAGCAAGATATTCGCTTGGTTTTACATCTTCATCCTGAAGTCTTGAAAAGTGTTGAAGCATCCCGTCAATAAATTTCGTCGGGTTTCCAAGAGGTCTAAAATATTCAAGTTCAAATTTAAAAAGATTTTTCCGGAAAAACTGAATCGACTCACTTTGAGTATTCAATTTATATTTCGGATTAAGCCCAATTTGAAGCGCTTCGTTTTTAAGTATTCGATCGCAAAAAGCGTGGAAAGTAGAGATCCACATTTGCGTATAACCCAAAGGAAGTGCAACATCAATTCTTTCCTGCATTTCAGCCGCTGCTTTTTCGGTGAAAGTAAGCGCTAAAATTTCGGGGGGGGTGGCAAGCTTTTTTTCAATCAGATATTTCACCCGCTCGGTTATAACTGTTGTTTTCCCCGTCCCCGCCCCGGCAATGATCATAAGGGGTCCGTTTTTATGCTTCACTGCCCGAAGCTGTTCCTCATTTAATTTTTTAATTGAAGCCATGTCGCCATTTTATCACGAAGACGAACACATAATTTGCTAACTCTTTCACCCCGTAAAGAATGGTAAATTGATTTTAATTTACGTTGCAATTACTTATCAAACGAAAAGTGAATTCTTGAAAATTTTTTGTTGAAAGATACCACTTCGTCTTTTACATCTTGGCCTTTCATTGCTCTATCCATTAAATCAGCGATTTTAATCATTTCTTTTTCCTTCATACCTCTCCGGGTAATCTCGGCGGTACCAATTCTTATAAACCATCTACCGCCACTTAATTCCGATCCTTCGAAATTTGTCGAGATGTTATTTTTTATTAAATTTTTATAAAGCAACGAATAGTCTCCCTTATTGTCGATAAATATATGTGCTTGATGGTTTTCTGAGTATGATCCGGTATTTGCTTTTCGAACATGATATCCAAGTTCTGCAAAAGCCTCTGCTATCGAATTCGAGTTTGCAATAATCTGTTTAGCGTATTCTTGCCCAAATTCTTTCAATTCAAGAATCGTAGTAGAAAGAGCAATCAGATGTGTAATGTGCGGAGTTGAGTAAAGACATCCATCAATAATTGCGTTTGCTTTTTCTGCAAGATCCTTATCACGAAATGCAATGATTCCCTTATGCGGACCCGGTAATGTCTTATGAGTATTTGCACTTATCACATTTGCCCCCTCCTCCAATGGAGACTGGAATTGTTGACCCATAATGAGCCCCATTGTATGGCTAGCATCATAAATTATTATTGGATCCTCTCCAATTTCTTCTCTGATTTCCTTTAGGTTGTGCGAGTTTAAATAATATGAAACATCCAAATATAACGCTTTGATTTTTTGTTCGTTAAATTTCTTGCCAATCTTTTTGACATCAAACCTGAGATTTGAAAAATCAAAGTCAGCATATATGTGTCTTCTTCCAATTCTCTCCAATATTCCCTTCGTGGCAAAATGTCCTCCAAATTCCAAAGGAACCGTCATTACAATATCACCAGGATCCGTTGTCGATAATATAGAACACATCATCGAATGAACTCCGGAAAGGACATTTATGTTTACATCAGCTGCAGAAAGCATCTTACACGCAGCCTTCTTTGCCTCATTTATAAGATCATCTACCCCCTTAAAACCAAGTCCAGTGAAATGGACCATATCTACAACCTGATCCAAGTTTCCTCCTCCAAAAAAATAACGCTCGTTAATTTTGGAACCCAAAAACCTTCTTGCTGTTTGGGACATTTGGTTTTCATTAGCAGTTAAATGGAGAAAGTTAATGTTTCTTTTTTCCTCTTTCTCAATATTTTCTAGCAGGGGGTTGATATTCATCGTCGTTATTATAGCAATGTAGCTGTTTTATTCCAAATCCTTTTCTTCTTTTCCACTATCGAGGTTTTTAGTCGAGGAAATTTTTTGACCCAAGACCGCAAAAACAGAGAGAACATCCCCCATCATATTATGTGCATTGGTTAAGTGTTTCTGCAGAACCGACAACCCGCTTCCGACCTTTTCATAATCCTTTTGGATCGCCCGAAGCGATGACAATATTTCCTTTGCCTGCTTTTCGATCTTCTGTCCTTCAAAACTCATTAGTATCGCTTTCATATAAGCATAAAAAGTGGTGGGGGAGACGGGGAGTACTCTTTTTGTTCCGGCGTAATCAAAAAGCGATTGGTTGTTAACAACTTCATAATAAACCGCCTCGGATGGAATATACATCAGGGCATAATCAATCGTTCCCTCTTCGGTCAGGATATATTTCCTACCGATATCGTCAATGTGTTTTTTAACATCCGACTCGAATAATTTGTTATAAGTTTTTCTTTCCTCATCCGTATCCGCTTTGCTGATCTTTCTGAAATTTTCCATCGGAAATTTTGAATCAACGGGGATTATTCCTGCCGATGTTTTTATTGCCGCATCAACCTTTTCACCACTTTTAAAAACGTACTGCAAATTAAACGACTCTTTGGGTAAGTACTGCTTCAAAAGCTCGTTTAATATCTGTTCTCCAATGTTTCCACGCAGTTTTGGATTTTTCAAAAAATCCTGAAGCTCGCGCATTCCACGCCCTATCTCACTCATCTCGCCAATATTTTTCTGCAAACCTCCTATAACCTTCGCTGCATTATCAAGTCTTTCGTTAAAGGCTTTTCCCTGGGCATCAAGCCGGATATTTGTTGTTTTTAGGTATTCCAGAAGTTCTGAGGACGGTTTTTGCTTGTCGGCAAGTTCGTTTAACTTTTTGTTTATGTATAAGATAATTACAACAAAACCCACAACAATCAACACCGCACTAAATATTTCCATAAACTATATAATACATTATATGCGAAGACATCCAAAGATAACTGAAAGAAAAAGGGAGGTTAAAATGCGAAAAAACTTTTTATTAACTTTTACCATTACTCTCTTTCTTTGGCTGGGGGTCGCGGGAATCATATATTTTATTGACCCCTTCGAGACAGGCGCACTTCCATTATTTTTCCTGGTGGTATTTTTTTCACTCTTCTTCTCCTTCTCAATAATATTCATTAATTCGAGACGGGGATTGATAACTTCATCCGGAATAACAATATTCCTTATTCTTCGATATTTCGGACTTGGTAATTGGCTGAACTTTCTGCTGCTTCTGGCAATTTGCATCGCTGCTGAAATATATTATTCAAAAAAAGACAGTTCATGAAACTATTCAGGTCACCCTTTATTTTTTCCATTTTGATATTGATTAACCTGCTGATTTTTATCAGACTACGGTTCTTTCTACCGCAAATGGCAGGACCTTCTCAACTTCTTGATCTTGAAACATACTACCGCCTGGTTGAGGGCGTCCTTATGGGGATTAATCCGTATACGGTTTCCTATATGCAAACACTTGGTCCGCCTACCGTATTATTTTATTTTCTGCCTTTTTCAATTTTTAGTCTCCCAACCGCAAAATTTCTTTTTACGATAATTAATATAATTTGCGGGTTTGCCACGTGTTATGTGTTAGCAAAAAAATTATCGTCACAAGAGAAATCTGTTAATGTAGAATCCCGCCTCCCTCCTTCGTTCAGAAACTTCGGAAGGGCAAGTCGTGGGAATGACGGAAGAAATAGTCATCCCAAATTTATAAATCCATCAGTACTATCAAATTATCGAAATATTTGGTTTCTAATACTCACTCTTCTTTTTTTCTCTTCTTTTCCCGTCAGATTTTCGATTGAAATGGGACAGCCAAATTTGGTTATTGGTTATTTGGTAAGTTTGTTAATTTGTTCCGTAACAAGCAAGAATAATTCTGCCGTCCCTCGATTTTACTCAGGACTCCTGAATAACAGTTATGGAAAACAAGTGCCTTACATTCTTGCATCTATTGTTATCTTGAAAACGAATTATCTTATCACTCTAATATCACTTTTGAAAAATAATTCAAAGTTGACGGCAAAAACCCTTATCATCATTCTCGGCACTGTTGTGTTAATGCTCCCAGTCGTTAAACTCTCCTTTTACACCTTTTATTTACTTAATAAGACCGGCAATTTCATCCCGCAGATCAGCAATAATCAACAACTTAATTATTATAATCAATCAATTCCTGCACGGCTCAATGTGTTAGGGCTGGAACATACTGCTCTTCTGTTTTATGTGGTGTTGGCTCTAATAATACTTTGGATTGTTTACAATTCGGGAAATATTATGCTTGGGATCATTGCATCAATTATTCTTTCTCCTGTTTCATGGCAGCACTACTACGCCGTATTGTTTCCGGTATTTATTTTTACTTTCGTAAATACTAAAAATATCAGATATAGGATCTTATTACTTATCGCCTATCTCTTGTTTTGGATAGAGTTTCCGTTTCTACACAACACTGGGGTAAATTTATTTACAGCCCTAATCTCGTCGCACTATCTAATTTCGGCAATTATCTTATTTACACTAATTTTTAAACAAAAAATTCCTACGTCTTCAGTTTCAAAATGAGATATAATAGGTACAACATGAGTGATAAAAACAACTATTACATTACCACCACTCTACCGTATGTCAATTCCGACCCGCACATTGGGTTTGCCTTAGAGATTGTGCAAGCGGATGTATTAGCCAGATATCATAATCTATTGGGAGACAATGTAATTTTTAATTACGGAACAGATGAGCACGGCGCAAAAATATTTGAGAAGGCAAAAGAAATGGACAAAGATCCTCAAAAATATTGCGACGAGTTGGCTGAGGTTTATAAAATACTTAAAAATCATCTCGATCTTTCAACAACAAATTTTATAAGAACTACCGACAAAAACCACATAAAGGCAGTACAGGAATTTTGGAGGCGGTGCGATAAAAACGGCGACATTTATAAAAAGATCTACAAAACAAAATATTGTGTCGGATGCGAACTGGAAAAGACCGATTCTGAACTTGTCGACGGTAAATGCCCAATCCACCCAAACCGAGAAATTGAAATCCGCGAAGAGGAAAATTATTTTTTTAGATTTTCTAAATACCAAAACAAACTTTTGGAACTTTACGATAAAAATCCAGAATTTGTTATTCCGGCAAACAGACAAAAAGAAATCGCCATTTTTGTAAAAGACGGATTGCAGGATTTTTCAATTTCCAGACTTCGCGAAAAAATGCCTTGGGGGGTTCCCGTTCCCAACGACCCAAACCACGTCATGTACGTTTGGTTTGACGCTCTTATAAATTACATCAGCACACTTGGCTGGCCGGATGATATTAATAATTTCAACGATTTTTGGCCGGGAACTCAGGTTGCCGGAAAGGACAATCTTCGCCAACAGTCGGCAATGTGGCAGGCAATGCTTGCTTCAGCGGTCATTCCTTTTT
Organism: Candidatus Woesebacteria bacterium GW2011_GWA1_38_8; assembly: GCA_000993025.1. GTDB lineage: Bacteria > Patescibacteriota > Microgenomatia > UBA8517 > UBA8517 > GWB1-38-13. The sequence goes on from LBVJ01000004.1 coordinate 12,224, forward strand.
CCAAACAGGTATTTATTCACGGATTTATGACGCTTAACGGGCAAAAAATCAGTAAAAGCCAAGGTAATACGATCGACCCGATTGAACTTGTCAAAAAATACGGAACGGACCCCGTAAGATACTATCTTTTATCCAAGGTGCATCCTTTTGAGGATTCTGATTTTACTTATGAGAAATTTGAAGAAAGCTACAACGCCGACCTCGCAAACGGACTGGGAAATTTAGTTGCAAGAGTGGCAAAGATGGCAGAAACTTCAGAATTAAGAACCCATCGACTTCGCTCAGGTCAAGCTGAAAAAAATAAGAAATTAAAAATTAGTAAAGAGGTTGCAAAGGAAATTGAAAACTTCAGGTTTGACAATGCGTTGGCTTTAATTTGGGACAATATTAAAAAACAAGATATATTTATTAATGAAAATCAGGTTTGGAGTTTGGAAAACGATAGAAAAGAGGAAGCTTTAATTAAACTCATTGATAACATAAAACAAATTGCTATTAATCTAAAACCGTTTCTTCCCAATACATCTGAAATAATCGGTGCGCAATTCTCCGATCGATCAATAAAATTTCAAAAACCACTTTTTTCCCGTCTGGTGTAAAATAATCTTACCTCTGTCATATGATTAGAAAATTTATTTTGAACCACGAAAGAGGGGTCCAAAGATTATTGGAAATTCTTCCCGGATTTGTTTCCTGGAATATTATTCTATTTCCCTATTGGGGAATTTTTGTTATTCCAAATGCCGTTGCTTATTTTATCCTTGCTTATAACGTCTATTGGTTCTATCAATCAGCAACGATAGCCGTAACTTCTTATATCTCCCATATCAGAATACAGGCTTCAATGATCTATAAATGGGAAGAGGATATAAAATCTTTTCCTGATTACAAAAAAGTCCACAACGTAGTAATAGTCACCACTTACAAAGAACCGCTTCATACACTTACCCGAACGATACAATCAATAGCTGACCAAACTTTGTCAAAAAAACAAATTAGTATTGTTTTGGCAATGGAAGCAAAGGAGCCGGAAAAGGACAGAAAAGATAAAGTCGAAAAATTGAAAAATCATTTTGGTGATACTTTTGAAAATCTTTTTGTTACTGTTCACAATCTGGTTCAAGGAGAAGTCGTTGGTAAAGCATCCAACGAAAGATTTGCGGCAATGTGGGTTAAAAAGGAATTGGTTGATAATCAAAAAATGGATATCAACTATATTACGATAACTTCCTGCGACGCAGACCATGTGTATCACCCTAACCACTTTGCATGCCTGACTTATAAATTTCTCGATAATCCAAAAAGGCACAAGATGTTCTGGCAACCGGCGATAATGTTTTATAACAATATTTGGGAATTGCCAGCAATCACCCGCGTTCCCAATACGCTTGGTTCTATCTGGAATCTATCACAACTCCCGCGAAAAGACCGGCTTATTAATGCGCAAAACTACGCTCTTTCGCTCAAATTACTTCATAACACCGGTTATTGGGACGCCGACAAAATTCCTGAAGATTGGGGAATATTTTTTAAAGCATATTTTAAAAATGGGGGAGATGTAGAGGTTGAACCAATATATCTTCCGGTAAAAGTTGACGCTGCCCAATCGACATCCTTCTTTAAGACCCTGCAGAATCAATACGAACAATATAAGCGCTGGGCGTGGGGTGTATCGGACGATCCTTGGATCATACGGCAATATTTAACAAATCCCGATATACCATTTTGGAGCCGTACAATGAGGCTTATAACCGTTATGTGGGCGCACTTTTTGTGGCCTGTCAATTGGTTCATTATCACGATCGGTCTCACCCTTCCAACAATTATCAATCCTGCTTTCGGACGGACTACTTTGGGGTATATGGTTCCGAAAATCTCATCTTTCATATTGACCGTCGCACTTCTTTTTCTTGTTGTAATGATCATTTTTGATAATATCTATAAACCAAAAAGGCCAAAGGAATTTCCTCTTTGGCGGGCATTATTAACCCCTTTTGAATATATCCTGATGCCTGTCGCAGGATTCTTCTTTTCCGCTCTCCCCGGACTCGATGCCCACACAAGGCTTATGCTGGGAAAGTATTTAGAATATCGTGTCACAGAGAAGGTATAAATTAATTGTGAATACTTTGTTATTTAGTAGGGCTTCGTAATTTGAAATATGTGATGCGCGCTTATTTTTAATTGATTTTTGTTTTTTCTTAATATCTTTCTCCTGCTCCCCCACCGTATTTTAAAAAAAATACATCCTGTAGTATGTGCCTATGTATTTGTAGAAAATTTATCAGGCACAATATTGTGCGACGTTTTAAAATAATTAAATTATTAAAAAATGGTGTTAATTTGTTTTAATTTCTCCATTGTCTTTATATGTTAGTATCGCAACATTTAATGTTCTTATGTCCTTCTGCTACTCCCCCACCACAAACCTCTTCCGGGGCAAATGTTATTTATTATTTAACCTTTATTAACGCTTTTCAAATCTTTGTCCCAATATAATTGCGGTCCAAGCTGTCGCATGTGCCGTTGCGCTGTCGTGTCTGGAAAACCTACTACCCCAACCAAAGTTATCTTCATATATGCTTCTCATTAACGCAGCTATGTGCCCGGCAGAAGATAGTTGAGCACCCCAAGCATCATATATTGTATTTATAAAATAATTCAAATCGTCGGGTTGCAAGAGTAATGGATTTGCATTCATAACTTTCTCATGAAGATGAGTGTTAATATCTTTTATCCATGCATAATCATCCTTGCGGTATGTTTCGCGCCATTTTTCCGGTGGATCTCCGGGTTCATTATCAAGAGCAAGATGAAGCTGTCTGAGTTCAGATCTCTTGTAATCCTTTATCAGCCTCGCCACACCGGCGGAACCATCAGGAATAAAACCTCCTGACTGTGCCAAATTATCTACAGATTTTTTATAATTCTGTCTAACCTGAATTAGAGCCGGCACTTCATCAATTTCTTGCCCCCCTACATTCCTCGCTATCCTTGTTATTAATCTTGTATTCGGAACATAATATGCCTCTTTTATTAAAGGTTTCATATATATGGAGCCCAATGTTCCCGATACAGCTGTTCCCAAATGTCTTACGTATCCAGTTTCATCAAAAGATATACCCTCCTCACCCCTATCGGAAATTTCGATCGGTAAAACCGACTTTGCCCTTGCGTTATTTATTGTTTGGCCAAAGACGTACTGCATCAAACGATTTGCGCCTTTGTATGCCAATTGCGAGTTCGGCGGAACAGGTCTATCCCTTTTTGAAAACATAGGTACTTGTCTTTGCAAAGAAGATACCGGTTCTTCAATCACATTTCCAATTTCAATAAGATCCTGCATCACAGGTGAAACCGATGGCACCTGTGTTAAAAAATGATATCCTCGTCCCGTCATCACAGTCATATGTTGAATTCCGTAATGGCCAAAAGTCGCCTCCATTTCCTGAAATGCCGGTTCCATTTTTTCAAAAACCTCCCGTTGGTCAATAAATGCATAGCCCGGACTAGGGAGGTTGAAATATTCAACATCCCACGGAATTATTTGTGCACCGGGATGACCCACTCTGACTTTCGAATCTCTAGACCATAAAGATCGAAATATTTCACTTACCGGGTTATGTCTAAGGTATGCAGGAATCTCCCATGGTTTAACTGACCTTGCGGGTGATCTATCTTTTTGATTTTTTATTTCAGGATTTGAAATAGCCAAATATTCACTATCTATATAGTGGAACTCTTTCTCACATTCCAATAAAGAAAGTACTTCCGGTAATTCTTCGGTGTTTCCCAAATGTCTCAATATAGATCTTGCCACTTCCGGGTGAGAATAATATTCTCTTGGTGTTTCTACTCTTCTTTCTGCCATATTTATAATGTTTTATATTGTTGACTTATTTTTCTGCATGCTGCTAATTGATTTTCAATATTGGGATCGTGTGCCTCAATGGTAATAATTGGATCTTTTCCCTGAATGGATTTAATACTTTTTATTGAACGCAAAACGGTATCGGCGTTCATCCATTCACCATTAAAGGATGAAGGTTTTTCATCTATTCTGCACCTCGATGTCTGCGAGTAGTGTTCCCCCATCATCAAACCAGGGTAAGCATGGGTTACATGTACTTGGTTTTTATCACCTTCTTCAACGTATGCTCCAGCCAAATGTACAACGTCAATTGAAGTGTGTTTTGATATTTCTGAAATGTAGTCATTCAATTCTTCCTCAAAATCAAAAGGGGTTCTGTCCGGAAGAAGTGATTTCAAATTGTGCCAGAGGTGTGCGATGTCCAAACAAAAACCTAATTTTTCTTCCATTTTGTATTTATTAAAAATAATCTTTGCTTTTTCTATAATATTTACAGACTCTGTTTTGTTTGCCGGTGATTTTGGATGTTCCAGTATTTCAGGAAGGATTTTAAAACCATACCCTTTGTTCTTATAATATTCCGTCAGCTCATCTAAGGATTTAAAACCGCGTTCCAACTGCCGGTTTCTGTCTTGAAAATCATCTTGTGGTGTCAGATGGTGCACAAAATATTTTGCGTCCAATTCGTGAGCCAGATCCATTGATCTTTCCGTTTCCTCCAGTGACCATCTTCGATGCGGCTCGTCACTACTTGCAATATCCCTCCCTTTTGTCGGGGCGTGTACACCATCCACATTTCCTCTTAAGAAGAGGGGTAGCATTTCCCAATATCCAAGGTCAAACCTTGTTTCATACTGGACTTCCACATTTTGTCCAAATGGCAAACTTCTTGCAGCATCTCTCCATGCCTTATTGTGCTCCTGAACATTGGTAATTTTTTCAGGGTCACAATACAAACAAAAATCAACCGACACTCCACCCCCCAATCTTTCTTTCATTTCTCTAAATATTTCTTTTACCATTTTAATAACTATAACGTGGGAGTATTATAGTGGGAAACTGTGTTATTTACTATCTTTCTATATTTTCCGTGGATCATACGCCCAGTGAAGAAGGGCTTGGCGCTGGCGTTTCCGGCAGGTCAAATCCCGCGGACGGCAGTTTTTCTTAACTTGCGCAACATGTCTTTTTATTGCTTTCCATCTTTTTATCTGTCTTTCGTCATCTACTGTTCGCCTTCCCATAAAGTAACGGCAATACCATTGAAACCACCCTCTTGGATCCTGCGGATTTATCCAACCTTTTTTCTGCCAAATCTTCAGGGGTTGGGAGGCGTCAATGCCAAAATAATTCAGTTTTGGGTTTTTACTCTCGGGAGAAAGTTTTGCTTTTTTAAACCAACTTTTCGGAAATTCACCCCTGCAATCCGTCATATATTTCCCGCCAAATGCACCAAGCTCAAGAATTTCTTTAGGTGTTAATTCCGGTTCAAAATCAGGGTCGAAATTTTTCCCCATCGGTTCAGTCAAATAATACTTATACCCCTTTTGCATTTTGTCGTTAACAATTACCGTTTTCATAACTGACTTTCGAAAAACCACAAATATTGACCACACATATCTTCAATTGCTTGATTTTGGGATACCAACTTTGCTTTTCTCAAGAACACATTAACCATTTCTTTGCTTCTCCAAAGAAATGGTTGAAAGAAAAGAGCCCACGAGTGTTTCTCATGTTTACCCTTCGTTCGTTCATAACCCATAATTTTATCACACGGTTCCGTGGTCTAGACTATGGAACCGTGATCGGATTGGAAATCGACAAATTAAATTTCATCAAGATGTTTTTCAAAAAATCTGATATACCCCCTCTCTCTTTTGTCTTGAAGCATTAACCACTCATCTTTTGTGAGATCGGTATAATATTTTCCAGTCCTTGAATCAATTTGAATAGAGTTTAGAGGTTCCCCTTCCGTTTTGTTAGGGCTTATTGTTGATGTTAATATTGTTTCTCTTTCAAAACTACCTGTATAGGAATTTCCGAAACCGGTTATTAACACAACGGCAGAATTCCATAAACCCTGAGTTCTTCCACCCAATCTATTAATCAATTTAGTGTAATAGTCAATCATTTCTTCATCTGTCGCCTCTTTTCTCTCACCACCACTACCAACAAATATTCTCCTGACGTTTGGACCGGGCTGTATTTCGTCAGGAATTCCTTTAATGTATAACCAATAATCAACACCAAAGGCGGGCATACCGGTTGCATCGTACCCGGCTTTTGCTTTTTTCAAAGCATTTTCTTCAGGAGTCCTCCCGTCTTCGATTACCTCTATTTTTTTCCCAATATCGGAAAAATTTACTACCGACAAGCCAAGTGGTGTTAAATAACTCTTGAAGCGCTCTGTTTTATGAGAGTTAGTTGTAGCCATTAATATTTCTTTATTCATAAATTGAATTATACTATTTCAAGGTTGAACCAATTATTGAAAAATTAATTCCACACATTTTCCTACAACTGGAACTATTGATATATAATAAAGTTACCTGAATGCAATTAACGGATAACAGCAAAGTTTACGTATTAATCTTACTTGGGTGTGCAATTTTCTCCCTTTTATCGGTTACTTTTGGATTCTTCCCGTATCTTGGATTTTCGGTCTCATTTATATTATTTTTGTTACTTGCATTTTACATAAAAAATGACAAAACCTCTTTAACAAAAGTTTTTTTTACGATCGCGTTAATATTATCAATTTTTCTCTCGATCCGAAGCGAACCATTCATAACTTTACTAAATATTCTGGCAATATTTTATTTCAGCTGTCTTTTTGTTTTGACCAAAAAGGATGATCCGGACAGTATATTTTCAATTATTCTTGCACCCTTGATGCTTTTTCTGCAAAGTGCTTTTATAAAGAACAACTATCGCTTGGAATTTGAGGGGTCTGTTGCTTCCCAAAAAAAGAGGGAAAGCGCTTTAAATATGATCGCCGTTCTACTCGTAACTTTAACGATTTTGGCCATAATTCTACCCCTTCTTGCGTCAGCAAATCCCCTTTTTGAAAGACTCCTTCTTAGTGCAGCTGATTTAATTGGTTTGAGAGGTCTCAAAATAGATGAAGCGGTCTTAAGATGGGTTGTAAGACTAATTATTTTTACAGGGTTGGCATATTTAATTCCAAGAATAGCAACCTTTGTGAACAAGAAAGAAGGTTTCAAAATTACAAGTCGATTAGCTCTAAATTTACTGATACCGAAAACCGCGGTTGCAGTAGTACTGGCTGTCTTTTTCATTGCGCAATTCCAACTATATTTTTCGTCCAAAGAGACGCTGGCGGCTCTTGGGTACACATACTCAAATTATGCCAATGAAGTGTTTGCCCAACTTTCCATTGTAGCGGTAATTATAATGGGGCTTGTTTACGCAGATACGGAAAAGAAAAAAGTTAATGAAAAATTGGCGTTGATACTTATTATTGAAGGAATATTTCTCACATTTATGGCCTATAAAAGCGTCTATGAATACTCAAACGCCTGGGGTTTTACTTATAAAAGGTTGTACGGTTTTGCTGTTGCGACTTGGATCCTGGGGATATTTTCGATTTATTTATATACGTTCATCAAAAATGTTGAAAAAAACGTTTTTCTTGCCAAATCAGCCGTTTACACAGGAATAATTTTAATTCTAATAAACCTTGCGAATTTTGATTATCTCATTTACAACTTCCGTCGGGCAACAACCGGAGCCGGAGTGGATTACAATTATCTTTCAAGACTTTCAAGCGATTCACTTTCCTATGGAGCACAACTAAATCTTTTGCTGAAAGACTTTTCCGATCCGGCAACCGATCTGGAAAAATCTCAGGCTGAATCACAGGGTTTTCGCGTACTTCTCCACAAGATAGATTTCTTACAGGAAAAATACAAAGATTTTGATATTCGTGAATATAACCTTTTAGAATATTTGCAATATAGAGAGGTCAAAAATGTCGACACTAAATTTATTAGAGACAAATATACATTAACCAATCCTGCGGATAGATAAGCGATATTTCCCCTATATAATTAAACAATGAACAGATCGGCAAAAGAAATTAATTTGCAGTTTTTATCGCTTACCGTACTTTTCATCATCCTTATCTTTTTCCTGCCGATCGTTAAAAAATCACAAAAACTTGAGCAAACTCAGGGCAATATCACATCAAAATTCTCCACACCAACCCCTTTCAATCCTTTCCCGTACGTCCTCCCAAAAATTCCATATGCCCGATCATATTTAACACTACTCGTCGGCGATTCGATTGTTGGTTCGCTCGGACCCAATGCAGATACACTGCGTCAAAACCTGATCGACCTTTACCCCGACCATGAGTTTGTTAATTATAATTACGGTTTCGGTTCAACAAATATCACCTCCCTGCCCGAAAGACTAACCGGAAACACCTCCTATAGAGGACAAGAGTTTCCTGCAATTTTATCGCAGGCAGTAGATCTGATAATTATAGAATCGTTCGCCTACAATCCCCTCTCAGAAAAACCGGAAAACGAAAATGTTTCGAAACATATACAAATATTGGACGAGAGTGTAAAGAAAATTATTCAGACAAGACCAAAAACTGCAGTTGCATTAATGACCCCGATCGCACCAAATACTATTTTTTTTGCAAAAGGTGTATATGATCTATCGGGCGAAGAAAGAGCCTTGTGGGCTAAGGAGAGAATAATGTATATTGAAGCGGTTGTCGAATATGCCAATAAAAACAATATTCCGTTGATTAATGTCTACGAAAAATCGCTTACCCCAACAGGTGATGGAGACTTAAAATATATAAATCCGGATGACTACATTCATCCATCGCATAACGGAGTGATCCTGATGTCCAAAACCATAGCAGATTTTATCTTCACCAATAATATTTTTCCCGAATAAAGCTCCCGCGAGCTTACGCTCTCGGTTTTCTGCGATAGGAGACAGAGCAGGATTGTTCTTAATCATGGGTGGTAATACTCTTCAAAAAATTCTATGCTATCTTTCAAAAGGACTTTAACCAAATATCCAACAAATAGATCGTAAAAATGGCCGAGACCACTGTCACACATTGCCAAATAATCTGGTACACAAACCACACAGAATCGTTTTTAAAAAAAGTATAAAATCTTAATTTTTCAGGAGGATTTCTGACAATTGTCGAAAACTGCTGATTTATCCAGTAATTTGTTTCACCCAGACTTCTCACTAGCCAAAACAAAGAAATTATAAGAAGAAATAGTATCCAATCATTTAAAAAAAATGTAACCAAGGATATTGATGCCCAAAACAATCCGAATATTACAGCATCACCCCAGACAAACATTCCCAGAAAAAATAGTAAGGGTGATTCTCCGAATGCATTCTTCCTGTCTTTACATTCACGATAGCCTCTGATAACGGTAATAACGTTTAAAAAAAAATATAAAAATATTACAATCTTTTGCCAGTTTTCCACTCAGTAATTATATCCTATTCATACTAAATATATTGAACTGGGGTTATTCTGAAGAAAGGTTGTCTTTAAAAAAATCAATGGTTTTTTGCATTGCTTGATTGAAACTTGTTCCCGTAAGATTATGACCACCGCTTTGGTATTCATTTAAATCGTGTTCTATTCCGGAACCATCCAGTACTTTAATTAAATTTCTGCTGTATTCGATACTTACAACATTATCATCCACAGCATGATGCAGCTGAACGCTACCCTTAACCCCATCCAAATAATTTGTCGCGGGGATCTGTTTCCAAAACCAGTGTCCGGAATCAAAATTACCATAAGTATCTCTTAGTTTTTGTCTTTCTCTTGACCGGGGAGAATCGGTTGGTTGAGGGCGATAACTGTTATCGTTAATCATATATTCCTGAAGATCCGAATAAGTGTAACCCGCCCCTGCCCAGATCACCACTGCAGGAATATTGCCTGCAACAAAGCTTCTAAAAACTACATTTCCACCCATACTGTGACCCCACAATCCGATCATGTCCGGATCAACAAATTCGGAGGAACGAAGAGCTTCAACCGCATTCAACGTATCAACAATATAATCATCCGAATAATAAGCGCCTCCTGCCTCTCCTTCGGAGCTCGCGTGCCCCCGGAGATCTATTTTAAAAACAACAAATCCACTCTTGGCCAGATAATCCATATAAGAAACATAGTTTTCGCTTGTTTTATACTCTCCGGGAGAAATATATCCGTGGACAAAGACAATTGCAGGAAATTTTTCACCGCCGTTTTTTGTTTTTGGTATCGTTAACAGTCCGTTAATTTTCAATCCATCCGAATCGTAACTTGTTAAAAAACTTGAATAATTTACATTTTCCGATAATTCTTCCAACGATCCCAATCGACTTTCATAAGTACGTGAACTTAGTGCCGGAATGGTCATTTCCTGAAAAGGAAAGGGTGTCGGAACAATGTTAATTTTTTCAGTTAATTTTTCAGTTGTTGCTACGGCCACATTGTTGCCGTTATTTGATCTCAAGGCAAGATATGCCCCGACGGTCATAAGAGGTACAACCAACAGAGTTGCTATCAGAGTGAATCCAAAACTATGCAGTTTCGAGGATCTTTCTTTGGTGGTCATGTATAACATAATACATAAAAATACGACAGTCTTACTGTAACAGAGATTACATGATCAGATCACCAATATGTCAGACTCTTAACATTGTTGACGAAATCTGTTTGGTATACTTAGAGTCCTTATTTATATGAGAAAAAAAATTACACTTCTTACTACACCCGCACTCTTAAGTGTGTATGCAATTACCCTCTTGGTCTGGGTGATTTTCATAAATCACCAACCTGACGGGGTAAATACAAAAGAAATCAATCTCTCCCATACTCCCTTTTTTACTCCTTCCCCTACCTCAACTCCGAAAATCGTGCTTGAAATACCCCCAATGGAAAAAACGCTACCTGGAGGCTACCATACTTTCCAAACCTTTAACAACTGCGGTCCCGCCTCCTTGTCAATGGCTTTGTCATACTACGGTATTGATACAACCCAGAAAGAACTGGGGGAAGTTCTTCGCCCCTACCAAAACCCGCAAGGAGATAATGATGATAAATCGGTAACCCTTATGGAACTGGGAGAAAAAGCAAAAGAATATGGTTTTATATATTATCACCGTCCAAATGGATCTATCGAACTTATAAAACTATTTATTACATATGATATCCCTGTAATTGCAAGAACAATTACAAAAGAGGGTGAAGACGTCGGCCATTACAGAGTAATAAAGGGGTACAACGAAAATGCTGGGGAGTTAATACAGGACGACTCATTGCAAGGGAAAGACCTGTCATATACCTTTGATGCCTTTAACACCTTGTGGAAAGCATTCAATTATGAATATCTTGTGCTTGCAAAACCCGAACAGGAAAAACTTGTTGAGGTAATACTGGGTGAAAATAAAGACTTTGTAAATTCATGGAGGTTGGCATCCGAATTTGCCAAGAAACAATTGAGGCAGGATCCAAATGATGTGTATGCCGGTTTTAATTTGTCTGTCGCACTTTACAACATCAAAGACTACCCGGGGTCTGTTAACGAATTCGAGAAAATAAAAAACAGACTTCCATTCCGCACACTTTGGTACAACATCGAACCCATTCTTTCTTACTTCGAACTTGGTGATTACGAACGTGTTTTTGATATCACAAATAATATATTGAGTAACGGCAACCGCGCTTTTTCAGAGTTATATATTGTGAGGGGTGAAATATTTATGAAACAGAAAAATACCGTTTCCGCCCGCCAAGAATTTGAAAAGGCTTTACTCTATAATCAACATCTTGAATCCGTCAGAGGTACTCTTACAAATTTGTGAATATTCGAAATAAGATAGGGGTCGCAAATGTCAAAGCTATATTTTAAACGACTAAAACCTCTTTGAGATTGTTTCTTCAGTGGGGATGATCCTGCTTCGGGTCTTTTTGTCTTTTGGAAAACCGGTTATGAGAAGATACCCCTGCCAGCACCCCTTGGGGGGTATCGCATAGTACTCCCCTTCGCAAATCTGAAGTTCCAAATGAAGTGTGTCAACAAGTTTCGGTTCATTTTCAACTTCGTACAGCCGATATTCCCCTTTGGCAAGTTTTTGATCAGTTTTATGGGTAATTCTTGTTGTAACAAGCATTTCACCGATAGACCTTGTAAAAACCCAAACGTAGCTTTTTCCGTCCAGTGTCAGAATTTTAATATCGCTTTTTGTTTCAACAAGGGTATAGTTGCCGGACTTTATTAATTTAATCATGGTACGTAATACTCTATACGTTATATATTTCCCTTTCTACTCAATCGCTTAATCACTTAATTAACTTATTCCCCATTCTCCATTCTCTGTATTCCTATATTCTTATTTGATACTATACTCCCCCCTCCCTTAATCCTGTACATCGCCAGTTGATTTCGGTTTCGCCCGTGTCTACAAACACAACACAGGCCGGATTACATCCTTCTTTTACCTCATTCGGAGCAAATTCGATCCACCATGTTCCGGTTGAACTATTGCAAAAATGCTCATCTGATAGTTTTCCGCCTTCACACCCCGCTTCTGCTCTTTTTAAAGCATCTTCGTATATCATTTTGTTGCCATTTGGGGAATAACATACACTCATATCCGTAAGTTCTTCCTCAGCCGTATCAACAAGTTTTGAACCGCATCCGGAAGATGGCATTGAGGAACTAGGGTTGCCGTGCTTCACCCACCGCCCATATTCACAAATCCAAGTGTCTTCGTCCCCGCCAAGGGTGAAACGTATTACCAATAATGCTACTAAGATAATCGAAAATATAATTAAGACAGGGACAATCTTCTTCATATCACTATTATATGATAATCGATTTTTAATACCATTACCGATGTGGGTTCAATACTAATGTATTGTTAAATGGCTAAATGGCTTCATTGATTCACTAACTCGTTGACTCCTATTACGTTCTTATCTCCTATCACTTGTAACTTATCACCTACTTATTGTTTACTGTTTACTGCTTACTGTTTATACTTAAATAATGAAAGAAACTGTATTCAATGAGTCCATATGGGGCGACGAAGGATTTTCGGCAATTTTGTCAATGAAGTCTATACCTGAGATTATAAAAGTCATTTCGACCGACACTTCCCCACCGCTTTACAACATCACGGAACACTTGGCGTTCCAATATTTTGGCGTTAGCGAGATAACGATACGAGGATTGTCTCTTTTTTATTTTTTGCTATGTTTACTTTTTGTTTATCTAATCACTTCAATGATCTGGAGCAAAAAAACTGGTCTCTTAGCGGTTTTGGCAACTGCACTTAATCCATTTTTTTTCATCTATGCCTTCGAGGGCAGGATGTATTCCATTTTAGCATTTGGCGTTACTGCTTCGATGTATTTTTTCTTGCGGATATTCTCCTTTAAAGGCAAACAAATAATAAATTATATTGGATATATTTTATTTACACTATGGGCAATATATTCCCATCATTTCGCCTTTTTTGCAATTGCCATTCAGGCATTATGGGTTATAAAGGAATTTTTTTCCGGAAAAAGAAGGACTGCGGGAAATACTGTCAAATCATTAGTGTTGGTTGGCATACTTTACATTCCATGGCTCGTCCCATTATATAAGCAGGTAACAATGGTCAAAGGAGGGTTCTGGCTTGGAACACCGGACCTGAACGACCTTAAGGTTTTAATTTATGATTATCTTGGACAAGGTATTAAACGACTGGGTTTTAATGTTCCATTTGTAAATATGAAAATTTATGAAGTTGCTCCTTATCTTGTTTTTTTAACACTTCTTACAAAGCGTTGGTGGAAAAGTGTAGAGAAGACGATTTTCTTTCTCTTGTGGTTCTTGGGTCCGATTTTGATAACTTGGATAATATCGCAGAAATTTACGTCCATCTTTTTCAACCGATATCTTTTGTATACCATTCCTGCCGCAATGATAATTCTGGTCACCTCAAGAAGTAAAATCACATTTATTCCGCTGGCAGTCGCTATACTGACTTTCGCAATTATCGATATCCATTATTTCCTGACACCGGCAAAACTTCCGTTCAGGCAAATGTCCAACTATGTAAAGGAGACAAAGAACGAGAGTGATTTTCTGATCAACTGGAATTCTTCAGCCCACCATCTTTGGGAAACTAAATTTTATGGCATCCCTGCACCTATTTATATTTCAGGAAGCGGAGAACTTCCCTACTACGTCGGAACGGCTTTAATGGAGGAAACGGACATAATCAGAGAGGTTCCTGTCAATACGGAACGGGTCGGAGCTGTCACAAGCGGTTCGTTGGACGAAGTGCAATTGGAAGGATACTCACTGTCAGAAAAAAAGGAGATGGGTAATTTGAAATTTGGATGGTACGTCAGGACAATAGAGGATTAAGAAAGATATTAGGATATAAAGATATAGAGATATAAAGAGAAAACAAAAAGCAAGAAACATAAAAACAGATAGAGAAGTTTGTTTAGTATATAGAAATTAATCATGCCATGTTAAAAAAAATACACGACCTCTTCCACATCCCCATTTGGCTTTTTGTTGTGCTTTTATTGGTAATAATCTTTCGCATCCCTAACTTTTTTGAGCCTTATTCATACGGTGACGAAACGATATATCTAACTTTAGGTCAAGGGATTAGACAGGGAGTAACTTTATACAAAGACCTGCATGATAATAAACCTCCACTTCTTTATATCACTGCCGCCATTGCCGGAAATCTTTTTTGGTTCAAGTCAATTCTTCTTTTTGCAAACATTGTCGGGATCGCACTTTTTTATAAATTTTCCGAAAAGTTATACCCTAAGATAAAATCGTTTCCCGTTGCTGCAACAATCATTTTTTCAATCCTGACAACTATTCCTTTTTTCGAGGGAAATATCGCCAACGCAGAAAATTTTATGATCCTAACAACAATTGCCGCCTTTTATATTCTTCTTAATAAGAAAAACTCATACCAAAATATATTCATATCGGGGATATTTTTATCACTGTCTACTCTTTATAAAGTCCCTGCATTATTTGATGTTCCTGCAATAATATTTTATTGGCTTCTTTTTATAAAATTCACAAAGAAAGACCTTTTGGGCATTGTCAAAAATACCGCTGTTTTGTTTTTGGGAATCGCCTCCCCGATAGCTCTTACTTTTATTTACTACTCCCTACAAGGCGCGTTTGGAGAATATTTGATCGCCGCTTATCTGCAAAATTTCGGCTATCTCTCAAGCTGGAGACCGGATGACAAAACCGAACCCTTTTTGACAAGAAACGCACCGCTTTTGATAAGGGCGGGGGTATTATTTATCATTAATATATATCTTTTTACACTCAGAAAGAGAATCGATAAAAAATTTCTTTTTCTTGTTTCGTGGTTAACTTTTTCTCTTTTTGCGGTCACACTTTCAGAAAGACCCTATCCTCATTACCTATTGCAAACGAGTGCCGTATTTTCCACGTTTGTTGCGTTGCTTCTTACTTCACAAAGTATGCTTCAGGTGTATTCCGTATTACCTTTAACATTATTGTTTTTTACGCCTTTTTATTACCGGTTTTGGAATTACAGATCTGCAAACTACTACGGCAACTTTATTTCCTACGCCGCAAAATTATCACCGGATGATAAATATATAGAATCGTTTGGCGGAAGAGTGAAGACTAACTATGAAATAGCGGCAGTTATTAATAAGCTTACAAGAGAAAACGATAAAATATTCGTTTGGGAAGACTCTGCACAAATTTACGCATTAACAAAGAGACTGCCTCCAACAAAGTATCTTGCGGGCTATCACATTAAAGATTTTTCATCTGACGGTGAACTTCTCCAATTGTTGGATCGCGAGAGACCAAAAATTATAGTTTTACTTAAAGATTCCGATACCCTACCTAGTCTGAGTATGTTTGTCGGAAATTACTATATTCTTTACAAAGATACAGAAAAATACCAGATCTGGAAGCTTGGGAGTGAATATTCAAGACACGTTCTTTACTAACTTCTCCAAAGTCCCGGTAAATGGTAAAATCACTTACATATTTAATCCTGTTCCTTGTCAACTTGGTAAAATGAAAAAAACAGCTCAAAAAAAAATAACAAACATCCCAAAAAACCCCCTCTCTAAACTGCGTAAAGATATTGAAAAATACAAGATCCTTTACATCCACACATCGCTCATTTTTCTTTTTATTAACATTTGTCTTATTATCTCCATACTCGTAATTTCCAATCACATCCCCCCCCAAGTTCCTCTTTATTACGGACTTCCAAGAGGAGAGAGTCAGCTTGGGTCCTCTCTATCCTTGATCCTTCC
>LBVJ01000005.1 GCA_000993025.1 Candidatus Woesebacteria bacterium GW2011_GWA1_38_8
TTTTGTAATAAAAGTCTTTTGCGCCTCATCAGAAGCCACTAGGTTCTCGATGTTGGCGTTTTTGAAGGATTTGAATGTGACAAAGACTTTTACATCTTCGTTTTTTGCTTTTTTTACCCTTTTGGGTTTTACTGATCCCGTAAGGGCTGAAAATACCGTCCCTATTTATTTTTTTTGGAGCGAAGGGTGCCCGCATTGTACAAAGGAAAAACCTTTTTTAGATGAATTGTCGGAAAAATACCCCTCGGTCGAACTATATAGTTTTGAGATATCAAAAAGCAGTAAGAACAGAAAGCTTCTCATAGAAACAGGAGAGATTCTTCAGAAAGATGTTTCCGGTGTTCCTTTTACCGTAATTGGTGATCAAGCATTTACAGGTTACACCGAATCAATTACATCGAAACAGATCGAAGACAGAATCAAGTATTGCATAAATAATCCCTGTCCGGATTCTGTGATCGGAGTTGTCGGGGAAGTAATTAGTAAGGTTTCCCCAACCACAGAACCTGATGAAGCAGGACAAACTGAAAGCATTATTGATAAAGTGAGGGTGCCGTTATTTGGTGAAATTGATCTGAAAAATCTTTCTTTACCTCTGGTCACGATAGTCATGGGAGCACTCGACGGATTTAATCCCTGTGCAATGTGGACTCTTCTTTTTCTTATAAGTCTCCTTCTTGGTGTGGCGGATAAAAAGAGACGTTGGATACTTGGTAGTGCATTTATATTTGCTTCGGCGTTCGTATATTTTCTTTTTATGGCTGCGTGGTTGAATTTACTTCTTTTTATTGGTTTTGTTATTTGGGTGAGAGTGTTGGTTGCCTTAGTTGCACTCGGAGGGGGAATTTATAACATCAGAGAATACTTTACAAACAAAGAAGGTGCGTGCAAGGTGACAGGTGGTGAAAAAAGAAAAGCCGTTTTTGAAAAACTAAAGGAAGTAACGATGCAAAAAACATTTATTCTTGCCCTTTTAGGGATCATTCTTTTGGCTTTTGCGGTTAACCTTGTTGAGCTTATCTGTTCTGCGGGTTTGCCTGTGATCTTTACACAGATCCTGACCTTAAGCGACCTTTCGCAAGGACAATATTATGCTTATATGCTTTTGTACATCTTCATCTTTATGCTTGATGACCTCTTTATCTTTTTTACTGCAATGATAACTTTGGAAATGACGGGGATAAATACCAAATACAGTCGTTACTCCCATCTTGTGGGTGGTCTTATTATGATAATAATAGGGATATTGCTTCTTTTTAAACCTGAACTTCTGATGTTCGGATAAACAACCCACGAGCTTTTGACAAAGTCTTAAGCTCTGCTTACGCTCGGGATTTTCTTGAACTATTATAAAATAATAGCGGAGGTGTCAAAGAAATAGAAGACTGGAAGAAACAATGACCATTCCGGTAATTATACCCAATATTGCCCGATGTCCATGGTCACCCCGAAAACTTGCAGGCAGAAGTTCATCGAAGCTGATATATACCATAACTCCTGCAACAAATGAGAAAATATAAGCAAGAACACCTTGATTGATATATGGTCTTAAAATGAAATAGGCAATTATTGCACCAAGCGGTTCTGCTATTCCCGAAATAAAAGAATAGATGATCGCCTTTGATCTGCTGAGTGTTGCGAAATAAATAGGAGCAGAAACGGCAATTCCTTCAGGAATATTATGTATCGCAATAGCTATGGCAAGCAATACACCTAGTCTTAAATCACTTGAAGTACTTAAAAAGACAGCTACTCCTTCAGGCAGGTTATGAATAAAAAGTCCTAATGTAACATAAAGACCGGTTGAAAAAAGTTTTGTATCGGCGATTTTTGTATTTTCACCGATTTTTTCTTCCAGGTAGTGGTGTGGAAAAGAAAAATCAACAATTGCAAGAGCAATAATTCCCAACATAAAGAACAAGTTTGAATGCAAAAACCCAATTTCTTTTATGGATTCCGGAAGTAACTCCATAAACGAGAGGTATATCATTACGCCTGCCGACAAACCGAGAAAAAAACCAAGAAAACTTTTTTTACAAAATCTTGGGGAAAAAAAAATTAAACTTCCGCCAACTGTGGATAATCCGGCAAGCAGGGTGAGGATAAAAGGAATTAAAATTTTATTGATTCCCACAAATATATTATATCAACATACTACAGTTAATATTAATTTAAATAATCAATAGATGATCATTTAAGAAAGAGAAGCGAAGTGCCGGCAATAAAAACAAAGAGATATACGCCGTATTTTACCGTTTTGGCGTCAATGTTTTTGAATAGTTTGGTCCCCGTCAATAAACCAAGGATCAAAAACGGTAAGGATATTAAGAAATAGGTTAATACTTCTTTTGTAACGCGTTCCGCAAGAGCATGTCCTGTTATTGTCAACAACCCTGTGATGAATATGTAAGTTGCGATCATATCCTTTATATCTTCTTTCGAAGCCCTTCCGTCAGATGAGGAGTATATTCCTACAAATGGTCCGTGAATATTTAAAAAAGAACCGAAAAATCCTGATAGGATCCCGATAAAGATCCCGAGTTTTTTACCTGTATGAAAATAGTGTTTTTTAATGATAGTTCCATAAAGGGCGTAGGCTACAAGGAAAAGACCAAGTGTCGCTGATAATATCTTTTTATCAATGACATTTAAAAAAAACATTCCGATCACTACACCGATTACGGAGCCTGCCAATAGGGGAGTGATGTGTTTAAAAACATCCTTAGATTTTGTCTGAAATGCGACAATTCCTGTTGCTATCATTGCAGTAATAGCAACAAGCGGAATGACAACATCTAAAGGTAATATAAACGGCAGGATCGACATGGATATTGTAGCCACACCAAAACCGATCAATTCGGAAATTATTCCTGCCACGAAGAAGACCAACCCAAAAAGTATTATTTCCACATACTAATGGTATCAAAAATCTTGAAAGTTGCGTAACTTGAACTGCATTTTTTTTGCATTGAAATTACCTGAAAGAAAATGTCAGGTATTTAAGTACTATATGTAGAAGGTAAAAACAATGGAAGGGGGTGAAATGAACATGAATAAGAAAATTTTAACTTTATCAGCGATAACTCTTGGAGCAGGTATCTTATTTGCCACTGCATCTAACACATTGGCATATAGGGGTGATGCAAGTGTCACTGGCCCCAATTGTACTGCCGAACGACATGAAGAAATGACCCAAGCTTTTAACAATAACGATTACAATGCTTGGAAAGAGCTTATGCAGGGAAAAGGCAGGGTGACAGAAGTTGTCAATGAAGGCAATTTTGCCAGATTTGCCGAAATGCACAAACTTCAATTGGAAGGTAAAACCGATGAAGCTGGTGCGATCAGAGCCGAACTGGGACTTGGTTTGAGGAACGGTTCCGGAAAAGGACAAGGAATGGGTTATGGCAGAAATGCTAACCGTTAAATATATTAATAAGATCAGGCTGAATACCCCGCCAGGTGGCGGGGTATTAGCTATTCTTGTAAACAATTATTAATTGAACCGATCATTGATGCCGAAATATATTAAAATTGTAGGATATGAAACACTTAGACGAATTATCAGATGAGAAACTGGTGCAAAAGATAAGGAGTGAAGAGAAAGAATTATACAGGGAAATTATAAAAAGATATGAAGGAAAGCTCTTGCGCTATGCCGGTTATTTAGTGAGAGATGAGGATAAAGCGGCGGATGTAGTTCAGGAAGCGTTCATAAAAGCGTATAAAAATCTGAATGGTTTTAACATAAACAAGAAATTTTCAAGCTGGATATACCGTATAGCACACAATGAAGCGATGAATGTTATAAATAAACACAGGAAAACGGCGTTATTGAATGAAGAAATTGATCTTAACAGTGGAATAGATCTTGAGGATGATCTCATTAAAAAGGAGTTAAAAGAGCATGCTCATTACTGTTTGGATCAAATGTCCGTGATATACAGTGAGCCCTTAACACTTTATTTTTTAGAAAGCAGGTCCTATGAAGAGATTGGTGATATTTTAAGGATCCCGATGGGAACCGTAGCGGTTAGAATAAGCCGGGCAAAAGCTATAATGAAAAAGATATGCAAAAAAAGATAAATAGTAAACAAATTACACTCGATAGTCATAAGTTGAATATGGAAACGATTGTTATGGAAAAAATTAAATCGGGAAAAGTGGAGATGAAGCCCCGTTGGTATTTTGTTGCCGGTTCAATTTTGATGACGGCTGGTTTTGTGGGTTTGATGGCAGGCGCGGTATTTTTAGTTAATTTGACTATATTTTTAATTAGAAAAAGAGGTCCCGGATACGGAAGATTGGAAATGATGCTTGATAGTTTTCCTTTTTGGATTCCAATAGTTGCAGTAATGGGAATAATTTTAGGGATATGGATGTTGAAAAAATATGATTTTTCCTACAAGAAGAATTTTCATTTAATTGTAATAGGTATTATCACATCGATAATAATTGCCGGACTTTTTATTGATTATTTGGGATTAAATGATGTTTGGTCACATCAGGGAATTATGAGAAGGTTATATCAACAGTCTGAGAATTCAAATCCTACGCCAGGGTGGATGAAAAACGGGTATGAAATAAGATATAATGATAATTAGAAATTACATGGTTACGAGGGGGTGATATTTAATGAAAAAATATACATTATTTACAGTGATTTTGAGTGTTATTTTGGTATTTCCAAAGTTGGTGAATGCTCAAGGAGTTCAACAGCAAGATAGAGTTCAGGATCCGACAATGGATGTATCTATAACCCCAAACGCTGATGAAAATCAAGTACAAAACCAGAATCAATATGCGGTTCAGAATCAGGGTGTTGAGACGCAACTGATGAGCGCGAATCAGCAAATGCAAAAGTTAATGGATATGGATGGCTTGGGGGAAGATGTCAGGTTCAGACTGGGTACACTTGCGCAAGCGCACCTTCAAACTCAATCGCAGATCCAACAGGAGGTAAATAAACTTAATTCCAGAAGCAGAGCAACAAGATTATTTGCAGGTACAGACCTTGGAGCGGTAAAAAATATGAAAGCACAGCTTGAACAAAATAGGGTAAGGGTTCAACAGCTTAACGAACTTAAGAATCAACTTGCCAATGAAGGTGAGCTGACAATGCTTCAGGAAACGATCCAGGCAATGAATCTGGAAAATACAGCTTTGCAGGAAAGGATCACAGCGGAGGATCAACAGAAAAGTTTGTTCGGTTGGCTTTTTAGATTATTTGCCAATTAATACTTTTTAAATTCAGAAGCGCTACGTTATATTCGGATAGAATCGCCAGTTTGGCGATGTTTTCCTGTTTGAAATAATGGTAATAATTCAAATTCACTTGACTCCTCTAATCTTTTTTATCGCAATTATCCGGATGTATGATAATTCTCGGTGCTCCATCAATTTTACCGTTTGATATATTAATTAACACCTGACAATCCGAGCCGTCAATCGGACATATTCCGGTAAAGACAACTCGATTGTTTCTATCTTCTTCCCACGACACCTCTTCATGTCTGTTTTGCCAGTCCTTGGCAATAGCATTAGCCAGATCCAGGATGCATTCACCTTCTTTTGTCATATATGTGGCGGACAATCATAATACTATTACTTCAAAACAATCAGTGATTATACTCACAAAGTCAATATTCATATACAATGCTTGCAAAAGTTCGATACAGGGAAAAGGCAGAGTGACAGAAGTTGTCAATTAAGGTAACTTTGCCAGATTTGCCGAAATTCAAATTCTACGCCAAGTTGGATGAAAAACGGATACGAAACAAGATATAAGGCTTCAAGAGTTTAAAGTGCTTAAGAATCAACTTGCCAATGAAGGTGAACTGACAATGCTTCAGGAAACGATCCAGGCAATAAATCAGGGGGGTGCAGCTTTGCAGGAAAGAATTACGGCAGAGGATCAACAGAAAAGTTTGTTCGGTTGGCTTTTTAGATTATTTTCAAATTAATGAAAGATCGCTTCTTGACTGAAGTTGAATTACCGATTGTCACGATTTTCTTTACTACACCACTATGGTAGTAAAGTGAAATTAAAACTGTTAATGTGTGTGGAAATATCATTCGCTGGGTATGTCAATTTAGCACAAGAAACTTGCCGGTCATTGCTCGGAGGGGGTGTCTGCAGGATGAAGACGTTGGGTTTTTATCAAGCGTCTTTAGTACCTGCACTTTTGTAATTGAGATTACAGAAAGCGAAACTGATGTAAGTTATCGTTATGAATATGGATAAAAAAGTAGCCTTTGCTTTTGTCACAATATTAGTTTTTTCGGGTATTGCCTATTATTTATATAATAATCAAAAAATTTCTGTAAATTCTGAACCCGTGGCTGTATCGGAAGATAGCGTTTTATATGTGGTCGATATTGTCAGTGATGATACTGCATCTATTGAAAAAAACTTACAAAATATTGAGATTGAAGGTGGAAGCTTCTATTTTAAACCGAACGAAATAAAGGTCAAAGCCGGAGAAAAAGTAAAAATTACCTTTAAAAATATCGAGGGTTTCCATGATTTTGTAATAGATGAATTAAATGTAAAAACAAAACAGATTAAAGATGGAGAAGTTGATGTCGTTGAATTTACTCCGACCTTGTCCGGTTCTTATGAATTTTACTGCAGCATTGGAAACCATCGGTCTATGGGCATGAAGGGTATTTTAATAGTAGAATAACCTAATGCCGAATAGTTTTAAGATTCGTCTTCTATATGTATCATACATTCTTTTCTTCGTTGTTGGATCTTTGATCTTGATAGCATCCTTACCAAAACACACATACATCACTTCTAATGATTTTGGAAGACTTCTGGGTATATGGGCAATAACCGCCATGGCTTTCCAGTTTATTTTATCCTCCCGTTTTAAACCTCTTGAAAAAGGGATCGGATTAATCAGAATAATGTCGATTCATTCATTTAATGCAAAATTATTATTGATTTTGGTAATTCTTCACCCTTTATTTCTTGGGATGATCGGCAAATTTGAATATTATGATCTTCCACATTGGATCGGTTTTATTACAACATTGTTGTTAATTTTTATTGTTGTTGCATCTGTTTTTACCAATATCTTGAAAATGAATTATGAGGTTTGGAAATTTTTTCACCAGGTAAGTTATTTGATACTTATTCTTACCATTATTCACAGTTTTTTATTGCGGTCCGGTTTATTCTTATATTGGTGGATACTTATGATCATTTTAGCAGGAATCGGAATTATCGCCAAGATATTCCGCAAAACATATAAATTTATGGTCGATGATATATCAGAAGAAAGTCATAATATCTGGACTATAAAACTAAAACCTGTGAAAGGTCGAATTTTCAATTATAATCCGGGACAATTTGCTTATATTCGTTTTTTTGGACAAGTTTCTCCGGAGGAACACCATTTTACTATATCTTCCTCACCCGGGGAAAAGTACTTAACTTTCACGGTTAAAAATTTGGGAGATTTTACCTCGACGATTCCAAAAATTAAGAATGGGGATATGGCAATAATAGATGGACCGTATGGTGTGTTTACAAATATTAACAATCCGGGACCATTTTTGTTTATTGCCGGAGGAATAGGGATAACACCGGTAATGAGTATGTTGAGATTTATGGCAGGAAAAGATATTTTTGGGGGTTCAGTTCTTTTATATGTTTTAAAAAATGAGAACGACGCCGTATTTAAGGAGGAAATAATCAAAATTTCGAAAAAAGGCTGGTTGAAGGTAGTTTACAAATATACCGAAAAGGAAGGTTATGTGGATGCAAAACTTCTTAAGAAAATTGAAAATATAAGTTCAAGAACGGTATTTTTGGTTGGACCGGAAGGAATGATGACATCAGTAAAGAAAATATTGCTCGATATCGGTGTTTCAAATAATAGAATTTTTACAGAAAGATTTTCATTGAAGTAATTGTCGTGAGATCTAATTGATAATGTGATTAATAGTATAGGTGGCAGGCGCACTTTTTTTGTTTTATGTTTAGCATATGAGGCATTGGTTTAACCTCTTTTTTGATTTACCGTATTTTTCATCGTGTACTGCCTGAACACGTCAGCCCGTTCACTTCCAATTTCATACATACCAATAATAACTGCTTGTACTAAGATGAAAAAATCTTCACTGCAAATTCCGGTTTATCTTTTTATTAAGCGCCCGACGTATATCACAACGACAGCACCAATAACGGCAACTACTAAACTGTAGACATCAAATCCGCTTATACCGGGTTTACCGACCAACCCCATAAGAAAGCCACCAACTACAGCACCGATAATACCCAAAACTATATCTGTAATGGTGCCCTGACTGGAATTGGTTTTCATTATTAAAGATGCTACCCAACCAGCGATTGCTCCAAAAATAATCCAAAGTATGATACCCATTTTTTATCCACCCCCCTTCTTAATAACTTCAAATCGAACATAAAAAAACAAGTTATGAAACTTGTTTTTCACCGGAGAATATTTTTACTAGCTTTACTATTCCCCAAGCCAATACTGCATACACAATCATTGCGACCAAAGTTGACGGTTCAAGAACTGAAGTAGTTTCAACTCCCTGTGTATAACCCCTTCTGAATATTCCCTCAAAAGGTAGAATAAAAATTCCGGTCAAGCTATATATCAAACGAACAAAACCGCTTGCCAGACTTGCCCCCATCAGCTTTAAGACCAGACGGAAGGCTAAAAGTATCTCAAGTGCTCCAAATAAAAAGTAAATCAAATATTCAACCGTTTGAGAACTTGATGCAACTCTTTTTGTTTCAGTAGTTACTGCTTCTTTTGGACCTTCATTTTGCGTTGTTACCGATTCTTGTACAATTTCTGCCATATATTTTCACCCCCCTTCGCCCTCCATAGTCTTTGCGACGGAGGGTCCCTGCTCTATAAATCTATTAGTTTATGTTACAATTTCTGTCGTACTTAATTCTTCAAGTTTTGCAATTAGTTCGTTTTTTGTGTAACCGGCTGTTTCTATCTGCTTATTCATAAATATTCTTAAGCCTTCGATGATCCTTCTGGTAAATACCGCTTCATTCGGATACAGATTTCTTATTCTTACTTCATTGTCTTCAAATGTCTTTGAAATAATTACCAGTTGTGCAAAGAAGAAATTTCTATTAATGAACACGTTGGCAATATCTTTTACATCAACACTGTGGATTTCGGAAGAAAGGAGGTGGCGGTTTATTACTGTAATTCTTCCTTCTTCAACATTGATAGTATCCGGAAATATATCAATGGGAAAAGCGTGAGAGGAGATACTAACCAATATTCTGTTGGATTTTTTAATCAAATTAGCAATAGCCCTATTGTTTAGCCGTTTTTGTTTATCTGCAGCCCTTGACTCTTTTTCGATCTCTTTTGCTTGAGAAGAAAAACGATCTTCTCCCTTTTCAAGTAGATCGTCAACTTCATGCTGAGTGTACATCTTTTCCGGTCTGATCTTGGAGCTTCCGCTTTGGTCTATCATTCTTGTATACATAATTTTGTAATTATTATTTCTAATTAAATGAAGTTTTTTTTGTTTTTAGTTAAAGAGCTTTTATCCGGAACTTTACATCTTATCCGGATTGGATAAGATAGATCGTAATTTAAAGATCGGGAGATATTCTTATACCACCTTTTTAATTATTGTTTCTTTGGGCAGATAGCTAGTTAAAGATTTTTCAACAAGAGCAGTCAAACTTAATTCTTCGACAACTGCTTGTGCTCTAGCTTGCTTTAAAATTGAAGGATTGACGAAAAGCGTCACTCTTTGTTTATTATTTGTTGTCATACTTCACATACTACAACTATATGAAGTAGTTGTCAAGTACCAATCAAGAGCCAACTACATAAGATACTCATAATTTAGGTGTTGTCTTGATTCTTTCGAAGAGGGTGCTTGGATGTTATGTTTGAATGAGCATTCCGCATAAGTTACTTATTTTCCCCATAAACCCTTCAGTATTGGTTGAAAGTGTCGCATGAAGATAACGAACCGGATTCATACCCCTTAGTAAACCAAAAGACACGCTGTTCTGAAGAACCATGAGTCCAATTTTCAGGATTAATTCTTCCATTTGCCTTTTCCTGGATACGGTCATCTCCGACAGTTGCAGCGGCATCCATGGCCTCAGAAATTTCACCGGGTGATAAAACGCCTATGTCTCTAATGGAGTTTGCCCAGAGCCCTGAAAAACAATCTGCCTGCAATTCCAATTTGACGCTTAGTTCGTTGGCGTCATTTCCATTTTGCTGCATTTTTTCCATTACCACATCTGTAATTCCAAGCTCACTTTGTGCGTGATGACCGACTTCATGCGAGATTATGTATGCCTCTGCAACATCACCGCCTTTTGCTCCATATTGATCTACAAGTTTGTCGAAGAATGTTTCGTCTAAATAAATAGTGTGATCTAAAGTGCAGTAATGGGGTCCTATTTGTGAAGTAGCTGTACCGCATCCCGATTCCGTTGCCTCGCGGAAAAGCACTAATTTTGGAGGAGTATAGGATTTGTTTTCATTTTTTAGAATATTCACCCACATGTCATTATTGGATCCCAATACAGTTGATGCAAATACTTCGTAATCGTCTTCGCCATCAAAAATTTCAGTATTTTGACTCTGCTGTTGATCTACCGGAATACTTTCCAATTCGTCTAATGGAATGTTGACCTGACCGTTTGTGAGATAGTTTACAAGCATATACAGTATCACTCCGGTTATGCTGATACCACCCACAACGGCTGGACCCATAGATCTTCTGTCTTCCACGTTACCCCTGCTTGATATTTTTCCCCAATCAGCCATATATTAAACAAATGTTACCTTAATAAAAAACTTAATATACATTATACTCTGGTAGCGAATTGTGCTGTTCCACTCCGTATCTTTAGCTGAGGGTGGGACAAGGTTCGAACCTATTTTTTTGACCGATAATATCGAAATTCAAGTGATCAACTGTAGTTGTTGATCATTTTACCGGAAACTGGAGCACATAATAAACAACAAGCAACATTATTCAGGCTTATGCATATCCAAGGAGATTCTGATATATGGATATTTCTGATACTTTTGATAATCATCGGGATGGGTCTTTTTGGCTTCCACTGGCATTTTAAGATCTTTGACACCATCTATCTCAAAGCCGGCGTCTTTGTATGCTTTAATCAGATCTTCCCTTGTTCTATGATAGTTCAATCCTTCTCCTCCCCATGGAAAAGTTGTCGTAAATGATCCGCTTCCACTTAACCCGCTACTGATTGCTGTCTTACTTGGGTGTGTAAGGACCACTATATATCTACCTCCCGGTTTTAATGCATCGAAAGTGAACTCGTTAACCTTGTTTAATGTAGCGTCGTCAAGGTGTTCACACACCATATGTTGTGTTGCTGCATCGATTGAGTTATCTTTAAGATGTTTGGTAGCAAGATCTCCTACAATAAAGGTTGCCTGTGGTATTTCCTTTCTTGCAATTGCAACCTGATCCGGGCTGATCTCTACCCCAATAATATTTTCCGGTTTAACGCCATTTTCAATAAGACGTTTGACTACCCTTCCACTTGCGCTTCCCTGATCCCAAACAACAGTTTCACCTTTAGGTAGACTTTTTGCAAACTTGTCGATTTCCGGTCCACCAATATAGATCCAAGTTGACAATTGTTGAGACTTTTCTTTAAAAAGTTTTGCGTCTCTATCGTAGGTAGTTTTTTGAATATTGGGGTCTAATTTTTTTCTTGTTCTTTCCATTTTATGTAGTTTATCCATCTTGTTCTGACAATATCCCACATAGTACTTTATCATTGTTTATGTTGTCAACAATTGTTTTCTGTAAATTTCCAAACGAATAAATAATTTTATTTAATTCTCTTGATTCAATACTGCCTCCTTCGTGAAAATAAGTGTATTTCGCCTTAATTTTCTTTCCCGAAATAATTATTGGTAACCATTCTTTGTCAGATGCCCCCATCTCTGTATACGGAACTTCACTTACCAAAAACGTTGTGGTTTCATCTCTTCTGTTTCTAATGGTTTACCTTCCCAATTGTTATCCAAAAAGTCAAAGCTATCTATGATGAAAAAAGCAAAAGTCTTAAGTTATTTTCGATTGATGGGGAGGATGTTTCCAACACCCGGTTTTACACAATCTGCATACAGGGTTATCACTTTAATCAATCGGAATCTTATCTTAATATTTCTAATGAAGAATTATTGGAATCGGGTCAGAGTAAGGTCGTCGCTGCCTCAGCGCAAGAGGTTTTGGAAGAGTATTTAAGAAAAAATCAAAACACATCAAGAAAAGTTGAAGGGAGATTGGTTCATTTATGAGAGCAATAGTTGTTTCCTTTTCGCATGAATGCCAAACAGGATGGCAGGTTTGTACTTAACATTCTCAATTAATATAAGTATAATTGTCTTTCATGAAGTATATCTTCGTGTCGGGCGGAGTTGTAAGCGGGTTAGGCAAGGGTATAACATCTTCATCTATCGGTACCATCCTTCAATCTAAGGGCGTCAAAGTTACAATAGTAAAAATCGATATGTATCTCAATGTGGATGCGGGCACCATCCGTCCGCAAGAGCATGGCGAGGTTTTTGTTACTGCGGATGGCCTGGAAACCGATCAGGATTTGGGTAATTACGAACGCTTCTTAAATCTTTCACTTCATAAAGAAAATTATATGACGGCAGGCCAAGTTTATAAATCCGTTATCAATCGTGAACGGGCATTTGGTTACGAAGGAGAAGATGTCGAAGCTATTCCTCACGTAACAGACGAAATAATTACAAGAATTACCAAGGCCGGAAAAATTAACAATGCCGACGTGGTAATTACTGAGCTTGGCGGCACTGTAGGAGAATATCAAAACGGAATTTTCTTCGAAGCAAGCCGGATTCTTAAACTTAGGCAGCCTAAGGATGTTCTTCAGATCCATGTCACTTATCTTCCATTCCTCAAAAATATCGGTGAGCTTAAAAGTAAACCGGCTCAACAGTCGGTGCAACTTCTAAACGGCATGGGAATTCAACCGGATTTTATCGTAGCCAGAAGTGAACTCCCCATTGATCGCAAAAGAAAGGAAAAACTCTCTATTTTCTGCAATCTTCATCAAGATGACATTATCAGTAACCCTGACTTAACAAGTATTTATGAGGTTCCGCTTTATCTCGAAGAACAAAAATTTGGTGGCAAAATAATTCGTAAACTTGGTCTCAAAAAGAAGATTACCGATACCGGGTTGTCTAAGTGGAAAAAATTAAAGGTGATGCGCCAGAATGCGAAAAGTAAACTTAAAATTGCGCTTGTCGGTAAATATTTTGTAACAGGGGATTATAAATTAACTGACTCCTATGTTTCGGTTGTGGAAGCATTGAAACAGGCCTGCTGGGTTCAATGCTTTAATCCGGTATTTTCCTGGATAGATAGTGTGGAATTCGAAAACGGAAAAATAAGCCTTTGGGATTTTGCCGGCGTTATAGTTCCCCAGGGATGGGGCAGCCGAGGTGTTGAAGGTAAACTTAAGGCGGTCAGATATGCCCGGGAGAATAAAGTTCCCTATTTAGGTCTATGCTTTGGTATGCAAATGGCATCAATAGAATTTGCCAGAAATGTGCTAAAAATGGATTTAGCCAACTCAACCGAGGTTGATCCCAAAACAAAGAATCCTGTTATTCACATCATGCCTGATCAAGCCGGCTATTTAGCAAAGATGCAATACGGCGGGACAATCCGTATCGGTTCTTGGCCGTGCAAAATCAAAGAAGGGACACAGCTTGATAAGATTTACAAAAAGTATGGCTCAAATCCTAAATCTCCATGGCACTCAGATAAAAGTTTTAATATGACCCCCACTGGCGCGGTGAATATTGTATACGAACGTCATCGTCATCGCTACGAGTTTAACAACGACTACCGTGAACAGTTTGAGAAAGCAGGGTTTGTAATCTCAGGAACGTCTCCTGATGGCAAACTTGTCGAGGCGATTGAGCTGGCAGATCATCCCTTTTTTATTGGAACTCAATTCCATCCGGAGTATATTGCCAGACCGCATTCTCCACACCCGATTTTTTTAGCATTCGTAAAAGCCGCTTCACAAAATAGTCGGTAAGTTGTATCCAAGAGCCCCCTGCTTATCGAACCCCGACAACCAGTGAACGAAGTAAGCTGAGTGTTCGAGATGATATGATGTTAGAACCTATTTTAATTTAATGAATTCGAATAACTATAGTGCGTGCTAACAAATCACAAATTCTTTAAACGGGAAGTATGCTGTTATATTGACCTATTATAGGTTTAGCATTATAATGCACGCAGATGAATAAATACCTCATTAAATTAAGTTTTCTTTGTGGAGGGTTGTTAGCGTTTTTGGGATTGGCAGTATACCTCACATCAACCGGAAACATCGAAGCACAAGCTCAAATACCAGTGGTTTTTCCTCTTTGTGAAAGTCAAACAGAAGATGGAGACAGAGCCCACTATGATACCGGTCTGCATCAAATCGCAGGTGACGGGCTTTTAGAAGGAAGAGATGATGTTTACAGTTTGGGCGACAGTTACTACTTACAATGTTTCTGTTCTCCGGAGGGAGTGGGAATTCAAACAAATTGGACTCCAGACGAAGCAGGATCTGAACCTGGCCTTGAATGGGGATTGAATGATGTAAATTATAACTATGAAAATATAAATTATTACTGTGGAAGTGTCATTCCAACTACCACACCCGCTATTATTCGTGAAAATAGTATCGGTGAAGCATCACCACCGGTTTGTAATGATACAGTCCCCTCAGCTCCAAGAATCTTATCTGTAACGTCTGCAGGCACAAATTCGGTTAAAATAACGTGGACAAAAGTTACTCAAGCAAATTCATACTCAATTTCTTACGGAAGAGAAACTGGGGAATATCTTTACTCAGTATTTAGTACAGGCGATACAGATAATTTTGTAATAAACGGGATTTCAAGCGGTTGTTTTCTAGTTAAAGCTGTTAATGGATGTATGCCGGGTCCCTTGTCAGCCGAGTATTGTACCGGAGGATCAGTATTGGGAGCTTCAACACTTGCTTCAACAGGAGGTTTTACTGATTCTATTAACAACCTCATACTAATATTCGGATCAACTTTAATAGTATTAGGCCTAACAAAACTAGCTAAAAAGAGGTTCTTTAGCAATAGTTTTGCAAGCGAAGCATCAAATTTGTTCACGCAAGATCTAATAACAGATAATTTGTTCACAAATTGGACAGCATTGGCACTGGAAACTTTTACTCTTGGTGTAGAACGCGCAACAACATTCCTTAATTATTTAATATCATCTTCATATACAGACATTAATGGATTTAAAGACAAAAACTCCTTTCAAAAGAGTAAAATATTCGTATAACTTCGTTGATACGAATGAAAAACGATCGCATACAAGGATTAGCCTTAATATTCGTCGGATTGATTTTGATTGCATTATATGGAATCAGATCGTACTCGACTCGATCTCTTTCTTTCAATGCTTACGAGATACCTCCAAAATTGACAGAAACGGTTCCTGAAAAGATATACGCAAAGCCTGTTTCAATTAAAATCAGTTCTTTAAATATCAATCTGCCGGTTGAAGAATCGCAAATAATTGACGGTGTTTGGCAAGTATCCGAAAAAAATGTAAGCCATCTTAATTCCTCCGCCAATCCGGGTGAGGGTGGAAATGTTGTTATTTATGGGCATAATAAGAAAGTTATATTCGGACCAATAAGACAAATCAAAAAAGATGCAGAGGTAATAGTTGCAACCGAGGATGAAAAATTATGGAAATATAAAGTTGCCGCTACTTTTGAAGTGACACCCAACGAAGTATCTCCTGTACTTCCAAAAAATGAAGAAACCTTAACTTTATACACCTGCACAGGTTTTGCCGATTCAAGACGCTTCATTATTGTTGCAAATCCGGAGTGAGCTATGAAAGAAACACTCCGTTTGAAAACTGCGAGAGGAACAAATATCCCTGCTTTATTATTCAAAAAAATCATTTGAGTAAGGTGTTATGGGATTAGCCTTTTACTTAATTATGAACAATCTTTAGTCTAGGGTCATTATGATTGCTATGATTGGCTGAGCGGGTCGGCCTTTTGCTCGATAATCCCATAACCAGTATCACACCTCAAACCATAAAGGACTCTTGTTTTTTGGGTTTCCATAATTGTAATTAAATGTTATCTCCGTATCTTTCTTTATATCTTTTAAGACAGAAAATTCGACTATTCTTTCCCTTAGTTTTATCTTGTATGTTGCGTTTGGTTCATATGAGTGGTTATAAATTGAACCAAAACCCAATACGATTGCCAAACGTTCCCTGTTTTTGCCAAAATAAAAAAAGTAGGTAACAAGGATACTTTCATTTAAATTGGACATGTCGTATCTTGGGACTAAAATAATCGGACATCTTTCAATAATTTCGCCCTTTTTAATATCGCTCCTGGCGAAGACTCCTCTGTCGGCATTAAGAATTCCCGATCGGCTGATATATACTTTGTCTGAAGTGAATAATTTCTTCATGCTGTGATTGTAACAAAGATGTCGAACCGGAATGCTGAGATTACAACGGAGCCTATTTTAATAGGCTGAGCGGGGGTCAGCCTGGGGATTTTTTATCCCTATAAGTATTATCTGCGATGAGTACACCCAGCCCAACAACAAGGTCTTCGCATTCCGGAAGTAAGTTTAGAATGTCCCACCTCAATCCTTCGCTCCCTAGTTTCTTGTTTTTTCGCGGATTCAATCCAGCAGATCCACTCATCGCGGGCAAGTGGTGTAATATCTGTCCACACCTCTAACATTTTAGGATCAGACAACAATGTTTTTTGTAAATCCGACGGCAGTTTGTGTACTACTCCACTGACGATTCCTTTTTTAATCATAAAATATTATATCAAATTTACTCCTGAACACTGAGAGTAATGAAGCTTAACAAGTAGAACTGGGTAATTTTACTGCTTACGGTCGCTTCGTGTCCAATAATCTTGCCGCGCATACCACTCTAGAACCCTTATATTCTTTAGACCGCATGATACGTGTCAGACAGAGTGCAAAATTCTGAGTTTATCGAAGGACTAAATGCACCCTAGAAGTTATTATTGGTGTCTCCAACCTTGAGAACACTTTACATGCAGTTTCCTTACTGAAAAGACACAATTTACTGTATTTTTGATTCTATTTGAAGAAGTCTGTTGTATTTTACAACTCTTTCCCCTCTGACCGGAGCACCAAACTTTACGTAATCCGCTGCAACTGCGACCGCCAAATCTGCAATAAACGCATCCGTTGTCTCGCCGAGTCTGTGGGAAATTGCGACTTTCATATTAGCGTCTTTTGCAATTTTTATTACTTTAAAAGTTTCTGAAAGAGTACCTATTTGATTGGGTTTAATCAAAACTCCGCCACATGCTTTTATTTCGACAGCTTTTGACAATCTTTCCGGATTTGTGGCAATCAGGTCATCTCCAAAAACAGTCATTTTGCCTGAGAACTTTTGATTAAGTTCCTGCCAACCTTCCCAATCATCTTCGCTAATGGCATCCTCAAGATAACCCAGCGGATATTCTTCGTTCAACTTTTCAAAATATTCAATTAGACCCGTCGTTGTTAAAGGTTCAGAATGATCTTTAATAGAGTAAACATCATTTTTGAAAAATGTATTCGAAGCGACATCTAAACCGTAGGAATAATCAACCTTGATTTTGTAAGATGTCCGGGAAACAGCTTCAGCAATTGTTTTGAAAGCTTCTTTGTTCGTAAAAATATTAGGTGCATATGCTCCCTCATCGCCTACGGAATGAACAATCTTTCGGTCTTTTAACAGTCTGCCTAAGCTTTGATAAACTTCTATACCTAAAGACAATGCATCTGAATATGATTTTTGCGGACTAGGAATGATTTGGAACTCCTGAAAATCCAAACTTCCATACCCGTGTTTGCCTCCATTAATTAAATTAAAAATTGGGGTCGGAAGTTTGGGGGTTTCAGCTTGGACACCGTATGGTTTTGCCAAATCCTTGAGATATATAAAAAGTGGAGCACTTTTACTTTTCGCCACAGCATTGGCGACAGCTATAGAGACCGACAAAATACTGTTTGCACCAATTCTGCTTTTATTATCAGTTCCATCAACCGTAATCATCGCTGTGTCTATTTTTTCCTGTTCTTCCGCTTCCATCCCAACTATTGAATCTTTAATAACGGTGTTAACATTTTCTACTGCCTTTAATACTCCAAGACCCATCCTTCTTGACGGATCATTGTCTCTTAATTCGATTGCCTCGTGAGATCCCACTGAGGCACCGGCAGGGGAGGCGCCTTTTCCCAAAGTTCCGTCATCAAGACGAACTTCCGATTCGATTGTAGGAAAACCTCTGGAGTCCAATATTTCGCGGGCGAAAACGTCATCAATTTTTGTCATAGCTATGTAAATTTGTAGAAGCTATCAGCTAAAGGAGTTTTAGCGGTTGTATAGCGAGCCTCATCGCTTATAGCTTCAATTTACAACATTTGAGGCACTTAAGTCAACGACAAAACACAAGTTTACCGGTTAATGGTTGTTATGCGACGTATATATTGTGTGCGAACCGTGGACGCTATTCGAACACATTTTATAACAAATTATATAGAAATTCCCATCTGTAACTATACCCACTAACAATTTTACTAGAAGTTGGGGCCGGTAAGAACAGCAAACCAGCCCCTCAGCTTCTATTTTACTAATCTCAAAGCGTTTAAAAACTTTGTTTCATCTTGTGGTAAACCAGCTACTCCTCTATCTAAATCACAACATCTAACATATCTATTGCTAGCCTTTTCTATTTCCTGGAACAATTCTATTGTCTGTTCCAGACAGAAACGGGATATCGGTGTCTCTGCTTCTGGTGGAATTGATGCCCATTTACCAGGTTTTCCGAAGGGCAATATATATGGGACTCCAAGATTTTTTTCACCTGTAAGTGTCCTTCCACACAGAGGGACACCAGGATAAAAATCCCTCTCACATATTTCATCAATTACTTCAGGATATTGCCTGACACAACGTACATCCTTCCCGTAACCATTGAGTTTATTAATTCCTTCTGTTATCCCGATACCTGCACATATTACGGGGGTCTTTATCCCCATCCCAGATAAGCCATCTGCCACTTTTCTTATTAAGTCGCCAGAAAAAATGACATCATCCACCAAAACTACTTCCTTTATTCCTGTTAAACGTAGTTTTCTGAACTGTTCAAGGATGGTGGGACTATCCATTCTTCTTCCTAACCCTTTATCTTGTCCATTTGTGTCTACAATCCTTGTTATATCCAAGGCACTCTTTGAGCGAAAATATACCCTATCAAGAGAAACAGGGTATAAACCAGTGTTCTGAACAATTTCGTTCATCCCAACAGTCAACTCCGTTTCTGAAACAAGATCAAAATTCCTAAACACCTGCCTAAACACGCTTTCAAACCTGTTTCGTAATTGCTTAAAAAACACTTTATTAGGTAAGTTAAAACCCCTCTCTTCTGCCCATCGGCTTAACAATAAAGATATATCTTCTGAAACGACATAAGGATTTGGGCGAAGTTGTTCGCCCAATTCCTGTAAACAATTTTCCCTTTCCGTCATTTTTATCACCTCCAATCTTTTCTTCCCAGAAAATAAATGATCCCTTCTAGGAAGGGATTGAGTGTGATAAAAACAGTGATTACTGGAGGACTACATCACAACCAACCCCTTACCATAAGGGATTCTGTAATGATGTGAAGAACTGTTTGGAATAAGGTTATTTTTATTCATATTTTTTAGAGGCAAGCGAATATGCTAAATCAACAACTTTTTTAGGAGTTTTTGCTTTTTTAATTATTATTCTTTTTCTGTCATCTAAATATTGCCCTGCTAACTTATCACTCCATCCACCCGTTCCCTCAAGAACAACAATTGGGATATTGGCCTGATAGGCAATGGCAATTTCAGTCAATGTGCCAGAACCACCATTGAGGGTAATAATTGCATCACAACTTAAAACCAGAGGTGTTTCTCTACCTCCACCCCTTTCAAGACCACTGGATATTATTACATCGCAGTTTTTTTCAAAAATATCTTTCCCTTTACCATAAGTTACTCCCACAGTTAAGCCTTTAGCTTTTTTGGCCCCCCTACAAGCAGCTGTGGAAAGCGAATCGTAATCTTTCTCCGCTCCAAAGATTAGAACAGCTCCTTTCTTAGCCACAAAGTATCCAACCTCTTCAGCTAATTTTTCAAGTTTTTTGGCATATTTTAAGTCTGCTGCTGAACCCATAACACCAATTTGAATTTTCTTTTGCTTTATCATAGTAAAGTATCTTGGTTAAAAAAATATAACTACAAACCTCCTTTTTCTCCTAACTTCTTTATCATAGTTAAATATCCACCCATACCATCTTTTAACCATTTTTGTATTCTTGCTATCGTCTTTGAACTCATGCCCGTTTCCTTTTCAATCTGTGTATATGGAATGTCCTTTGCGAGCAATCTTGCCCCTTTCCCCCTTTGACCAAATTCTGTTATCTCCTGTTCTGTTAACAAGTCACGGAAAAAGTTCCTGGCTTCCTCAACAGATTCCAAGGTCAGAATAGCTTCAAAAAGGCTATTCGTATCACTATTTACCCACTTGTATTTTGAATAATTATTTCTCATATCACTTTACTGAAGGAAAGTATACTAAAAGAAGCACTATATGTCAAATAGGGTTCGATCTATCCATGTTCGGTGGCAAACTCTAAGGCTAAATATTTATGCTGGAGGACAGGGTATACTTCGCACAAGAGTTTCGTAATACCTTTGGGATTCGACCCCTCTCAAAATCCTTCGTAATTATACTGCAAATTACAAGACATTCCGTAGCCTTAGCAAAGGATTGTTGCAGAGCACTGCCATTATTATAAGTGCTTTAGAGAAAATTGTTAAGGCTTTTGAAGATACAATTCAGGTTGAACTTATAAGGGAAAGGTGGGAAGAAATCAAAACTATTCGAGCTCCGGAGTTGGTTAATGGATAAAACAAAATTATTTCTTTAACTCTTCTAAAAAACTTGTAATTAAATTGTATTGGGTTTTAAGTTCCTTTTTGCATATATCCAATGTCAGCGCTTTCCATTTTTCTTTTGACTTATTCTCAAGCAGATTAACTAAATCTGAAAAGGGCATATCTCTAAGAAACCTCATGGCGTATGAAAAACCTTTAATCGAAATAAATCTATAACAGTCAGCATTACAACAAATCTCTGATTCTAAAGAATGAAACTTGCCAACCCCATGGTGCTCAAGCACACAATGCTTGATGTTTTCTTTGTTACTCTCTGATAAGTCGGTTCTGCTTAGCAACTCATCCGTTTTGTCAGCAGACATTATAATGTGTTCAGAAAGTTTACCTTTTTTTAGCGCTTCACCTATCATACAATCCATTAAATATGTACCAGCTTCGACAATCTGAACATTTGCACCAAGTTCCTTTGCCAATTTAATTCCAACCACAGAAGACAGTTCAATATGTTGAACTAAGGGCATTGAAGTCCTTTTCTGCTCCTTATAGGCAAAATCTATGGCTATTTTTGTAAAATCGTTCATTTTGTTAAAAACTTTTCAATTTCAACCATAACGGTATTGCATTCTTTTTCAGAGCGCCTAAAATCGTGACCTATTTTTTGCATTCTCACCACATACGGATTAAAAGCATTTATCATTAGGACCTCGGATTCTTTGGGTGGAACAGATGTATCTTCCATTCCAATAAATATCATCAGCGGTTTCTTGATGTTACGGACAGCTTCAACTGCAGAATATTTTCTTGCATCTTCCACAAATGTTAGTGGAATTTCGAATTCTCTAAAATTGGTATCATCACCTGGTAAATCTCGTTTTGATATTCTTGAAGACCTTCCTTCCCACTTTTTGCCTAGTCCCTCAATTGAAGATGGTGGACACAAAGCAACTATCTTAGTTACCTCTGGAAGTAAGTTACCGGCGAGTATTGCAGTAAAGCCACCTAGACTGTGACCTATTAGAAGTATTTCTTCTGGTTTTTGGCTTCTATAGAAGTCAATTCTGTTTTTTATATGTTTGATATAATTTGTGACGGAATAATCACTTACATCATCCGATGTCCACAGATTACACGGGTCAAGTCGTTCAGCAACATAACCAAGCTCTTGAAGTCTTCTTTCAAAAATCCTCATATGAAGATAGTCGGGAGAATCCAAATAACCTGGCAGTAGTAGCGCAATCTTCATATATTTTTAGGTCCTAATAAAAATTCTATGCTGGGGGACAGGGATTCCCGCCTTGAATCGCACAGGGCGAGGCAGACGAACCCTGATTAACAGATCCAGATTCTGTCGTCCTACCCGCCTGGACTCCACACTCGTCCATTCGAGGCTTACCGTTGACGATACTAGTTAGCAAAGCTGAGCATACCGCTCTAGTACCTAATTGTCCCATATGATGAGTCTTATTTCAAGGCTAAATGCCTGCACTGAGCGAAGGCGAAGTGAGGCATTTGAGACACAATAAAAAGAAAATAATATAAACAATGATGATACTGTTTGATATATTCTTGAAGAATTTTAGAGTTGGCCGTATCGTTCTGTTAATGCCATTGCCAAATTTCTAATATCTTGGTTATCAAATCTGGAAAATGGCTTACTAAGTAACTCGCTTGATAATCCTAATTTCTCGACATCTCTATTTCCATAATTGTTTTCGTTTTCTGGTTGACCATATTCGTATTGCAAACTTTTAGCCATTTGTCTCAATTCCTGTTTGGTTTGCCGTCTGTCATATCTATGGCTTTCTGTTTTTGACATAAGCGAAGTATCGGATTCCGTTCTTTTTGATGCTTTAATAACACTTAAAACACTGGGGTTTCGTCTTTCGGTAAGAAATAATTTCTTTAAGATTGCTCTTCCTGTATTTCTTTCGAGTTCTCTCTTCTCTCTGGGAGTTAACATAATCATGGCTGCATCCGTTCTTGGCTGTGGGTAAAAAGAATCCTTTCCGATATGAGAAATTAATCCGGGTTCAAAAAAAGTTTGGGTTAAAAGAGATAGTCGCGAAAATTCGGGATTGTTCGGATTGTCTATTTGCATTTTTCTGGCCAACTGATCACCAACAATCAGAACGGCACTTTCGATAGGAAGATCTACAAGTTTATATAAAAACGGCTCCGATATATGAAAAGGAAGATTTGATGCAACCTGCCAACCGTTTTGTAGAAAACCGGATTTAACAATATTTCCGAAATTTAAAGAAACTGCATCTTTATATACAACTTCAACATTCGGATGATTTGTTTGAACCTCATCGAGTAAGAGTTTAAATCTTTGGTCTATTTCAACAGCAACAACCTTCTTAGCCCTTTCGGCGATTTTCTCGGTCAAATTTCCAGGTCCTGCTCCAATTTCCAATACGTTGACGCCATGTTCTATCTGACCGGTAAAAGTTGAAATAACCCCCTGGTCAACAAGAATATGCTGCCCAATACCTTCGGCGGGAAAGATATCCCTTGCATCCAATTTTGCCCGTATTTCCGATTCGTTTCTCATATATTTAGATTTGTTGGCAATTTTAACAAAAAATCTATAGGATTATCAAAATGATCCTTTTGCTTGACAGATCTGATTATCTCGAGGATTCATTTTAAATTTCTTATAAGCTGGTCAATTTTTTAATCTGAAAAACTTCTGCATAGTGAATATTTTCATGCATACGACCTCTATATCGATTCAGACCTTTAATTGCTAAGTCGATTCTGGATTTACTTAATTGTGATTTGTAGAAGGACATTGCTTTCATCTTCTTGTTTATATATTTAGAGATATCTTCAACCAAATTGTACTTTTCCATTGGTGTGTGTATTTCATACAAGAGTAGTCCTATCACTTTGGAATTTGGTGCTTGATCAGAATTGAATCTCCAATAGGACTGCATCGCTAATTGATATGCAATGCGATGCTCATAGTCAGCGTCTAGC
Organism: Candidatus Woesebacteria bacterium GW2011_GWA1_38_8; assembly: GCA_000993025.1. Taxonomy (GTDB): domain Bacteria; phylum Patescibacteriota; class Microgenomatia; order UBA8517; family UBA8517; genus GWB1-38-13. The sequence continues at coordinate 24,018 of LBVJ01000005.1, forward strand.
TCATGATTGACGTATACAAGGTCTGGTTTAACTTTTTCAAATATTTCCATTAACGCTTTAATATTTTCCAGAGACACAGTTAACCCCTTTCTTTGTAACCTTAAAAAATAATGACTGTTGATTCCTAAATATTTGCATACAGTTAAAACTTCTTTTTCTCTAATATTTTGATTGATATCTCCCGACGTTAAATAAGCAACTGATATCTTATCTCCCTTTTCTATGGATTTGATAATAGTTCCTCCGCATCCCAATATCTCATCATCTGGGTGGGGTGAAATTATCAATATTTTTCTTAGTATTACTTTAGATGGCATTATTCTTTTCATATAATTAGATTACTTTTTTAATCTAAAAATCTCTTGAACATAATATCCAAGAAGCGTGCTCATTTTCCAAATGAAAAGATATATTCCTACAAGAAGCCCTTTTTCTTTTGATGCCTCGCCAACATATTTTCTAAAACTACCAAAAACACCCACTGGTTTATCTCGAACTCCAACTTCTAACCCAATTCTTCTACCCACTCCATACCAAAAAGAACTTTTAAGGTCTGACCACAGACTAAGTGTTGGATGATATACCACGGCAGTTGGATCATAAGAAATTTCCAGGCCTGCCTTTTTGACTCTAAGGTCAAATTCACTATCTTCAGACCAACAAAGCTTGGGGTGAAAATAGTATCCTCCAATATAATTAATGATTTTTTTACTGAAAAGAAGAGGTGGGGAATAAGCATTCACTTTATCAGAAGTATGATATTCTCTGGCTCTTGCTATTATATGAGATATCCATGAGTTGCTCTTAAAAAAGACCCTTCCCTTTGATAGGAAATTGTTTCCTAAATTGTTGTTTAACTTTTTAATTGTTTCTTTTCCGAAAGTACAATCTGAATCCATTAATAAAATTTTGCTATACGAAGAATGTTTTATGCCATTATTATATGCTTCTGCAATACTGGCTTCTTTAATCTCACACACTACTATTTTTAAAAACTTTTTAAATTCTTGATTATTTAAAATATTTTTTACAAGTTTTTTAATGTCTTTAGAGGCCTTATTAAGTGATATAACAACCTCGACACTTTCGTCGATAGACTCAATACAATTTATTAGTCTGAGATCGTTACTTACTGGTATTACAACTGATATTCTCATTTTTTAATCAAATAATTACTTAAAACCAAATAATCTGTCGAATTAGTATAAAAGGAGGATATTGCATCTAAAGGAGTGCATACTATTGGTTCTTTCGCTCCATTAAAAGAGGGGTTTAATATTAAAGGAATTCCGCTTAATTTCTCATAAAATTTAATTAGTTTATAAAATCCTGGATTGATGTTTTTCCGCACAGACTGAGGCCTTGTAGAACCATCGATATGAACTATGGCCGGAACCTTTCTCTTTACTGAATCTTTAACTTGAAAAGTGTGGAGCATGAATGGTGAGTAAAAATAACCGTTCATGTAAGATTCACCTTTTTCATCTAAAATACTAGGGGCTAAAGGTCTCCATAATTCTCTATTTTTAGCTTCATTAACTTTTTTGTGCATGTCAAGCAGGGTTGGATTTGCTAGGATACTTCTGTTACCAAGTGCTCTTGGTCCTACTTCCATTTGTCCTTGAAACCAAGAAACAATTTTCCCTCTGTGAATCAATCTAGCTGTAACCTCTTCTATATTTTTAAATTTTTGGTAGTTTATTTTTAATTTCTTAAGGATTAATTCAATTTCTTTATTTGTAAACGTTGGACCAACAAATGCCGACTCGAATTGCTTTTTTTCTCGTTTACCACCGACATATAATGCTGCTCCAACTGATACCCCAGCGTCGTTGGCAAAGGGTGGAATAAAAAGCTTATCAATGCCATTTATATTTTTAATTTTGGTATTTGCTGAGCAATTTAAAGCAACTCCACCTGCTAAACACAGATTTCTTATCGAGGTTTTTTTTATCAGCACCTTTACGCAGTGTTGAAGTATACTTTCCAGTGTAAACTGAGCACTAGCGGCAAAATTCTTATATTCCTGATTCAGGGATATGCTTTTAGTTATATCCCCATATATATTCCTGAACACGAAGTCAATTCTATTCTTGGAACAACCAAGTATTTTCTTGAAAGAATTTTGCCATGCGGATATTATTGCCTGTTGTTGATCAAACGAACTATTATTTTTTTCAATTTCTAAATCTATATCAAAGCCGTTATTTGTTATTTTTATTTGTGGAAGATTGTATTTGACTGAATTTCCATAAGGTGCCAACCCCATTGTCTTTCCTGCCTCATTCAGTCTGAAGCCAATAAAGTCACTTACAGCTTCATAGAAATATCCAAGTGAGTATTCAACTGGTAATGACCATAAAATTTTTATACTTTTTCCACTACCAATTGCAAATGTTGTAGAAACATTTTCCCCCTGTCCATCAATTATTAAAATAGAAGACTCCGAAAAGGTTCGTTTATTTTTGCCAACCAATATAGTTTTTTATAATCCCAGCCCACAGCCACTTTCTCTATATCGTCTAAGGTTAATCCCAAATGATAAAGACACCAAAGTACTGAGTTGACTGGAGTTTTGTCATAAGCATGCTTCTTTCTAATAAACCTTTCTTCCTCTGCCATTGCCAACACTTTCCCGTTTTTTACTATACAGGCGGAGGCGTCATGACTTCTGTCAAACCACCCATTAATGCCAAGAATATATCCAGTACTCATTTAGTAAAACCTCACTTTATGTGCCAAGCTGCTTAAATGGATATTTTTAATTGAATAAACAAAAACTTTGTAGTTTTTCATTTTAAATCTTGTCAACCTTCCTAATAGAATCAATTCTTTTAATGATTTTATTTTCGTATTTTTTGTAATTCAAATCCAAAAACTTTTTCAATTTTTTCGGTAGTATATTTTTTTGTTTGTTTAAGGCGTAGAGAAAGTCAAGTTTTCGTTCCGTGTGCAACGAATTAAAAGAAACAATGTATGAATTTAGTATTAACTTCCTTTTATCTAAAAAGGGATTTGTTTGAAAATTCTCGATTTTTATTCCAGCACACACAAAAACAACTGCACGATTAATACACGCCTTACAAACACCGCAATTGTTTCCAAAATAGCAACTTACAGTTTCGTTGACAGAAATGTTATATTTTTTTTCCCAGTATTTGTGCCAATAACTCACTATTTCAGGTTTGGTTAGGTCTTTAAATGGGGTTGTAACAGAAATATTTTTTCTATAATTATCTGAGAGAATTTTGGAGCATGATCTAAAAAATCTATTGCTTTTATCAGTATGGGTCGGGTTGATTTCTTCTTTATGGGCACACACCCAAATTTGTGGATTTTTACTTTTAGATTTGGCAAGAACTGAACCAGCAATTGCCGCAAACAAATAATTTCTTGCAGGAATAATCCCAAGTTTCCATCTTTTCCATTCATGATCGATATATTTATCGATATCTATTTTTACTATTAGCGGTTCTATTTTTAATTTTCCTAATATTTTTTTGATTGTAATAATTTCTTGCTTTTCATTTTTTTGTCCAAAAGCTACATAAATTGTAAAGAAGACCAGCCGTACTGTCTGCACCACCACTATAAGAAAGAAATAAATCATAATTGTTTGAAGCGCGAGTTTGTTTGACTTTACCATAGCCATCGAAATTAATATTTAGACCAAATTTTCTTGGAGCTGCTCTTTTATCATTTAAAATATAACTTAAAAAGTTATTGAGAAAATCTGTGCTTGAAAGTTTTTTGCCGTGGACTAAAATATTGTCACTTTCCAAATAACCAGCAACAACCGTTAATAAAGCAAGTTTAACCGAACTGTCAATATAATTTCTCGTAAAACCTTCGATAGGGACATCAGATATTTCTTTTTTGTTTATTTTTCCAAGTTTCATATCTAATGAAGTCGTATAAAATAACTAATTCACAACATCCAATGATGTTTTACCCAACATCGCTTTGTTCAGATACATAAAGGGTATATTGATCAATCCCACAAGCCACTTAACGGCAGTTTGCCCTACGATTAGGGGTAAAAGCGGCATGACACCGAGAAAGGCAATTGGAATAAAAATAAGGCTATCCAAAAGAAGGGCTGGGATGGAACTAAAAACATTTCTCATCCATAAATGTTTTCCTTTTGTAATCTTTTTGAACAAGTAAAACATATAGGCATCAAAATTTTCAGATATCAGAAATGCAACCCAACT
>LBVJ01000006.1 GCA_000993025.1 Candidatus Woesebacteria bacterium GW2011_GWA1_38_8
TAAGAAAATAATTTAAGTATTTAATAATTTGGTAATGGTGGTTGTTATAAACAATATTAAATTCCCAAACTATAAAATTATTAAAAGTTCACCCCATCATCAAAATCATCCAAGTCGTCATTGGCAAAAAACGGATTATTGTTAATTAAGCTTCGTGTTGCGTCTTCTGATCCACTGAGAAGCTCCTCCGGAATATCAATTATAAATCTGCTTGGGGGGTTCGAAGATTTCTGTCCGAAGAACAACCTTTTTCCTGCATAAGTAAGATAAAGAATTTCTTTTGCGCGGGTGATTCCCACATAGCAAAGACGTCTTTCTTCCTCAAGTTGTTGGATATCAAATAAAGATCTGGAATGGGGGAAAAGACCCTCTTCCATGCCGACGATAAAAACTACCCCGAATTCAAGTCCTTTTGCAGCATGAAGAGTCATTAAAGTTACACAATTTTTCTTATCATCTTGCTTGCCCTTCCGTAGTTCCGACTTGGTCGGAACGAAGGAGGGCTCGGCTTCTATAAGCGCAACATTTTCAAGAAATTCGTATAGATCGGGAAATTCCATTGCAACCGAGCGAAGTTCTTTGATATTTTCAAGACGCGCAAGGTTTTCTTCATTTTCGACCTTGTATTTAGAAAGATAATCGGTGTGTTGGAGAGTTGAGTCGAGCAGTTCAAGAGTGGTGAAATGGCCACTATCCGCGAGGTGTGAACCTGTTGCACCCCGCGGGTGGTAAGTTTTGGCAAGATCTTCAAATTTTCCCAATCTTCTAATTCCCAATTTTTCAATCCTTTTTTTTGAAACAGAGTCTTTGGGGTTTGCCAGGAGCCGTAAGAATGCCAGTACATCCCTGATTTCGCGTCTTTCGTAAAACCTTACTCCGCCAACCAATACATAAGGAATACCTGCATGAAGAAGGGCTTCTTCCAAAACACGGGACTGGGCGTTGGTTCGGTATAATACAGCGACATCGGAGTAACTTACACCCCCGAGGTGAGAGCTGCTTCCACCTCGGGGGTGGTGGCTCTTCAAAGATTCTATCTGTTCAACTACAAAATCCGCCTCGTCTAATTCATTTCTTGCGCGATATAACTTTATTTTATTTCCACCTTTTTTATTGGTCCAAAGCGAAAGAACGGGGTGGGAAGTGTTTTTTTTGATAACTGAATTTGCGGCATCAAGAATTGTTTGTGTCGAACGGTAGTTTTGTTCGAGGTTAATTACTTTTATTGTCGGATAATCCTTCGTAAGATATGTGATGTTCCGGTAGTCAGCACCTCTCCAACTGTAAACACTTTGCGCCGCATCGCCAACGGCTGTTAGATTTTTTCTACCACCAACCAGAAGTTTTGTTAATTTGTATTGAACTTTATTTGTATCCTGCCATTCATCGACAAAGATTTGCGTAAGCTTGCTCTGCCATTTTTCTAATGTAAATTTGTCTTCTTTCAGAATTTCAACTCCGCGGAGAAGTAGATCATCAAAATCCAAAGCACCTGCTTTTTTCAATTCCTTTTCGTATTCATTATAGATCAGAAAGATCTTTTCCTGATTTTTCCCGCGCGTCACCTCTGCATATTCCAATGGCGAAAGCATCATGGTTTTGGCTTCAGAGATCTGAGCAGAAATACTGCCGGGATTATAATACTCTTTTGGCAGATCAAGTTTTTGAAGAATTTGTTTGATCAGATCTTTTTGGTCGTTGTCATCATATATTAAAAAACTTCTTGGAATCCCGATCCTTTCTCCGTCAATTCGTAAAAGTCTTGCGCAGAAAGAATGAAAGGTTCCGGCGAAAGGAACAGTAGAAAGTAGATTGTAGTTAGTAGAAAGGAGTTTATTGATGCGCTCCTTCATCTCGTTTGCAGCTTTGTTAGTGAAGGTTAACAATAATAAGTTTTCAGGATTAGCCTCTTTTTGTGAAACGATATAGGCAGCTCGGTGAGTAAGAACTTTTGTCTTACCGGATCCTGCCCCGGCTAATACCAACAGAGATTCTCCGGAAAAAGTTACCGCTTCTTTTTGCTGCTTATTTAGATCTTTCAGGATGTTATCCATTATCAAATTGGGGTATGGGATATGGAGTATGGGGTAAGAATTTTATAAAATTCCCCGATCCCATAATTCATACTTCATTATTCACTTTATATACCGTTGTCATTCCTGTCTGGAAAACGGGGGAAGCGAGTTGGCTGAATTTTAACTCGTTCAACATCTTAAACCTCTCTCTTTCGAAGTTTCCTACAATAATGAATTTTACTTTATATTTGTCCAGCAATGATTTCGTTAGGATCACATCTGACCCCTCGTATATATTAGTAATATCGTTTACCCTCTCTTGAGGAAAGTCGGGAGTTCCACGCCAAAGCCATTCGTGCACATACCAGCCTGATATTGTCGGAATCCCGGTGTATGAGGATATTACGTTGTAATCGGTATAGGAATCACCCGGAGCCTCGAGTAAAACATCGCCTTTTTCGGCATTCTCCTTTAACCAGTTGATGATGTTGTATTCATCCAAGTATTGTGTTTGCATCCATTTAGCTCCATCCAGACCCACATAATTTTGAAGTTTTCCGTAATAGGAATTTGTTGAAATACGGGCGTATGAAAGGATGGAAAAAAGAACAATGACCCAAAACAAAGAAAGGAATCTTTTAACATAAAAATCTTTTTGCAGTGTAATGTGTCTTACAATGATATATCCTCCCGCAAGATAGCTCATGACAAACGCCTGATAGGTTAGTTTGAACATTGTATTTGCGCGGTAATGACTTGCGATATAGATATCTTTCAGAAATATGATCTCCGGAAGGATTATCAATGTCCACGAAGCGGCAAGGAGGGATAGTATAAATATATCGGACGTGGAGTTTTTCTTACCCAGCTTTTTGGCGGTATATATAAAGATAGCTGTTAGTAATGCCGGAAATCCCCACAGAATTGCAATTTGCCAAATCGGAGTTCTGGTGTGTACAAACCTGATGCCTTCGGCTATTGATTCGAATTTTAGAATAAATGGGAGCGCAACAATGATTCCCAGCGCCAGAATGTAGATAATTGTTTTTCCTACATCCCAAGCGGTTTTTAATAGTCTGAAATTGTTCTTCTGAAGTTCGGAAAAAAGAAGTATGTAGCCAAGCGCTAATGTATAATTTCCAAAATCCCACGTTGAGGTCATAAACATTATTCCAAGCAAAGATCCGGGGAGGATCAGGTTTAGATTATCAAAAGAACCTCTTTTTCTTTGACTCACGATCACGAATGATGACGCGACAAATAACAGGACAAAGGGTAGATTTAGAAGATGTCCATGAAGATCGGCGACGACAAATGAATACATGGGAAATTCGTGAATCGTTTTATCTTCGGTTTCGGGATTGTAACCGATAAATCTTGTCGCGTCCGGATACCAATAGTTTTCGGAACCGTTTTTTAGTACATAAAAAGGAGTATGGAAGTTGCCGGCAAAGGTAAGAATTATTGCAGAGATGATCCCGGCAATAAAGAAATGTTTTTTTATGCCGTTTTTAGAAATGTGTTTGAATAGGGTGGCGGATATTGAAAAAGCTGAAGATAGGGTCAAACCCATGATCGTTGCCAGCATCAGATTATAAGTGATCTCAGAGGGAATATTGGAAAGTTTGGTCAGGACCGCTGTAACAAAATGTCCGAACCAATAATAGTTGATCGTATTTCCCGCTGCCCACATGTCCGTTGGAGGAAGTATTTCCGAACGTAAGGCGGATGTAACAAATCCATAGTCCATGAATTTTTCCAATCCGCGGATCTCCGGCTGGTGTGCCCGGACATATGACCACAAAAGAAGTCCTGAGGTGAAGAGTAACTCTTGGATGAATATTTCAGGAATGTTGTTTTTAAGATCCTTTATAACTTCATTTTTGTTTTTATATAAAATATATAAATTGATCCCGAGTGAAACTAATATGTACAAATAAAGATTAGCAAGAGAGAATTTTGCGACCGAAAAAATTGAAAGTAAAAAAGTTATGTACGAAAGAATTATTACACCTAAAGTTTTGCCGAGTGCATATCCCAGACCGAAAAATCTCTTAAATATTAACCAAGTTAGAGGAAGGAAAATAACTCCAACAGCAAAGAACATACTCCACCATTTGATGATGTAAAGAAAATCGTTTATAAACATATGAGTAATATTACAGATTGACAACCCGTTCGTCATCCTGAGGATTGACACGACGAAGGATCTATTTTGCTTTCATTAAAATGAGATTCTTCACTTCGTACAGAATGACATTACTGGTTTTTTACCAATGTATTTGAATTATTACATCTGTTAATGTATTTTTACAGGGGAAACATGTCAATGAGAAAAACAAAAATCGGTTTTGACCTTGATGGAGTAGTTATAGGAAAACCCTTTTTTGTACCCGACTTTGTTATGGAAAAGCTAGTCAGGTTAAAAGTTGATCACAAGTTGACATATAGGTACCCCGAAAGCAAAGGAGAACAATATATTAGATACCTAAGCCACCACCCCCTTCTCCGGCCTCCGATAAGAAAAAACATCAAACTTATCAAAGAGCTTTATAAAAGCAATAAATATGAACTTTTTGTTGTTTCTTCGAGATATTCTTTTTTAGACGAAAGAACAAAGGATTGGTTCAGGTTTTATAAATTAAGAAAGTTCTTTAAAGATATTCATATCAATATGAAAAATGAGCAACCGCATATTTATAAAGAAAGGATGATAAAAAAGCTTAAACTGGAAGTGTTTATTGATGATGATAAACCGCTATTAAATTATCTGAAAAAAAGGATAAAAAAAGTGGACCTCGTTTACGTTTCGGATCAACACAAACACTTTAGTAAAAAATGAATATTTTGATTACATTAAGTTACTACTCGCCAAATGTAAGCGGTTTGACAATATATGCTAAAAATTTATCTGAAGAATTGGTCAAAAAGGGACATATGGTTAAAATTATTACATCGAGACACAAAAAGGATCTTAAAAAGAATGAGATTATAAACGGTGTAGTTATTTCAAGGGCATTCACACCTTTCTTAATCGGGCGTGGTCCGATTATGCCTTTGTACCCTTTTGAAATTGTACCGGATTTATTGAAAGCTGATGTTATAAACTTACACCTTCCTTCTTTTGAGTCGGTGGTGCCGGCAATACTTGGGAAACTTTTTGGAAAAAAAATTATAGTTACATATCAATGTGACGTTCCCTTATGGCGGGGTTTTGTAAATATTATGTCTTATTTTGTACTGTATATTTCTCATAGAATTACATGTAAATTGGCGGACAATATCATTGCGCTTTCAAAGGATTATGCAGGAAATTCACATTTCCTTAGTAAATATACCAATAAGATAAAATATGTTAATCCTCCAATAAAACTATCACACCCCAACAAAAGATTTATGCATAAACATAACAATATAAAATATAAGATTGGTTTTGTTGGGAGAATTGCACAAGAAAAAGGAATTGAAAATCTTATCTCTACAATACCCCATTTGAAAAAAGAAGTGGGCGGGTCGTTTAGGATATTTTTTGTCGGGCCTTCTGATGAGGTAATTGGAGGTGGCTATATAAATAATTTTAATAAGATGGTGAAAAAACATGGCGACAAGATTGAATATTTGGGGAAATTTAATGATGCCAAGTTGGCCGGTTTTTATGATTCAATCGACCTTTTAGTTCTACCGTCAACACAAAAACTTGAGGCTTTTGGTATGGTTCAAGTTGAGGCGATGCTTTCGGGTTGCCCCGTTGTTTCTACAAATATCCCCGGCGTAAGAATTCCTGTAAAAGAGACTGGAATGGGAATAATTGTCTCCCCAAATAATAAAACGGAATTGGTAAAAGCTATTGTTGAAGTACTGACCAATAGAAAAAAGTATCTTAAGAAGCGAGGCGATATTGAAAAAATATTTGGTTTAGATAAAGTAATATCTGAATATGAAAAAATATTTACAAAAAAATAATCAAAACATATTAATCCAAACGAAACATTTCAATGAGGAAAAAACAGATACGACATTAATAAAATAGCTGATCCTCCGGTTCATACAATAATGGAACTGGAGAATGTGATAGGACGTATACCAATCGGAACATATGAGGTTGTTGATTTTGGATCGGGAAACGGAAGATTAACTGTTCCGTTACTAAAGAGGGGATACAAGGTAACGGCGATTGACGTAAGTGAAGAGTCGCATTTAGAGTTAAAGGAACTTGTTAAAAAATTGGGATACACTGTAAAAACAGCGGGTTCATTACTTAAGTTGAAAAATATAAAAACAGTTGTAGGATGCGACATTTTGCACCATGTGGATATGGAGACAGCACTTCGAAACATTCACAAAACTCTAAACAGAGGCGGAACAATTATATTTTCCGAACCAAATGCGCTGAATCCTGTGTGGTATTTATATTTTATTTTGAAAGGGATTATAAAGTACGAGAAAAACATAGTTTATATGAGCCGTTGGAATATTTACAAGACATTAAAAAAGAATGGATTCAAAAACATTGAGGTTGATGGTTTGGGGTTATTTCCAAGAAGTATATTTAGGAACAAGCTTATATGCAAAATCAACGATAGGTTAGGTAATTTACCGTTTATCAAAATATTTGCATACCGTTATATTCTAAGGGCTCAAAAAACTCACGAATGAATACAAGTAATTATTAGCATGAATTTAACAAGAGTTTTACATGGTGGATTATTTTGAGGAAGCAACATGTTAATAGATAAATATAAACGAAATATTCTAAAAAATATAGATAATTATTTAATTTATCTAATAATCTTACTTGGTTTATTTTTAAGATTATATAAACTTGATAATATTCCGGCGGAGATTTGGGGAGACATTGTTGAAGGAATGGATTTTATGACCCCTATTTTGGAAGGAAAGTTCCCTTTCCATTATGTTTTAGGGAATGGCCCCATTTTCTTTTATATCGCCTCATTATTTTCATTGATTGTTGGTTTTAATTTTCTTGCTTTGAAAGTCACTTCGGTTGTGTTTGGATTATTGCTTGTTTTTGGTGGCTATTTGTTTGCAAGGGAGCTTTTCAATAAAGAAATAGCATTAATTACAGCCTTTTTATTGGCAGTATCTAAGTGGCCAGTTATTTATAGTAGGTTAGGATTGATGAACATAATGATACCGACTGTAATTTCTTATATTTTTTACTTCCTACTCAAAAGTATAAATAATAAAAACCCGACCTTTTTATTATATTGTAGTTTGTTGTTAGGATTGGGCTTGTACATATATCCGGCATTTATTATTGTTCCTCCAGTATTTTTTCTAACACTTATTATTTTTGCCTTAAATAAAGATTTTAAGAAAATATTACCAATAAAAAAATATTTGATGGTTTCTCTTATTGTATTTTTCCTATTATCAACCCCATTCATTCTGAGTTTCGATAAATTCGGATTTGGAGATACAAATAGTTATTTCGGTAGCAAGTTTTTGGTTGCATCCGGAACACTAGCACCTGACTTTATTAATAGATTTTATTCCAACATTGTAAAACATTTATTAATGTTTAATTACAAAGGGGATGCCTGTTTCCGAATTAATCCGACAAATAGTCCCCAACTGGATTTGGTCAGCGGAATTTTTTTTATAGTTGGGATAATTTATTTACTTTTCTCCAAAATAGAATGTAAAAAACAGTTCTTATTATTTATACCGTTAATTGCCTTCCAATTGCCGTCTTTGTTGGTCTTGAACGTACGTACGGATGTACCAAGCGCCACGAGAAGTATTGGAATTATACCCTTTTTATATGTAATAATTGCGCTTGGTATTAATTTTATTATTGGAAAAGCTGACTTAATACAAAAAAACAAAAATTTATTTTTAACAATAATATTTTCATGTATTACTATCTTGAACATAAAGCAGGTTTTCGTTGATTATTCAAAAGGACTGCCGCACAAAAACACACCATTTGGTAGAATAATAGCCGATAAAATTGACGGGTTAACTTACGGTATTCAACCCTATGTATATTCTTGTTGTTGGGGGGATTGGGGACAACCTGAACCCGGCGGCATTACATATGCTCTAAAAAGAACAAGGGACATAAATTTTATACCAAGAGGTGAAAATTTATGTTTATATTTGCCTGATGATACAGATTATTATCTTATTTTAGATCCGAATTATAAACATTTGTTAAAAGACGGTTTATTGTGCGGATTTAAAATTGATCACGAGGAAGTAGTCTCAAAATACAACGACGTAGTTTTTATTGGTGTTTGGAATTATTGAATTTTTTTATAGATCAACACTTTCGGGTGATCGTAGACGGTGAATGCTTCCTCCGCGACATCGTCGCAAATTTCAAATTCCCAATTTCCAATTTTCAATTTTGGATAAGATGTAATTTCTGCAACCTTTTGAAAGTTTGACTTACCTGCAAAAAGATCTTCGTAAAATTTAATCATATAGGGGAATTTTTCCGGCCATTGAGGAAGAGATCCCCATGCTCTGTTTGAAGAAAAAATAAGATAATCAATTTGATCTAGTTGTGATTTGTATTTATCAATTTTTTGTGGGTCGTCGGGAACGAATGGTTCAAGCGACAATATATTATATTGGTTTGCAGTTTTCCCTTCTGCCAACGACAGAGGCAAACAATCGTCCCATGAATCACACGACAAGGTCTTACCCTGTGGAATGTTTTGATATATCCATTCGGATGCCGAAACACGGGAGTGAGGACGGGAGTAGATGGAGAGAAAGGAAAGAGGCCAGAGGATGATTAGTAGATAGTAGATAGTAGATAGTAGTAAGAAATTGCGGAATTTGGGAAACAGGAAGGTAACAGAAAAATCAGCTGAGAGGATGGCAAAGAAAGGGTAAATCGGAAGGAAATAGCGCATGGAAGGAGTTGGTTGGATGGCTTGATAGAAAAAGAGAAAGAGAATCCAGAAGAGGATTAACAAACTATTAAATTCTTTTACTATTAAATTATTATAGAAGCTTTTTAAATTGTTCGTTTTAAATAAACCAATAAACAATTCAACAATTTTGTATATAACTGCAATAACCGACAAAACCCCCAGCGGTAGCCCCAACCCCCAGAGAACAATGTTTTTTAGGGGAAATATGATCGGTGTGATGTTGTGCCATTGAATTGCGGGAGGAAATGTTGAACCCCTTACTCCCATTGTCTGAAGCTCTATAATGTTTTTAATGAATTGCGGAGAAATTTCCGGTGGAAAAAGATTTCCGGTAAAAACGTGGGGGTCGAGGAAACGGAAAGTCAAAACAGAAAAAGAAACAGTAAATAGTATATGGTATATAGTATTTAGGGAGGAACGAGATTTTAGGAAATAAAAAAAATACCCCAAAAGAATTACGGGGAGATAATATAGAGCGGAAATTTTGCACGCGAGGGCAGCACCATAAGAAAGGCCGAGTCCAATACTGAAATAATATTTGTTGCCGGATATTAATTTAATTAGAAAATAAAAAGTAAGGGCAAGAAAAAAATTCAGGAAAGTATCAACCGCAAAAAAGTGGGAAAGCTGTATTGGAAGAACAGAAACGGAATACAAAAAGGCGGAAAGTAAGGCCGTTTTTCTATTAAAAATATTTTTTGAAATAAAATATACAAGAATAACAACGCCGACGTCAAAAATTGCCGAAATAAGTCTTCCTGTGAGTGCGATATTGTTATATTGAAAAACATCAAACAATTCGGATCGCGAGAAATATTTGACGATCGTTGTCGGCAATGTTCCGTAGACATAGAACGCCGTTCCAAGGTTGTATGGATTTAATTTTGATATCGATGGACTTAAATACTCAGCCAAACTTTCCGGCCAAATCATAGCGTCCGTTGTCATTGTTAAAAATCTCTCATCGGGGTGGAGATGCTGGTTCTGATCCCAATCGATCCCGTAAACACGAAGTGCGAATGCAAATAAAAAGATAAATACAGGTATGACTTTTTTTATAATATTACCGTCTAAGAAGTTCAACATAATAATTATTAGGATAGGACTTGATCTTCCTATAAATTTTTATAACAGGGTGATCAAAAACAGTCCAAGTTTCCTCAGCGACTTCGTCGGGAATTTCTAATTTATAATTTCCTATTTTCAATTCCGGATAGGAATTAAAAGCCGCAACTTCCTCAAACCCCAATTTTCCGGAAAAAAGTGCATTGTAAAAATTGTACACTATCGGGAATTCTGAATACTTATGGTTTTTGTATATCCTCCGGCTTTGGATTATGAAATAATCGCTTTTCTGAATATCGTTTACGAATTTATATAAAAGTTCCGGATTGGTATCAAGATTATAAAAATCAAAGGGAATTTTTGTGTAACTGCCTATAAGTGGCACCTCTAAAGTGTTTCCTGTTTCGGTAAGGAGAATGCTGTTGACGGCGACATTATTCTTTACCCATTCGGTTGAAGTTGTCCTGACATCCGGCCGGACATAGATCGAGAAAAACATAACTCCGGTTACGATAGAGGGAACGATAACTGCGTAAGAAAAAATAGTACCAAATCGGTTTTTTAAAGTACTATCTTTAAATCTGCCCACAATCTCGGATATTCCGACGAAAGAAAGAATTATAAAAAACGGGATTGTCGGGTGTACGAACCGCGTCCACTTTGTATATAAAAGCGAGTTGAAAATAAAATACGAAAGAAAATACCCCGCAAGAATGAGCAGGTTATATATATATTTTTCATTCCGGTAAACCGGTGCGGTTCGTGCACCTGGGATCTTTATCTGCCGGAATTCGGACCACTTTAAACGCAATCTGTATAAGAAGTAATAAAAGTGGCGAAATCCATATTTGGATATTTTTAATACAGCAATTACCGATCCGATTATTGAAAAAACCATTAAGACAATCCCCAGAATATAAGGATAAATTTTTGTAAGTTGGAAAATAAAAGGAAGGGTATTTTCAAACGATCTTGTATAAAAGACTTTGATATCTCCCATCGAAAGAGAG
The DNA here is from genome assembly GCA_000993025.1 of Candidatus Woesebacteria bacterium GW2011_GWA1_38_8. Lineage (GTDB taxonomy): Bacteria > Patescibacteriota > Microgenomatia > UBA8517 > UBA8517 > GWB1-38-13. The sequence continues at coordinate 10,999 of LBVJ01000006.1, forward strand.
CTTTCGTAACGCGTTGTTCCCTTAAAATTTTCATAATCGAGTATCGCATACGGGAATGTGACAAAGAAGAAAACGAATATGATCGTTAAAAATAAAATAGCCCTTTGCAGATTTTTGAATATGCCGGATTTTTTGATGTTTGAGAAAAATACCATCGTTAATACAAAGGGAAGAACGGCAAATGATGAAACTTTTGTCCCTCCGGCAACTCCGACGCACATTGCGGTGAGAGCGAGGTGTGATAGCCTGAGCTTTTCTGAATATTTAATCAAAAAATAAGCCGACAACGTGATCCAGAATGTCATAAAGGATTCAGGCGTCAGGTAGTGAGCTTGCTGTATCAAGCCGGGAACAAAAGCAGCAACCAGGCTCACATATAGCGGGAAGTTAACGTTTTTTAGAAATACTCTCTTTGAGATTAGATAAATATTCACCAGTGTTAAAGTCGAGAAAAAAGCAGCAAGAGATCTTCCGATAATGAACAGGTTTGGGTCGGGGATGTTAAAGATATGAATGAGAATTGATCTTACGGCATATATTAAATAGACGGTAAACGATCCATAAGAAAAAAGTTTGGGATTGGCAAATAGCCCTTCGTTGATCAGTTTTCCTACCGCTCCGATAATGTGGTATTCGTCCGGATGGAAAAAAAATCCGTCCCCCCAATCAAGTTTATAAAAACGAGTGAGAATGCCGGTAAATACAATTACAAATAAAAGAATATTGTTTGAGCGGCTTTTTAGGTATTTATTCACACAAAAAATTATATCAATGAAATTCTCTTTAGACCAATAGACATAAATTTATTTATGAGGGTTTTCTTGGATATTTTAATAAACATTAATTATGTGAGCGCATTTTTTTAAATGAAGCCGGAGAAAGAAGGATAATTCCTGCGATCAGCAGTAAAATTGTTGGATAGGAATATCCTGCGTCGGGAAGAGTTTTATCGACTGCAGCCGTTGGCGAAGCGAATACCCGCACTGTCGGAGAAGGGGATGGCGTACTTTTTGGTGTTGAAGTGGGGAGTGTGACCATCGATACACTCAATGTTGGTGTCGGCTTCACCGGAGATACGGAAGGTGCAGCACTTGAGGTTGGAGTAAAGTATCTGATTGTGTCGGGTGTTTGGGTTTCTGTTGGGATTATATTTTCAACAAAAACTACCGTTGGTGAAGGTTTCAAAAGTGCAAGGTCGGCAGTATTGGAATCTTCACCCGTTAATAATCTGTACAGCGAATAGGCTCCAACCCCCGATAAGATCAAAAACGACAGCAAAAGTAGTGCTTTAAGGGGAGAACTAATTGGCTTTTTTTCTTCAATATTGTTCATTGAGAAAATTTGGTAGTTTTTCCTTGTAGATATTTTTAATAAAAAAGGGAATATCCGTTTGGTTTGAAAATGCACCAAAAACACTTGGAAGGGGAACGGTATAATCGACATTAGCAGAGGATTGTCTTAAATCTAAATTCTGACCGATTATTATAGGGGGGAAGGGGTATGAATTTTTCAAATTTGTGGTAATGGATGAAGTCGATTGAATATTTTCAATAAGAACCTGAATAATAGTTCTTTCTTCATCAAACTCTTCATAAGAAGATAGGTCGGCCGTTCTGATGTGAGATGTTGAAAACATAAAACTGCCGTCCCCGGATGTTTTAGTTGACACAAGCGACCCGTTTCCTCCCCTGACATATACGAGCGCGTCTTTTAGCTCCTCACCCGATTTGGAATATACTTTTCCATAAATGATGCCCCCTTTTGTATTTGAAGCAATTTGTTTACCCGTTCTTGCGGTCATAGGGTTATCCTTAAAATAATCCACCCCATCGGAATTGATAGTAAAAAAATATTCTCTTTCCGGCAACAGACCATTTATGGTGAAATAATGAATATTAGACTTTTCGTTTGCTCTTATTGTTTGTATATCACTTATAAAGAATTTATCCCCGCCTACCTTAACAAACGGACGGACCTCTTTAGCGGTTAAAAAACTAATACAAAAGCTGCTATCGGTAATGTTTGAAACACGTACATTTTTTGGGGTTGAAATATCTACGGCTCCGAGTCTAAAGATCTGGCGGGCATTTAACAAGACCACTCCGGATGCTAATCCAAACAGAAGGATAATAACCCCTACAAGCGTTGGAACTGTCTTTTTTAAAGATCGTCTTTGCATATTTTTTACTTAGCTTAATCACTGTCTGCACTAACCGTTGCAGTATCTGTTTCTATAGCAGTATTTGTCTCTATAATGGTTTCATTTAATAGATCCTCGGGTTCATATGATGATTTCTCAAAGTACAAACTTTTATCGATCTCTTCAAGAAGGTTCATGTCTAAGTTTGGATTTACCGGTTCGAGAATTTTGCTTTCGATATCCAAAACGGGAGGTTTTTTTAGTGCCCTGTATATATCAAAAAATATCCACAAGAATATCGTGATAGTAGTATAAATTGCCAAATTTACCAGTGCGGGTGTTTTTTGTTTTCTCATATTTATCTTTTTATGATATAAGGCGTAGATGGATCTTTGATCGACATAAATAACAGTTTATTGTCTGACAAACTCGTCATATTTATTGTAAGACCATTATATTTGATAGGTCTTCTCAATTCTTCGATTTCCGATGCAAACATTATAAGATTTTGGTATTCACCCACTGTATACAACGATAATGTAAGCACTCCGTCATCGTCAGCCGGTAGTTCTCCAAGAATTTTAGTGTCTTCAATTGACATGTTGTCGATAGTTACGTTTTTTGTTTTAGCCAGCTCTTCAATTTGCAAGATCAGATTATCCGGACTAGGAAATTCGGGGATAGCCTCTTTCACCAACTTGATTTTTTCACTCTCTCTAGCAAAAAGATCCTCTGCAGTTCTTAGATTTCCAATTTTTTCGTTCATCGTTGTCAGAGTTGATTTTTTTGCTTCGATCTCCTGCAAAAGTTTTCCTATTGTAATAAGGGTGGGTCTGATGGCAAATAGTCCAAAAAGAGATATTGCCGTTAAAGTAAGGAATATTTCCACATAGGCTTTTAATGATGGCCTTTCGTTATATTCACGAATGGTTTTTTGAACCATGTACCTGCTTCTTGCATATCTATCTATCCAGTTTGTACTCATATTTCGTTTTTAATATTTGCGCTTAGTGAAAAATCTATGATCGAGTTTTCTTTCGATAAAGTAAGATTGCTAAGAACGACATTTTCAAATGCTCCGCTGGACTTGAGATTTAAAAGGTACTGCTGAATTTCGACCTCGCTGATCGATTGCGCCGTAATGATGACTGTATCCATATCAATCGTCAGCGATTTAAAATTGACCCCGAGAGGCTTAAAGGAAGCCAACGTTTTTATTCCTGTATAAATTTTTCCCTTATTCTCTTTATAAGTATCAAAAATAACCAGTCTGTTTTGTATGTCCTTAAAGTCTCCTTCAAATTCAGATAAGGACTGTATCACATTTTTTGCGTCTCTCATCTCCTCCGAAAGATCGGTATTTTTGGCATCGAGCCAAAAACGGGAGATAAAAGCTCCGATAACCACAAGCTCGGTCAATATCAGGATCATGCGGAAAGTAGACAGTATCCACAGAAGAATGCGCCCCGACGTTGATGATGATAGACCCTCCTTGGGAACAAGGTTTATCTGACGGATCTTGGCATTCTTTTTGACGGGCATGATAGTAAATACAAATAAATCAAAAAGCGAAATTAGGTCGGCTTGGCCATAAAAAATACTGCAAACTCAATATATCATAAAGAAGAAGAGTGGAGAAGGTTATTTTTTCGAAGATTTGGCAACCTTTGCCTTTTTGGAGGTTTTTTTGGTCACCGTTTTCGACGCAGATTTGGGAAGCAGTTTCGAAAGTGCGCTCTTGATCCTTGCAGCTTTATTTTTATGGATAACATGGATTTTTGCGGAGCGGTCGGTCAAAGATATCGCGGAAACAACATCCTTTTCCTTTTTACTTTTCTTTGCCATACGAATAGCAATTTCAAGGCGGGCTGACATCAGTTTGTTGTTTACGGCTTTTCTTTTTGAACCCCGAAGGGCTCTTTTTGCGGTTTTTGTTACAGGCATACCTTAGTTTGTGGTGATCGGTGGCAGGTGATTGGTGTCAGAGATCACAATTTGTAGATTCCTGTCACTAGTCACTAATTACTGTTCACTAATCACTAACTCGTGAGTATAATCTATACTGAATAATTAGGCAATAATCAGACAATGCTAAAGAAAATTTTTGAAAGAGGAAAAAAGATAGTCCTGGAACCTCAGGGTTCGGTTTTGTCCGCTGCTACGATCATTATGGTCATGATAATTGCCTCAAGGATTTTGGGTTTGGTCAGGCAAAGAACTTTGGCGCATTTTTTTACACCCGATGATCTTTCCCTTTTCTTTGCCGCATTTCGTCTCCCCGACCTTATTTTCGAAGTGCTGGTTTTTGGGACTTTTGCCTCAGCTTTTATTCCAGTCTTCTCCAAATCGATAAAAAAGGGGAATGGTCACGCTTGGGAAATAGCCGCATCGGTTTTAAACATCGGGCTTTTGTTATTTGCGTTTTTTGCGATCCTGATGAGTATTTTTGCAGACCCGATATATAGCATTCTTTCTCCGGGTTACACACCGATGGAGCGGGAGAAGATAGTCGGAATTGCCCGTATACTTTTTGCCGCGCAGGGACTTTTTGTTGTCAGTTATGTTTTGACAGGGGTACTGGAATCACTCCGGCATTTTTTAGTTCCGTCCTTGGCGCCTCTTTTTTATAATCTCGGAATTATCCTCGGAACGATCCTTTTTTCAAAAGATCATCATCTGATGGGTCCGACGATCGGTGTTGTAGTTGGGGCACTTTCTCATTTTCTGGTTCAGCTCCCTGTTGCGGTAAAGTTGGGCTTCAGATTTAGATTCAGGATCAAAATCGACGACGAAGTTAAAACAATCGGTAAACTTGCCCTTCCGAGACTTTTGGAGGTCGGATTTCTGCAGATTTCAAAAATAGTAGAACTTTTCTTTTCCTCACTTTTAAGTAAGGCTTCATATGCATATTTTACTTTTGGAAATACGCTTCAGCTTCTTCCTGTTGGACTTTTCGGAACATCAATTGCAAAAGCCGCCCTCCCGACACTGGCAAGAGATGCTGATGATATCGAAAAATTCAGAAAGACACTTTTGTCGTCCCTAAACCAACTAATATTTTTAGCCCTTCCTGTCTCGGTATTTTTAATAGTTTTCCGTGTTCCCGTGATCCGTCTTGTTTACGGAACGGAGATCTTCAGCTGGAAGGCAACCGTACAAACCGGATATGTTCTTTCGGCCTTTGCTGTTGGAGTTGTCTTTCAGGCGGCCACATCGCTCCTGTCGCGGGCTTTCTATGCTCAGAATAACACTAAAACACCTGTTTTGATCTCAATAATTTCTATAACCGCGATCGTTATTTTAGACTTTATTTTTATCAATGTCTTTAAATTTGATGTATGGGGATTGGCGATGGCGTATACAATAGGGTGCATATTTCAATCGACCACTCTCTTTTTTCTTCTGAATAAAAAATATCTAAAGATGAGTTATAAAATTCTTCTCAAACCATTTTTTAAATCACTCACCGCCTCGGCGACGTCGGGACTGGTAATGTTTTTTATATTGAAGATCTTTGACCGGAGTGTTTGGGTGAAAAGACTTTCTTTTCTGACCCAGCTTGAGTCAACAAAAAATCTGCCGTTTGAAAAATTTGTACTTGACACAAGATACACAGTTAATTTGTTGATTTTGACAGGAGTGGTCTCCTTGATCGGAGTTGTCGTGTATATAATAACCTCAGCAATATTAAGATCCGATGAGTTGGGAATATTTCTTAATATTCTAAAAAGGACATTGGTCAAAAGGGATATCACACCGATCCCGCAAAAAGAAACCGAAACTCTTGCTCCAACCCCAACGGAGACGACAAATTAATTAGCAGGCTAATCAAGTATTTGATAACTAAAAGAAAGAGTTTTTAATATTTGAATTTTTATTATAAAATATCTGCTTCAGAATATGGAAAGAATTAAGGAGAACAAGCTCAATCCCGCGGGGTATTTTGTAAATGCCTTACGTTTTGAAATACAAATGACCGATGCATGCAGGCGTAAAAACGACAGATGGTCAATGACACTACCTGAAAAAATATCTCTTCTGGCTCAATCACTGAAACCTGCAAAAGCCAAAGAATTGATTCGCAATTATTCTTCTTTTAACTGGGGAAGACATATTTTAACCTTAACTTTCCCAAAGGCGGAGAATCCTGAGGAATATCATTCGAGAAATGGAGTAGTATGCATAAACGAGAGTCCTGTACAAATGCTGGGTTGGGACGATTTGAAACGTTTAACGGAAGAGGGTATTGAAAAAGGGTTAGACAAGGATTATATAGATCGGGGATTTGAAATAGAAGCGGAAAGAAGGGGAATAGATCTTGAATGGAGTTTCTTCGATACTCCTCCACCAAGAAAGGTTGATAGCAACATATTGACTGGTTAGTTAAATCCTTATAAAAAATAATAATTTTTATACCCACATATATTGGAACGACATTTGGATTTAATTTAAGTGAAATTTGATTTGGGGATACCTGAATGGAAAGTCGGTATTGTGGAATATGGGCATATTTGTTCATATAATGGAGTATGTCTTGGCAAGCATATCTTATAATCAGCATACTTCTTCTTTCCTGTAACGGTTTATTTCATAGAAGTTTATTGAAAGACGACGATTCAAGCCCGCTTGCGCAAACAATAATCTTTCTCGGGATCGGCGGGATCCTCGCGATCACCATTGCCATACTTAGAGGCAATTTGAACCTACATATACCACCTTCTTTGGTTTGGAATTTTCTGCTTCTTGCAGCGATCCTTACTCCCGCATACATCCTTAAATATAAGGCATTTCAGCACATAGGCGCTTCCGAGGTAGTAATATTTTCGGTAACAGGCAGATTGTGGAATGTAATTGGTGCGCATCTTTTCTTAAATGAAGCGGTTACCATCAAGGTGGTCGCGGGGGCAATTATAATTGTTGCGGGGGTAGTAATAACCCGCCTCGAAAACAGAAAAATTTTACTGAACGAAGGGGTGATCTTTGTTTTAATATCGGCATTTTTATTCGGGATGGGGGATATCAATGGATTCTATATTTTACGAAGTTATGACTCTGCAAACTTTTTGATATATGCAACAATTCTGCCCGTTATTACGCTTTTAATTATAAAGCCTCAAACCATTAAAAAACTTAAATATTATTTTAAAAAAGACAGGGCAGTCAAAATTACTTTGCTTTGCCTGTTCGATACCTTGGGAATGCTTTCACTTTATCGGGCATATCAGGTCGGACAAAACGCCGCTGTAATCGGCCCCTTGAGGGCAACAAGTATTATTGTTACCGTAATTTTAGCGGCAATATTTTTGAAAGAAAGAAATAATATCAAAAATAAATTGATCGGTGCATTTGTCTCGGTTATCGGGGTATATTTACTTTTATAAAAACATACTTTTTTTACTTGACCACGCGACTGCACTTACTTTCTCCCAAATACTGCGTGTTTGCGTCGAAAGAGCGTGAGTACGTGGTTTGCGTGATATTTTTAGGTCTAATTAAGTACTTGACACCCCTTTAGCACTCGTGGTAGGATAGTGCTAATCATATGGCAGATGCACTTTCTGCAAGACAGATTCAGATCTTAAAGCTTTTGATCGACGAGTATATTAATACCGCCGAGCCTGTCGGTTCCGAAGCATTAGATAAAAAATATAATCTCGGAATTTCACCGGCTACGATAAGAAATGAGATGTCTGTGCTCATTAAAACCGGATTTTTAAAACAAATTCACACATCTTCCGGCCGCGTTCCGACACCAAAGGCGATGAAGCTTTACGTCGATCAGTTGATGGAGGAAAAGCAGATGAGTTTGGCAGACGAAGTTAAGGCCAAAGAAGATGTCACGCGGGGAAAGGGCGACATTGACAGAATAATGGATGAGGCAACTCACGCGCTTGCACGCCAGACAGGAAGTTTGGCGGTTGCAGCAGTCGATTCATACGACAAGATCTGGCACGCGGGATATGCCAATGTTTTTCAAAATCCCGAATTTGCAGACATGATGCTCTGCGAAAGTCTTTTTTCGATGATAGATGAGGTGGAAAGGATCAACGACCTGATGTTTCATCGACCGGATCCGGGTTCGATCTTGGATATAATGTTTGGAGAAGAGCTTTCATGGCCCAACCTTTCTCCCGTAAGCATTGTTACAACACATTTCAATGTATACGGAAGAAAGGGAGCTTTGGGGGTTGTCGGACCGACGCGTTTGAGTTATCCTCGTGTTGTGCCTGTTTTAAAGTACTTTGGTTCACTTATTCAAGAGGCAACACGTTGATATGAAAATTAATAAAGAAAAGAAGAAACCCTTTGGCAATGCTCAGGGTAAACAGGGAAATAATGAACCGGAAAATACAGAAATCGTACTTTTAAAAAATCAATTAGCAAGGGCTCTTGCCGATTATGACAATTTACGGAAAAGAACCGAGGAAGAAAAGAGTTTGTGGATCAGGTTCTCAAGTCAAAGGGTCTTGACCACACTGCTATCGGTGTTAGATAATTTTGAATCGGCGCAGAAACATTTGAACGATGCCGGTTTGGCAATAGCGATCGGAGAGTTTAGAAAAGTATTTGCGGAAGAGGGTCTTGAGGAAATAGATCCGCCGCCGGAAAGCGATTTTGATCATAATTTTCAGGAGGCGGTTGAAACGGTTGGGACGGAGGATCAAAATAAGAACGGAAAAATTGCTGAGATAATTTTAACCGGATGGAAGTTTAAGGATGAAGAAAAGAGTGATGTGCCGAATGATAGACTGGTAATAAGGCACGCAAAAGTAAAAGTTTACAAAATAAAATAATATGGGAAAAATAGTTGGAATTGATCTAGGAACAACAAATTCATGTGTAGCGGTGATGGAAGGCGGAAGGCCGAAAGTCATACCGGCGGCTGATACTGGGCGAAACATTACACCCTCGGTAGTTGAACCGGTGAAAAATCTGGTTGGCGACGTTGCCAAAAGACAGGTAGTCACAAATCCCAAAAATACGATTTACTCCATCAAGAGGTTGATGGGAAGAAGGCACGACGATAAAGAAGTCGAGAGGACCAAGAAGATGGTTCCCTACGAAATTGTTTCAGGAAAAGACGGCGGTGCCGATGTTGAAGTTGAAGGGAAAAAATATACCCCTCAGGAAATTTCCGCAAGGATACTAATGAAGCTGAAAAAGGACGCTGAAAAGTATCTTGGCGAAGAAGTAACACAGGCGGTCATTACTGTTCCTGCGTATTTTGACGATGCTCAAAGGCAGGCAACCAAGCAAGCAGGTGAAATTGCAGGATTTAAGGTAGAAAGAATAATCAATGAACCGACTGCTGCGGCGCTTGCATACGGACTCGATAAGAAGAAAGCGGAGAAGGTCGCAGTTTACGATCTGGGAGGAGGAACGTTTGATATTTCGATTCTGGAGCTTGGTGAAGGCGTTTTTGAAGTTAAAGCAACAAATGGAGACACCCATCTCGGTGGGGATGATTTTGACGAATTGATCGTTGAATATATCGTTTCGGAATTCAAAAAAGATAACACCGTCGATCTGACGGCTGATAAGCAAGCTCTTCAGAGGGTTCGCGATGCCGCCGAAAAAGCAAAGATCGAACTTTCCGCAGCTCCGGAAGTTGAAATTAATCAGCCATATATCACTCAAAAAGATGGGGTTCCTCTTCATCTGACGATGAAACTAACGCGGGCAAAGCTTGAAGGTTTGGTTGATGAACTTATACAAAAAACCATAAAACCGGTTGAATCGTGTTTGAAGGATGCAAAACTGGATCCGCACGATATTGATGAAGTAATTATGGTTGGAGGAATGACTAGAATGCCGAAAGTCGTTGAAGTTGTAAAGGAGTTTTTTGGGAAGTCTCCCAATCAATCGGTCAACCCCGATGAAGTTGTAGCGGTTGGAGCAGCTATTCAGGCAGGTGTTCTGGGTGGGGAAGTAAAGGACATTCTTCTTTTGGACGTTACCCCTTTGACTTTGGGAATTGAGACTTTGGGTGGAGTAGCAACACCCATGATCGCCAGAAATACGACCATTCCCGCAAGCAAGACGGAGGTTTTTTCAACCGCAGCCGACAATCAAACACAGGTTGAGGTGCACGTTACTCAGGGAGAACGGCCGATGAGTGCGGACAATAAGTCTCTGGGAAGATTTATTCTGGACGGAATACCTCCTTCACCAAGAGGTGTTCCTCAAATAGAAGTCACTTTCGATATGGATGCATCCGGAATTTTGAAAGTTACGGCGAAGGATAAGGCAACGGAGAAAACCCAGCATATTACGATTTCCGGAGCGGTCGGTCTTTCCGATGACGAGGTCAAGAGAATGCAGGAAGAAGCCGAGCATCACAAAGCAGAAGATCAGAAGAAAGCAGAGAAGATAACTGCCAAGAACCAAGCCGATTCGATGGTAGCTGCTGCGGAAAAAGCCTTGAAAGATGCCGGTGATAAAGCGCCTGCAGATGTTAAGACAAAGGTTGAAGAAAAGATAAAAGCGGTGAAAGATGTTCTGGCAAAAGAAGATGCAAGTAAAGAAGATATCGATTCGGCAAGCAAGGAACTTTCGGATACTTTAAGTCAAATTGGACAAAGTATGTATGGTAATCAAACTCAAAACTCAAATGTTAAAAGTCAAAACGAAGAATCGAAAGAGGGGGAAGAAAAAAAGGAAGAAACAGATAACGGACAGGAAAAGAAATCTTCAAAGGGAAAAGACGGGAAGGCTAAAAGCTCTGAGTCTGCCGAACGGGTAGAGGAAGGGGAAGTGGTTGAGTAATAAAAACTTAATTTTATTAGACGATCCCTTTTTGTAAGTTGTCTTCTGATTTAACTAAAGTTAGAGGTATCGAGTTTAAATAAAGCCACATAGCGCGATCCGGCTGCGGACCGTAGAACAAAGAAAATCGAAAATCTTTTTTTTCGTGGGCCATAACGAAATTTAAAGTATTCAACAATGCTGAAATAAACACAACTCTAAATGCAGCACCTTCAACCGTTGGCCCACTCATTGTTTCAAAAACTGCCATCATACCGTACTGAAATGCTGTATTAACCCAGTTTGATGTGTTGAGCCCAATTGTTAAATGCCTGATTCCTTCATTTGTTATTCCTTTTTTTATATCTTTATTTAAGTGAAATGACCATGCTTTCGTATCTCTTGTTCCTTTTTCCCAGTTTTCATTGTCGGCTATTCTTTTAGAGATTTCTGCAGTATTTAAAGTAATTGTAGTATTTGTCCAACTGGTTGCGTGGTAATGAACTTCACCGGACGTTTTTGAAGTCGATTCATACTCCGGCACGCTTTCTTTTGCATTTACCTTCCCCGCAAACGCCTCGCCGTTTTGGTTGAAACCAACAATTGTTGGAATTTCCTTGGTGACATCGCCATTGATTGATTGGATCCGAAGGTGTCTTATTCCACCAATATTGCATAACCGATGTATTCCTGTCAGGTTAACCAGTATGTTTTCTGTATTAACATATTCAGGAAGCGTGACGGCATTTCTTAAACGCCGGGTTTGGGCATACTCAAAAGGTACAAAGACATCTTTATTTTCGATCATCTCGGTATTATATTACTAAGTTGCGTCCAATTCAACATTATAGGACTTGCTAGAATTTGATACGAAAAAGTATTTTTGTAATAGAGATATTTGAAGATTTTGAAGCAATTGTGCTGTAGTTTTGAAGGGAAGTTGAAAGATCTAAAATTGTATTCTGTCTCCGATTTTAACTTTTGAATATTTTTTATAATTTAACGGCAATTCCAGAACTTTTTTATACCTTGGATCCCAAAACAACACCTTCCAAGGTTTTAGATTACGCATTATTTTTCTGACGATAAAATTATCATCACAGATCACCACATCGATCGGTTTCCTGACAAAAAAGGTATGTAATCCCCATCGGGTTTCAAAATAAACCGGAGTTATATTTTTCTTAAACGCCACACCCACCATCTTTTCCGAAAATTTTGTAAGTTTAATTATTGAATACATCCTCTGGATTAATCAGAAATCTCTCCCCTGATAATTCATTTTCCGTTTTTCCCACACCATTAAGTTCAAACACCCTTTTGGATGAGAAAAATACTTGAAGTGTGCACTGATCCCATATCAAGATTTCCGTCTTTGTCGTGGAAATCAGGTTCAACCGGTTTGATCAGATGTTTGTCATCTTTTCGTAGTGTAAATCCAACAGCCAAACCCACATCCAAACATGCGGCCAATTTGAATTTTACTCCCAAGTCGGACTCTAAATTTCTGATTAAAGATAAATATTCGTCGTTTTTTACAAAGTAGTCCAGAGAACCGGAAACGATCATTTGTTTATCATCTTCAGTAATCAAAAGCATATTTATATCTCTGTGAATATTTGCCGTCCACTTAAATTCAGGAGGGACACCTTTTCCTTCCCTCGGGTCGAAACAAAACTGGTTCAACGCAATCGATTCAAGATCGTCATTCAATTTTTTATCTGCTACGGTTCGGACCAACTCATCTTGTTCTATGATTCTGACCTTTCCCTGTTTTGTAAAACCTACCCCACTATGTGAAGGATCTTCCTTTCGGAAATTCAATTCTTCAAAGTATTCGTTTTTCATTACCAGTCTGTCCGCTGCATGATCCCAAATAGGGGAATTCCGATCCAAATTACCCGGAATAAATAAACTCGAGGATCCGTATATAATGGGTGCAATAAAAGGTTTACCCCTAATTTCGTCAGAATTTGTAATCTCAATGGAAGCACACGTTCCCAGTGCTTGAGGTGCTGTGGCATTAAACTGCACTGTCATTGGCGTATCGTAAATTTTGTGTATGACATCTGTCCTTGATGAAATTACTTCGTCATTTGGGTGTTTAACAGGACTCAAAAATCCCCGTGTTAATTCGTATACAACCAACTTTTTGTTGATTTTTCCGATTTTATCCAAATACGCACCTGTCGCCTCCGTCAGAATTGGCTGATCCTCGACATCAAGCGAGCTGTATTCATAGGTGTGGATTTTTCCCACATTTCCTTTTGCAGGATCGAGATGTTCCTCCGATTTGATCTTTGTAATTGTTAAAGGTGTCCCGTTTTCTTTTCTTGCCGTAAATCTTGCTTCACCTACCTTTTCCCGCAACCAATATCTGTTCAGAAGTTCGTGATTGGTAAAAAGACTATACAAACGCATATCCAATTTATGCAGTTGTTCGGCTGTTTTATTTTTTACATCGGGGATCATGGAACTCAAAGATATACCTGCCAATCCCAGTGCAAATCCTTTTAAAAATTGTCTTCTGGTTATATTTTTATTTAACAAATCGGGAATATCCGATTCAGGTAAACCCTTATTTTTATTGGCAAAGTACCCTCCAATTCCCGTAACTGCCAATATCCCCGCTACCATAGTTGAAGTTTCATCAAAGTATGGATTGATCATTTGCGCACCTGTCTTTCCAATCTGACCGGCTCCGATTGGATAAATGTCGCCGATATCAATTTTCCTGGGAGATGCTTTGGATTCTTGCGGGTTAACCGCCGGTTTTACATCTTGTGATTCAGTATCTTCACTCATATCGAAATTTTAACTTAAATTACTAAAGTTAACACTGGCCAATTTTTCCAAAAAAAGCAAAGTTGGATTAGCCCGTCCTGACTCGATCCGTGCAATAGCAGTTTGTTTTGTACCAATTCTTTTTGCTAGCTCGGTTTGAGTTATCCCTTTTTTTCTCCTAGCCTCTATAAGTTCTGTGATTAGTTGATATCTCGGTTTCAAGGTTTCATATTCTCTTTTTACATTGTTTTCTTTGAGCAATTCTTTTTTTAATGTTTTCCAGTTTTTCATAATGATGTTAGTATAACATAAATGTTATACTCTTTCAATAATAGAATTAAGTCGTTTTGATGACGTTGTTATTTCTTTTAATGGAGTTTTTTGCTTCTTCTTTTTAAATCCGTGAAGGAGAATGATTTTTTCTTTTGAAAAAGCATAAAATATTCTTACTTCTTCCTTGCCTCTAACCCTTAATTCATATAACAGGTTTGAGACTTTCCTTGTATGTGGCATTCCAACATAAGGTCCGTGTTTTTCTAAAAGATCTATACCGTGTATGACTTTTGCTTTTGTGGATGGAGATAACGACTTAATAAATTCCTCGACTAATTTTTCGCCTCTTTCCGACTCAAAAACAATTACATTCCAAGTCATCAATTAATAATATCACTCGAAAACACCAGCATGAAGCACTCTGGGGTCGAATTTGAGCAATTATTTCACCCTGCGGGTGGGTGATTATACTTTATCGACAATTTCTATACCCGCATCCGCGAGGGGATTTTTCAGTATTGCTTTCGTGGTATTTGCATCAAGAGCTTTCCCTTCCAATACGACACTTCTTATTTCCTCGGAAACAATACTTGCCATAACGGATGCTAACTTTAATACTTTTTTATCCTCGGGTTGTTCGGATAAAGCACTGTGCTCGGTCATTTTTTGAGCTAAATATTCATATGCCAGTACTAAACCCCCCGGTGTAAAGTCTTCCTGACTGAACCAAGTTTCTGTCGCATTATTGGCTTTGGTTTCATTGCCTCCCGAAAAGCGAACGCGTTGCCTGCCTTTTAGTTTTGCATCTAATCCTTTTTTCCTTAACCAAGCCGCAATGTTTTGTGTTTCATAACCCAGATCGACATCGGTTCTGTCAATTAACGTGGCAGGTACTCTGGCAGCCAACTCAATTCCGGAATTTGAGATTTTCCTGCCAAGATCTCCCTTTGAAATACTATTGGTGGAATACAATTCATTTTGTAAGTTATGTGCAAATAATCCCAACCCGTTTATAGTTTGGAAATTGGGATCGTTGTGTATTGCCTGCTCTAAAAGAGGTCTGAATTGTTCCTTTTCCTGCAGTAATTGCAAATGCGGATTTGGCAAGGTATCCTTTTTTTCAACGTCTTCCATACTATCTCTAATATTAGAAAAAAAAGTATGATATTACAATAACGTTCACCAACGCATAATTCATACTTCATAATTCATGATTTCAGAGATTCAATTATCTCTAAAAGTCGAAAGGGGAAGATTAAACGTCCCGATTTATCAGCCCATTACACACCGGGTGTGGGTACGAAGGCAATGAATTATATTTGGTTTGCCACGTAATAGTCGACCAATCTTCTGATCATTGCCTGATACGAAGCACCATGTTTTTTTGCATTTGCTTTAAAAAATTTGAGACTTTTTTCGCTGAGAGTTAGGGTCACTTTTTGCTTCTTTTCTTTTAATATCAACTCTTCAGGACTCGGTAAAAAATCGCTGACAACTTTGGCTTCAACCGGCTCATTCGAATATTTAATTTTTTTTATCATATATATTTTTACCTTTCTTCCAGAATCCCGCACCGATTATACGTATGCGCTTATTTCTGTAAGTGAAACGGACGGTTAGTACACCCCCTTTCACTTTACCGAAACAATAGTATCTTTCTTCCGATTGGCTGTGTGCAAGGTCTTTGGCAACTACACGTTTTTTGTCAAGAAATGCATATTGGGCAGTTTCAAAATTGACCTTATGTTTTTTAAAATTACTATCGTTTTTGTTTTTATCCCACTCAAAAGATGTACGCATAAATATATTACCATATTACCATATATATTGCCATACATTCTTTAGTTTTAGTAATATTCATAACCCCTTTCTTAATTTGTCATTTGAATTTTGAAATTTATTCATAATTCATAAATCATAAATCAAGATTCCTAAATCCTGGGCATATCGAAGGGGAAGCGATCTCTTGAAATTTTTGTAAAAACCGTATCTAAATCAGAACCGTCCCCTTAAGGCCGTTCCCTCAACAATTGTTATTGAAAAAATTGTATTTTGTGGTATAGTAAAACTTACAGAAATCCACGGCCCGAAGTCTTCGAACTTCCATATGGCGGTGGGTTTTTGCGTTTAGGGGTTATTTTGCGGGGAAAACCGA
>LBVJ01000007.1 GCA_000993025.1 Candidatus Woesebacteria bacterium GW2011_GWA1_38_8
TCCCGGATACTTAAAGGCGTTTTTAAGAGAAACCGTCGGAAAGTTCATATCTGCGATATTTTTCGGTATCGGATATGTCTGGGCGTTCAAAGATAAAGACAAACAAACATGGCACGATAAAATTGCAGGAACAGTAGTGATAGAAAATAAATAAGATATTAGGATATTAAGATATTGAGATATCAAGAGAAAGTATATGTCTACACCGGATTATTCAAAATATCTAAAAAAATCGTTTGAGTTGACGAAGAAAAATAAGTGGCTTTGGGTTTTTGCGGCACTTGTAGGCTCAGGCGGTGGTTTTTCCGGCGGTTTAAACTTTTCAAAATTATTTAAAGACAATAACAGGCCCGACACAGATGCTTTGAAAAACATTCCTTTTGATACCGAAAAAGTTCTCGGAGACAAAATATCTTACGTACAGGAATGGATCCACTCCGTTCCAACATACAAATTCGTGCTTTTGATAATTTTGATCATATTGCTTGTTTTAACTGCTCTTACGATCGTCCTGATCATAGCGTCGTGGGGAAAAGGATCACTTATTAAAGGCATCGATATGGCAAATTTCGGAGAGGAAGTAAACCTAAAAAATGTTTCTCCTTTTGGTTTTAAATATTTAAAACCAATGATCCAATTTTCCCTGTTGATTATGTTGGCTATTTTCGTTACCGCCATTGCTATACCTTTTATGTGGGCGTTAATTTTTCTACTCTTTTTCGGTATCGGTTTTTTAAAGATTGTATGGATCATTCTCGGTATTATTCTGATTCCGGTAATTGCTCTTGTGCTCATTTTTCTTTCGACTCTGGTCAATCTTTATGGAGAACGGCTTATTGTTTTGGAGGAGCTGCATGCCGTTGAAGCGTTTAATAAAGCAGTATATTTGGGTAAACACAGTCTATTTACGGCATTACTTATGGGTATTGTTAACAAAACGATCGATTATTTGATCAGTTTGGCATCCATGATCCTATTTTTCATAACGGTCTTTTTACCTTTGTATATCCCTATCAGATTGTTTGAGACCAACCCGTCTTTCAGCGCATTTCTTTCTCTGGTTATAATTATTGCATTTTTTATATTCCTTTTTGTCTCGATGGTCTTTAAAGCATCACTTACCGTCTTTTACTATTCCAACTGGAATCAATTATTTAATGACGTTATAGATAATACGAAAAAAAATGACTAAGAATATACAATACGCAAATTTTCCCGAAAGACTATTGGCAAGGCTCGTTGATTTTTCGATATATCATTTACTGATCCTGATACCATTTTCCAAGATAGCGATTATTAATGATGCCGCATACCTTTTGGACAATATATTGACATTTACCTTGTATATCCTGACCTTTGCGGTTATCGTCATTCCTTTCGAAACGCTGATGGTATCCAAATTCAGAGGCACACCGGGGAAGCTTCTTATGGGCTTAAGGATACAGAAAGATCAAGGAGACAGGTTAACCCTTAAGGAAGCATTCCTCCGTATTACATTGGGCCATATGGTTTCAGGTATATTTTTCTCACTTGGCTACCTGTGGATCTTTAAAAATGAAAAAAGGAAGTGCTGGCACGATATAATTCAGGGCACGGTAGTTGTCAAAGAAGTGCCTTATGGTTTCTGGATCGGACTGCTGATCTTTTTCGTCTTTTTCCTTATGAATGCAACCATCTTCCTTCAGGAGATCACCGGTCTTGTTGAAAATTCTCACTTTTATGAAGACCTGTTTAACAGTTTTTTTACGCCTAAACGATCTGTCCCTGCTATGACAATACCCGGGGTCTAATTACTAAAACGTGCGTATGGTTTGGTGAACTAATCTTCCAATATATCGGCAAGCTGTTTGATGAAAGCAACTACAACAGGCGCTGCCATTAAGGAGTGTGATTCCGTCCCGTTATCGTCTTTAACCGTCCACGGTTTTTCTGTGGTTTGAATCCTGCCATCTTTACCGATCGTAAAATTAAATTCAGGCGTCAATTCGTAGCTGTCATAATATTTACTCACTTCGGCTGCCGGTATGTGGTTTCTTAAAAGTATCTTCGGAATGCCGTGCAGGGAGAAAGCTGATCTTAGGATATTCTCATCCTTATCAAGCCGTTCACGGATCGGTTCTATTCCCCTATCATCCCCTTCTTTTCCCTTTAATATTTCATTGGCGCAACCGGAACAGTCTTTGTTGTCGCAATAGAGGAAAAACTTCCCTGTCTCTTTGTCATATCCAATATTTTTGGTTGGCAATAATTTAAGATTTCTCGATAAATTGCATAATGGGCAAACCACTCGAGTCTTTATTCTTGCATCAATCACCGATTCGGGAATGTCGATAAGAACAAAAATATCAGGATCGTCCCTGTATGCAATAAGATCGCGGAAATATAAAGAATACGATATCTGGTCCATCTCGCGCGGAAGTCCATCGATAAAAACCGATTTATTTGGTATTTCGTCAATATGCGCCTTCAGAAGAGCAAGTATAAATTCAGACGGCAGAAGTTTAGATGTCGAGCGTCCTCTTAGGGCGTCAACCGCCGCTTCAAATGAAATGTACCCGCGGTAGTATCTCTTCATCTTCCTATACTTGTCCGTCTTGATAAAACTATCCCAATCATCAATAGACCTGACCAGATCACCAACAGAAACGGTCGCCATCTTATCCTCACCAAATATTTCCGTTAAAAGCTTTGAATAAGTTCCTTTACCGGAGCCTTTCTTTCCGAGCATATAGGCAATAAAGGTCCTCTTGTTCAGGTATTTGGATATCTTTTTTATCTCATCGCCTACTTTAGCCTCAAAATAGACCTTTCTTCCGTCAGGAGAATTGATATCGAATTTTTTATTTAATCCTTTTACTTTTGTTCCGATTATCGGAAATTCAAGTCCTTTCATATTCGCATAGATGCTTGTTCACTTATTAAACTAATTTCCCTTCTCCGTGTAGTATGCAATATTGGCAACGAAATTTGCAACCGCAAAAAACTATTTTAGTATAGGAGTTTTCGGAAGCGGTCTTCATCGTCAAAAGGTCCTATTACTGCTAAATTCAACCTCCCCGCTTTAAAAATACTCTTTGCATATTCATAAACATCATCGATCTTGACCCTGTCAATTTTTTCTACCACCTCTTTGGGTGTTTCCACTTTCTTAAGCAAAAGTTCCTGCAGTCCAAAAAAGCCGTTTATAGTTTTCGTATCTTCCAATGAAAGCGCCATATGGCCTTTGATAAACTCTTTTGCTTTGGTGATCTCCTTTGGCGTGATCTTATACTTGCCCTCGGCCAAACCATACATCTGATCCAGAATAACTTTAATCGCTTCGTCTATCCTTTTTATATCTACTCCCGCATACACGCCGAAATACCCCGTTTCTTTATAGTGCTCAGAGGCTGCTTTAACAGCATAGGCAAGACCTCTTTTTTCTCTGACTTCGATAAACAGCCTTGAACTCATTCCCCCGCCCAATATCGAGTTTAGTATACCTTCTTCATATTTTTTCTTGTGCCCTCTTTCATTACCCAAAAAACCAAGTATCAAATGAGCCTGTTCGTTCTTCTTTCTTCTCAACAGCATTTGAGAACCTGTCTGTTGAGATATGAAGTTTTTACTGCTTAAACTATCTCCTTCAGCAACTTTGTCAAAATATTTCTCAGCCAATTTTATGATCTTTTCCCTGTTTATTCCCCCCGAAACGGTCAAAAGTAGATTATCTGTAACATAGTGTGATCCTCTATAACTTACAAAATCACTTTTAGTTATTCCGCGAACGCTTTCTTTCGTTCCGGCAATATCCCTCCCCATCAGACTTCCTTTAAAGATCAGGTTCTCAAAAATATCGTCGATCTTTGCCATCGGCGTGTCTTCGTACATTGCAATTTCTTCACATATGACACCTTTTTCTTTTTCTATCTCCTTTGGATCGAGAACGGGGTTTAAAACCATATCGGAAAGTACATCAAAAGCCGTTTCGATCTTCCCAACGCGTGATTTTATGTAAAAATTAGTCCACTCTTTTGAAGTGCTGGCATTGAATTCTCCTCCAAATGAATCTATTGCTTCCGAAATATCCTTTGCTGTCGGGCGTTTTCTGCTTCCTTTAAAGACCATATGTTCCAGAAAGTGGCTCAGACCGCTTGTTTTTGCGCTTTCAAAGCGCGATCCGACCGCAACCCAAACAGTAACAGTTGCCGATTCGGAATTCGGAAGCTCGGATGTAATTATCCGAAGCCCGTTCGAAAGGGTGTCCAATCTGTAATCCATCCGCAGATTATACAGGTTTCAAAAGTTAAGTAACAGACGCGAATACATAAAGATTATTTCAAAAATTCCACCTTAAACATTTGTAAATATTGACTTGAAATTAAGTATAATATAGGATATAATTACATAGGTTATAATATAATAGAATTATTATTATCATGAGTCGCGAAAACGAATCAAAACATAACCCACAAATTCCCCTGTTTTGCATAAGGGGACATTATTTTGATTATTATGGTTCTCAACTTGAATGGTGGGAGGCTGATAAAGCCCTTCAAAAAGGTACACATATACTGTGCACCACACAAGAAGAAGGACGGGATGCTAAAAAAGCATTGGTAAGAAAGGATACTCAAACACCCCCAGTAGTAAAGTTAAGCAGGGGTCAGATAGAAGATATAATTCAATTATACGAGTCCGACCCTGATTCATTCAAAAAGTTAGTTCAGGCGGGAATTGACCCAACTTCTGTTCGAAGAAGTCCCGGATCTGTTTTCGACGTTCTTGATGCGTTAACAAAAGACCGTTTTATCCTAAAAGATCCGGTTATTGAGGAAAATAGTAATGGTTTAAGGGGAAGAAAAAGAAGCGTTAATTACCATACACCTTTTTCGGGTTATGAACCACCGGAAGGTGAAATTACTGTTGAAAAATGTTCATTATTCGACAGAATTGTAGGTAAACGAGGCAAATAATGACCGTATTTAGCTTGACATTTACCGCGTAATGTATTACATTATAGGTTAATAATTATGTTGGAAAGACAGTCAATTGACACAACCAAATTAGTATTTGATCCGGATCCGTTTGCACCTGGTTTCAAGAGTGATATGAACCGGATGGTCGTAGAAGAATCGGTAGAGAGCGCAGGAAAAGCGATGGTAGCGGCTTTGCCTCTGGCTCTTACAGCTTGCAGTCCTACAACTTCCGAGATACAGGAATTTTTAAATCCCGCCTCTATTGCTGGTCACTTAGCCGGAACAGCTTTGGCAATTGAAGAAGCGTTTGAAAAAGATCTTCAAAGGAATTTGGGAAGAAAGGCGTTCTCGGTTGTTTCCAAATACTGCGCGGGTTTTTTAGCTGGACATGCGGTAGTTCACAATGAAGAAAGCGGTGCTTCGTGGCTTTCCGGTGAGAATCTTCCAAACTCATTGTCCCTTATCCCTGCGGCTTACGTTATAGTAAAAGAAACAAGCTTACCCCAGCTTCTTGACAGATTTAAGTCAAATGTAACAGGTAAGGTATCTGCCGTCGGCGAACAACGCAGGCAGGCTGAAGCACAATTACAATTGGAAAGATTGGCAGATGACGCTTTCTCTTCAAATATAAAAAAACGAGATCTAGCCAGAAAAGAAGCAGATAGTTTAAACATACCTCTCAAAGTTTTACACACAATACATCACAGAAAAAAATAATTTGTTGGATGCGATATCTTGTATCGCGACTACCCAATAAATTAAGAGTTATTTAATAAAGTAATGCCTATCCGGAGGTAAAGTACCATATTCGCGTAATTTACTGCTTAAATGACCATTTTCGATATGTTCATTCTCATCCTCTTTTAAGAAATGAACGTATCTCAACTGGCTTTTCAAGCCATACTCGCGTTTTACTGCTGTTCCTATCATTCCTTCAGTAAATATCCATTCCTGCTTAAACTTATCATAATCCCAGCTGCCGCACAGATGGTCGAGTACCGTTAACATCTGACTATATTTTGTCATATCACCTTCTATACCCAAAGCATCGGCAAGTTGCCGGTTGGTCAGGATCTTACCTTTCAAGTTTGTGAGTATGTTTTCTTTAATATGACGGAACGAATTACCGGTGAATTCTACTTCACCTTTATGGTCTTTACCTTGCAAACCGGAAATCTTAGCGGGTTTTGAGTCAAATTCAGTACTCATAATTTCTGTGAAATTATAGATGAAAAATCCGATTAAAAGCAATATTTTATGGTTTTTTTAAATGTTAGAACCAATCTTGTCATATCACATCCTTTCCGGAGAATCTATTCCTAAGAGATTTAAGCCTGATTTGAGTACCGTACCTGTGGCACTTGCAAGTCTAACTCTAAATTCAAGTACAAGAGGGTCATCAACCAAGATCTTGTGTTTGCTATAAAAGCTGTTGAATTTTTGAGCCAGTTCATACAGGTAATTGCAGATGAAATTCGGAGCGTAGTTTTGAGCTGCGGACTCGATGATCTCGGGAAAGTGAAATAAATGACGAAGAAGTGATTTTTCTTCTTCGTTTATGCTCATAGCCAACGGACCACTGTCTTCTGCTTTCATTTTTGCCATTAGCTCTGGATTGTCGTCTGCATTCTGATCTTCTATAGACTGTAGACTATTGGCTGTATGCGTGTTTTGCGCTTTGTGCAGAACACTTTGTGCCCGAGCAAACGTATACTGCAAATACGGTCCCGAGTTGCCATTAAGAGAAATTGATTCATTGGTGTCGTAAAATGCCGTTGTTCCTCTTCCGTACCGAAGAAGCGCATATTTTACGGCCCCCAATGCCACATCATGAGCAAGTTCATCCATATTAACCCCTTCCCTCTTTTTCTTTTTGATATCGTCATTAATAATTTTCTTAACTTTTGTTTCCAATTCATCCAATATCTCGTCTGCCATAACCACAGATCCCTCTCTGGTTGCCATCTTTCCTCCTCCTTTGAAATTAATGAGGGCGTATGAAAGATGGAAAAAGTCATCTTTCTTTCCCAAGCCTAATTGCTCGCAAACCGAAAAAAGCTGTTGAAAATATAGGGATTGTTCCTGTCCGATCGTCCAAATATACAGGTCGGATGGATATCTTCTTTGCTTTTCGGCAGTTAAATTGATATCAAAAACCAAATAAGTAGATGTACCGTCAGATTTGATAGCCACAGTATCGGGAAGTTTATATTTTGCAAGATTGGTTACAATCGCACCCTCGCTTTTTACAAAAACTCCCTTTTTAAGACCTTTTTCTATAAACTCCTTGCCTCCTTTGTAAAGGGCACTTTCGTGCCACACATGGTCGTGAATACTGCCAATTCTTTCGTACGTCTCTTTATAACCCTTGGCCGACCAATCTAATATCTGCTTCCATATTTTCCAGACATCTTTTTCCTCCCGCTCCCATACCTGAAGAATTTCCCCAACCTGTTTACGAACAGATTCATCCGATTTATACGCTTTGGAGCCCAGTACATACCAAATCAGGTTTGCGTGGTCCGGTTTTAATTCCAATTCGTCGGGAGTAAACCAATCAGCGGGATTGTCTGACCATTTTCTCAATAACTCCTTCCAATTCAATCCTTTTATTTTACCTGCCATTTTCTCTTCGGCAACATCTTTGTAATTTTTTAATTCTTCTTTTTTCAAACCATCGTTTTTATTTGCAAATACCAGATAACCCCAGATGGAACGGCAGATATGAACTCCCCTGTCATTTACAATACAATCCCGCGTAACTTTTGCACCCAAGAAATCAAAAAGATTGGCTACGGACATTCCTAAAAAATTATTACGAAGGTGTCCGAGCATTATTGTCGTTTGGGGATTAGGGCTGGTGTGCTCTATCAATATTGTTTTGCCTTTAAAAAGATCGGATTGGCCATATACGAAACCATCCGTCTGTTGGGGGAAATCATTATTTGTATAGATTCCCGCTTTCGCGGGAATGACAGATTGCATTTCACCCGACCGGTAATCAGTTTCGTTGTTAGCACTATCAATCTGCATCAATTTATTAAGTAGTACATCATTATTTATATGGAAATTAATGAATCCGGGTCCGGCGACCTGAATTTTATCTACGATCTTAGTTAATTCCTTGTCGCTTTTTAGAAGACTCACAATCGTTTCAGCCAGTTCATGTGGAGATTTAAGATTTAAGATTTTAGATTTTAGGTTTTCTTGCAAATTGGAAATTGGAAATTGGTCATTCCCAAACATCACGAGTGCAATGTTTGTGGCATAGTCTCCAAACTCTTCCCTTTCGGGAATATCCAAATTGATTTCAATTTTTCCGACAACTTTTTGCAGAGAATTGATGATTTGGGTCTTGGGGTTGGGTATTGGAATCATATAATTATTATAATCGTTATAACCGTTATAAAAAAAAGCAAAAACACACCACCTTGCATGGATAGAACCCGCAAGGTAACTGTTTATCCTGCCCGGACTCCGTTAGGAACGGGTTTTTCAGGCATGGCGAGAACCGGAGTTATCCCATCTGCATAACCAATATCAAAGAGCATTCCCTCGGATTTCTCCTCCATCATTTCTTTTTCGGGCAAGTTAACAATAAAAAGAGCTTGCTTACCTTCAATTTCTTTAGTATTATCCCGTTCATTCTTCATTCCAGCAAGTATCTGTTTTGTAAAGTCACCGAAATCCACAATAAGTTTGACCAATTTATCGGATTTTTCGATGTCAACAACTTCTTTGATAGTTCCAACTCGAACATCGACTTTCTCCAGATCAGAAAAGTTTATTGTCGGTTTTATTTGTGTTTTTAGATCCATAAGTTTGTCTTAGATTACCTATATTATGCCACAACTTATTTTATTATATTCACCAATCTTTTATGCTTATTGATATCGATGGGAATTTATCTATCAAGTTTTTGTTGACTGCCGATCCAATTTAAATAATCCTCCATCGCCTTAACCGATGTGTACCTTTCATGACCACCATTGGGATATAATTTCAACTTATATTGATCTTTGCGTTCAGGAAAATATTCCATTAACTTTCCGTAAAAATTGACCGACTTCGAAAAATTTATACATTTATCCTTTATTCCATGTGCGATAAAAATTTTCGCATTCTTTAAACATTTAATATTATCCATGGGTGACAATTTATCCAAATCATTTAAGTGCTTCCACCATGTTTTGGAATTGAACCCTTTGTACAGATATTTATATCCATCATAGAGAAAGCTGTTGATAAAATCTTCGTTCGTTTCCTCTCCTTTTACTTCCCCCTGTCTGCTTTGGTCAAGTGCACCAAATATTATGCACAAATATTTAATTTCTTTATTGAATTTCGGTAGAAGTGGAATATATGCTCCCGCGATACTTCTTCCGGCAACCAAAACTCTCTTATATTTCAGAAATACTTTCTTGTTTGCGTAATGATTAATACCTTTAACTCCTTTCTTAAATTCGTCAACAAGTATCAGAAATGTATTTATGCAATTTTTTGGCGTAAAGACACCGGAACTTCTGCCAAATCCGATATAGTCAGGAACATACAAATCACATCCCGCCTCTAAAACAGGTCTTGCTTCGGGCAAATTACCATTATCAGGAACATTTGGGGCGCCAATCCCATACACCAAAATGGTGTCTGTTTTCATTCCACAAGGATAATACATGCCTGAAATATTATTTATTTTTAGTAATATTGGACCTTGAATCATTGTATTCATGCTTTTAATTGGATTCTTGTCATATTTTTAAGCTTTTCGGTAAATCTTGAGATTCCAAACATCGGTTCTAATCTCTCTGCAACCAAATATATCCCATTTGCACCTGCAATCTCTGGAATTTTAGCATCAAATGCCAGATAACCTGCTATAAGCCAAAATGCACCATTAAAATCCATCCCATTCATCGACAGAACTCTTTCAACAACATGCCTATTCTTCTTCGAAGGCGCAATGCTTAAATTGAAATATTCATTTAACAGGGTAATCATTTCATATTCAGGAGCACTTTTGCTATTGAGACCATCTGCCAAACCAACTAATTCAGATGGTATGGGTGCAGATAAATCAACAAATGTTGGGAACTTAACACCCAAACCAGAATAACTTTGGAGTGTAAAATTGAATCCCTTGGTCTTTGCTAAAGCCGATAGTTCGTCATTATACAACTGACAATGGTATTCCAATGCCCCATCTTCCTCTTTTCCCGGCTTTCCATGAAACAGAACTCCCTTGTCTGCCAATACAGCAAGAAGATTCATTTCATACCCAGTTTGTCTTATAGATTCAGACATGCTTTCCAATACCTTCTTATACGCCAATATTTTTCCAGCAACTCTTGACTCGGATATTCCGAAAGGTGGTTTTATCAACCCAGCTGATCTCAAATCTCCTTGGGCATAAAGCGGGCATAATACTACACATACGTTAGCACTTTCTCCAAAAACATCTTTTTTATTTACGACAGAAATTTCTGGCCAAGATTTTTCAACAGATGCCCAATACACCTTTGACTTAGATATATTTTCAAATTCAGTTAATCTTTCCATATTTTTCACACCCTGGGCTACAAAAAAGCCCCTTTAACCTACTAGTTTTTGTATAGATTCCGGATTGAATCCGGAATGACAACGTAACTAATAAATTAAAGGGGCTTCTCACTTTCGTTCGAAGTAAACTTTCCAATTCTTGTAGTTTACCCCGAGCACAGTGAGAGGTGGTACCACCCTTATTTAGTGATTAGTGGTTAGTGGTTGGTTACTTTGTATAAAAACAAAAAAAGCCAACCGTACAGTTAGCTAATCACTCTCATTGATTCGAGTTCTGTACGATAAGTCACAAACTCTAGTACTGTTACGGGTACTCCCGCTCCGCATTTTGGCGGAGAGCTATCCGATCGCGACTCGGACAATACGCTTTTCCTATTTAACTTCGCGTATTGTAGCAAATATGTCAAATTTCCGCAAGGGGATGGTCGATCTTTTTGATAAATCGTGTGTGACAGGGTGGCACCTTGTGTTGATGGCAATAGATAGTAAGACCACGAAAAATCCAGAGTTACTCAAGAAGTATTGTCGCTTAGTAGCACTCCATTGCGTTTAACTGCTGACGGTTATCCTGAAACAAGATCGAAAGCGTCTCGTCGGATTTTTTCATTCTCTCATCTGAATTAAAAGACCGCAGT
Organism: Candidatus Woesebacteria bacterium GW2011_GWA1_38_8; assembly: GCA_000993025.1. Lineage (GTDB taxonomy): Bacteria > Patescibacteriota > Microgenomatia > UBA8517 > UBA8517 > GWB1-38-13. Next base: position 11,150 of record LBVJ01000007.1, read on the forward strand.
AACGCATTTAGAAATTTTATCGCTTCAAACTCCGTCTTATTTACAATTCTAGCAGCAATTTTTCGGTCTTTGTCCTTGGATCTTAATATTGGCATTACCCTATCGCGAAGATAACAGAAAACTTCCCGATCGTTATATCTTACTATTTGAGCATCAATTTTGCTTTTTGCATTTATCGCAGATTTCTCAAGCATGCTCTTTGCATTTTCGGGGACCCTGTGGTTCCATCCGTTACTACCGGCAATTCGATATGGATCCTGACCATCCAATACTTTTGTCTCAATACCGTTCATTATTTTCTCATTTCGGAATTTTCCCGAAAGTGTCACCTCGACGGATGACATGATTGGGTGATCAAATACTCTTTTTACTTCTTTGGAAGGATGCTGCTCACCTGCTTCGTTCGTATTAGACTGTCTTTCAGTCACTTTTTTTTTACGCGTGTGAAGTGGCTCTTCCCGAGTGAATCTTCCTCTCAGATCTCTTAGTAAAACCTCTTTCTTGAACCTACTGATTGGCATACTGCCATAATTTCCTATCGCATAATCATAGTAATCAAACCAGGCTTCGTCACCCTTATTTATACTTTCATTGCGAAGATCTTCATAGGCATCCTTAACTGTCCTTATAGTCTTCTCGTTGTCTTTATCATATTCCAGTGCATCCGCCTGGTGATTTTTCCAATATTTAATAGTATCGGCGGTGGAACGCAAGGTTTTTTTGTCCTTCTTGTATTCATCTTTTACAATAAGGGATGCTATAGACAATTGACTGCTATGAATAAATTTTCCTTGCTTATCTTTTTTTAATAACTCGAGAAGCGCTATAGGTTGAGCATTTTCCACTTTCCACTCCCCTTTAATCCGTTCTGCTACAACTTCTTGCTTTGCCGTATCAATACCCATTTTATCTGCAACTTGTACTAACTCTACGGCAGTCTTAGGCTCTGATTGGTCTCCAAATTGAAAAATTTTGTCGTGGAGATTGGCATAACGAAGAGCAGTCATACACTGATCATAAATTTCCTGAAGAGTATTAGGTAAATTTTGCAATCCCGTCAATTCTCCCGATAATTCATGGAGTCTTTTATAGTCCCGATCAACTAAAGCCCGTTCCGCTTGGATTTGCTTATTTTTTGCATAAGGAGAATCAGGACCCGCCTGTCTCAAGATTGATTTTATAAACCCTTTTAAGGGGACTTCTGCTTTTGGTGCCATGTTCGTAAAGTATATGTCTTATATCATATCTACATCTTATAGTCAATTATTTTAATGATCATTAAGATGTGGGTTTGTAGAGTTGCGACATTTCTTCATTAAACCAACACTCCTTCGATTTTCAAGAAATGTTTTTGTGGCGGTACATAATTGGAACGGTACATTTTTAATACTCATGTATCTTTTAATCACCGAAGAAAATTTTTGGGGGTCGATACGTGCTAAGCTTGAATCTATTTGATCAACTCTACTTATATCCAATACATCCATCACTCGGCTCACACTTGTGCGCATTTCATTGTACCACTCAATTTTTGATGTCATATAACGATATTATAGTATATATCGAATTGTTTCCAATCCGGCAAGTTCCCCTGAGGAGAATTGTCCCCTTATCGACAGTTTGTTCAAATTCGCTTTTGTGTGCCTCTAGAAGGAATTGAACCTTCATCCCTGGTTCCGGAAACCAGTGCTCTATCCGTTGAACTATAGAGGCCCTTCGGTAATACTCAGGGTAAACAATGATATTTTAACACATTGGTTTTTGGTTAAATGAATAGTAAATCACCAAAAATAATTCAGTTGTCGCAAATATCTATACCTGAAAGTTATTGTATTTCTATCAACAGATGGTTGTACGAAAAACAATATGATCTATAATCTTATTGTTTATATGGAATCAAAAAGAAGTTCACCCGATCTGGCTGCAATGTTTAAAACTGATGAAAACGGCTATGTAAATTTTGGTGACTTATCAAGACGAATCCTCAAAAAACAGGGTCAATATGGCGTTAGATATGCGTTTGAAGATGCTGAGGGTGATTATCCAAATCTAGGAGAAGGTTTACGGATCATCGGAGATCCGGGAAATTATTGCGATGTAAAAATTCACAAAGACGATATTCATGAATTTGTCGATAGATATAACAATTATCAAAAGAGTCGAGGACTTTAATTATTTTTTTAAACCGTACGATCCGGTATATGGGAAATAACGATTAACTTCAACTACTTCTCCAGCCACATCCTCTCCCCATCCGTTTCAATTACTATATCCCCATCCGTATCGGTTCTTAATATCTTAATCGCTTTATTACTTAATAACTTAATCACTTCCTCAGCGGGATGTCCGTAGGAGTTTTTTCCAACCGATATTGTTGCAATGCCACCCTCGACCAAATCATACATCTTTTCCGAAATTGAGTTCCTAGAACCGTGATGAGGTATTTTGATATAGTTAATGGAGTTTATCCCGTTTTCCGACAGGGTCGTGGCTAAAGAGTCTAATAATTCACTGCCGGCATCGCCTGTAAAAAGAAATTTGAAGCTCCCGAAAGATAAACTGGCCACAATTGAGAATTCGTTGGGATCAAGATTGGTTGTGTAGGCACCCAGAACACCGGACGAATTGTCAAATTGCCCCATTGTTAAATAGTTATGAAGCAAATTTTCAGCTAAAAACTCCTTTGATGGGTGAAGTATATCTATATGTATCATATTATACATGACCCGCAAACCTCTTACGGGGTTCACGACATCTACCCCCCTTGTAAGTACCCTATTTTTTAGCAATTCATAAGTTTGACTGCCAGCATTGAGGGAATTTGCCAAGATTTTCCCAACTTTATAACGCTCCGTCACTGCGATCAAACCCGTATAGTGGTCCGACTGCGGATGGGTCAATATGACCATCTCAATCGTTCTATCCCAAAATGGAATGTGTTTTGATAAACAATCAATAACTGTATTATCGGGCCCCCCGTCTATTAATATCTCAATACTCTTATTAATTATTAAGGTTGAGTCACCCTGTCCTACATTACAGGATATAATTTTTAAGTTATCGGAAGTTGAAAAAACAGAAAGCCAGATCACCAAGGCAGCAAGCAGTAAAAGAAAAATGGTGACTTTCCAAAGTTTGGACATATATGACTTATTGGGCTGATTTGACTTATACGACATATATTAAAAAAGGGAAACAACCCACAGAAACCAGCTTGTTAGCGGATAGCAAAGGTACAAGATAATTTTTCCCAATGGTTCCAAAATTGTACCGACTATACCTGCGACCATTCCGATAATTGTTAACGGTACAATAGTCCATAAAACCAAAACATTAATGAACGGCGACAGAATGTTAAATTGACCAAAAAAATAATAAAGAACCGGTACAACACCTATCTGTGCCGATAAAGTTGTCGACCAATTTTCATTGATGATCTTCGGTACAAATGAAAAGATCCTTTTTGTTTTCGGATAGAAAATAATGATCGATCCGGTAGCCAGCGTCGAAAGCCAAAAGCCAAGATCGAGGATCTAGATCGGTTTAAAAAACAAAAGCATCATCGCGGTAACCAGTAATATCCGTAAAGATTGGTATATCCGTCCCGTCTCAACCGCCAAAAACGCCATAGAACCCATTACAGTGGCTCTTACAATCGGAGCGTCAAAACCACTGATAAGCGCGTAAAGCCATATACCAATCAAGGCAAAGACTATCACTTTTCTTCTCGGCATAAAAACAATAAGCGATACGATGAGAAACTGGGAAACCATAGAGACATTCATTCCCGATGCGACAACAATATGAGCAGTCCCAGAGTTCTTTAGTTTTTCCCAAAGTGCTTCACCGATACCGGATTTTGATCCGATAACAACTCCTGCAACTATTGCCGAATGGTCGGCAGGCAATGACCTTTCGTAGAATGAGATCAGTTTTTGACGAAAGGTGAATAAAATTCCTCTTTTGTCGTTAATTTGGATCAATTTTGGCTTTTTAAGTTTTCCTTCTTCAACGACCCCCTCAACAACAAGCCTATCCCCGTAATAGACACGGGGGTAAAGAGGTAGATAGATCTTATATCCGGACAGCTTCAAATATTGCGAGTCGGAATAGATTACAGGTTCGGAAGATACGCGGGCAGATATACGGAGTTTGGTGCCGGTAGGATAATTTGGAAGACAGGAGAAGTAAAAGAAGATGCGAAAGAAAAAAATTATGATAAGACTTATTAAGCCAATAAGACGAATAGGACGAATGCTCATTACGGTAAATTTCTAACTAAGCACTATTTCTCAATTGGAAATTTGTATATATTGGATATTTGAAATTGGTATTTATTTTTAGGTTAATTAAAAAGTTGTTATCTTCTCTTTTATCTTCTCGTACGTTGTTTTTGGCAAAACACCTTTTGACAGAAGTTCTTCGGTGGTTGAGTACGGTCTTTGCTCAATGATCTTTTGCCCATAAACTTGGCCTATTCCCGGTAGTTTATCCAGTTCGGTGAATGTTGCAGTGTTAATGTTGGTCAAAGTACCACTTTCTGCCCCCAATACGCCTGATGCATTTTGATATCCCCCTCCAATATTAGCAGACTGACCATCCGATTGCTTATTGATTATTGTTTCCTGATCCTCCCCAATTGATTTTATGTAAATTTTCTGGCCATCAGCCAACATTGCTGCCCTATTTATGTATTTTTCAACCCATTCGCGATCGGCTTCTGCTGAAAGTCCTCCGCAGGCAGTCATAAGATTCTCAACCCTATCCCCTGTTTTGAACTTGTAAACTCCCGGGTTTTCAACCGAGCCTGCAATTTCGACAACTATTTCCGACACCTCTTCCTCAACTTTCGCAGATTCGCCTATAATCTCGATCTTGTCATTATTAAATAATGCAGTATTTTTTTGTAAAAATACACCCAGTCCGGACAGAATGAGCCCGAACAATGCGAGTACGACCGGAATTTTATTTTTATTCAAGTAATCTTCAAAATTAAAGAGTTTAAGTTTGGACAGAAAGTATGGTTTTTCGGACGGAGGATCAGACCCATCCCAACCGGATCGGGAATCGGTTTCGAGATCGCCGACATTTATGTAGCGTTTAGGCATTAATTAATATTAGCACCGGAGAAACAAATAAATGAAGAACTAAAGAAAGATGGTCGGGGGTAAAAAAATAATATTCAAAATTATCTGACTACAAAATTTACCAATCTACCGTGGACGTATATTTCCTTAATGACCTTTCCTTCCGCTAACCACTTTTGTACTACTTTGTTATATTTTGACTCCAATAGTACAAATTTTTCATCATCAATTTTATCTCTATCGATCTCTATCGTTCCCCGTAATTTTCCGTTTATCTGAATTGGGATCGTAATCTTTTCCTCAACAGTAAGCTTGGGATCGTACGAAGGCCAGAGTTGGGTATGGACACTGTAAGATTTACACGGATTATTAACAGATTTACGCTGATCGGATCCGTGCGAATCTATATTTTTATCTGTGCCAATCTTTCTGTCGCAGAGCAACAGCCATACCTCCTCTGCCAAATGCGGAGTGAAGGGAGCAAGAATTAAACAGAATTTTTCAGCATCGGATTTTGAAATGACACCTTCATCTTCCCAGGTATTTAATAATTCCATCAAGGTTGCGACAGCTGTATTAAACTTCAGATTTTCCAGATCTTCACTCACTTTCTTTATTGATTGATGTAGTTTGATAGATAGTTCCTTGGAACTTTTACCGACTTTGGAACTCTCACCCACTTTTTCATTGAACGCTTTCCATAGACGGTTTATAAACCTGTAACATCCCTCCAAAGATTCCTGACTCCAGACGACCATTTGGTCAAATGGTCCCATAAACATCTCATAAAGTCTTAGTGTGTCGGCACCATATTTTTCAACGATCGTGTCAGGATTTATCACATTTCCAAAAGATTTGCTCATTTTTCTCCCGTCCGACCCCAATACGATCCCGTGAGACCGTCTTTTTGCATACGGTTCGGAAGTCGGAACTACTCCTATATCGTATAAAAATTTATATATAAACCTTGAATACAAAAGGTGAAGGGTTGTATGTTCGTATCCTCCCTGATAAAAATCAACCGGCATCCAATACTTAAGCTTACGGTCATCAGCCAATATCTTACCGTTATTAGGGTCAAGGTAGCGAATAAAATACCAATTTGAACCTGCCCAGTTGGGCATGGTGTCCGTTTCGCGTTTTGCCGGACTCCCGCAGGCAGGACATTTCGTTTTTACGAAATTCAAATTATTTGCAAGAGGCGACTCCCCCGTTCCCGAGGGTTGGTATTTTTCCATAAAGGGCAAAGTCACAGGGAGATCGGATTCGGGTACGGGATACCAGCCAACGGGATTCCAGTTGTTAAATTGATGAGATTCTATCGGTCGCTCCACTCCCTCCAGAATGACATCATTCTTGTTTTTCATTTCTTCATTTCCACCTTTCTTTTGTTCTTCGGTAAAAAACGATTTTCCTTCTTTTACACAATTTTCGCAGTAGACCATGGGAATCGGTTCACCCCAGTAATGCTGGCGGGAAAATATCCAATCGTGGAGATGGTATGTTGTACTTTTCTTCCCCCACCCGCTTTTTTCTATATCAGAGAGTATCGAACTTATATCTTTTGGATAACTTAACCCATCCCATTTGCCGGAATTTATTATTTTACCCTCACCAGCATAAGCTTCCAAACTTTTATCTCCCCCATCAATAACACCAATGATCGGTAAATTAAATTTCTTAGCAAAAGCAAAATCACGCTCGTCATGAGCAGGGACGCCCATGATAGCGCCGGTTCCGTATTCATCAAGTACATAATCGGAGATATATATTGGAATATCTTTGCTATCGGCTGGATTTTTCGCTTTTAGACCAGAGTCAATGCCGGTTTTTTCGTTATGAGATCCTTCTTCGCTTCGCTCCTCAGGATGACAAGTGGAAGGTTCAGGATGACCGCCTAATTGAGATTGCTTCGACTCCACCCGTAATGACACACTATAACACTCTTCGAGATACTTAGTTACACTTCTTAAATACTTATCAGGTATATATTTAAGTAGTTTTTTCTTTGCATATCTGGGCGAAACAACCAGAAATGTTGAGCCATATAATGTATCCGGACGGGTTGTAAATACTTCAATTTGTAATTTGGAATTTGTAATTTGGAATTTTATCGACGATCCAGTCGATTTTCCTATCCAATTTTCCTGCTGGATGCGGATCCTTGGAGAAAAATCGATTTCGTTAAGATCGGATAACAATCTGTCGGCGTATTTTGTAATCCGCAACAGCCACTGCTTCTGCATTCTTTTTTCTGTCTGGTTGCCGCATCGCTCGTGCTTACCATCAGCCATTACTTCCTCGTCAGCAAGGTTCGTCTTACAAAAAGGACACCAATTTACCGGAACCTCGCTTCTGTAGGCTAAACCGTTCTTAAAAAGCTGAATAAAGATCCACTGAGTCCATTTGTAGTAAGCCGGGTCGGTGGTATTAACTTCCCTATCCCAATCGAAAGATAGCCCAAGGTTTTTACATTGTTTTCTGAAGTTATCAATGTTTTCCTTTACGGTAACCGAAGGGTGTATTCCTGTTTTTATTGCATAATTTTCTGCCGGAAGTCCAAACGCATCCCAACCCATCGGATACAGTACGTTGTACCCTTCCATCCTTTTTTTTCGTGAGTAAGCGTCCATTGAAGCCCAGCTTCTTACATGACCAACATGGAGCCCTGCACCGGAAGGGTACGGAAACTCTACAAGCTGGTAAAATTTCTTTCTCTTTTTGTCAAAGTCAACAGCCTTGTAAATTCCGGTTTTTTCCCAAACATCCTGCCAGTGTTTTTCAATAATCTTATGATCGTACTTTTTAGCTGTCATAATATGATTATAACAAAAAATACCAATAATTAGAGAGATATGACTGAATTAACTTATAGTTATTGTTTTTCAGGAGATTTATTGAGATTTGGGATTGATGCATTTGAATTTGCTTCTTTGACGGATGAAGTATATTTAACTGTCATCTTTTAAAATATTTACAACCCATAATTATTCAGGTTATTTACACGATTATAATAGATCGACCAAGCACTTATAATAAAGTGACAATATCAACCGATAAAACATCCAATCAAAACTACTGGCATTCCGGCATTTTGACTGCCATATAAATATTGTCTGGACCTATATTTATGGGTAATTGAGTAAAAGGGGCTTGACAATATATAAAATAGTTGTACGGAAAACTGTTATCTTAAATATACCTGGAATATTGATGCAAAAATTTGCGGGGAATTTTGAAGGTGTGATCCAGAAGTAAAGATATATAGATATTAAGTATAGAAATTTATAGTAATATAACTATAAATATATAGGAATACAGAAGGGAAATATAAGTAATTTCAAATTAACTTAATTAACCTAATTAAACCAAATCAAAAAGTACCTAATTCAAATATCCAATATATACAGATTCCCAATTGGTTATTGGTGTTCTTGACGAAGTCTTAAGCACCGCTTATTGGTGCACATTGGTAATTATTGGACGTTGCTTGCCTGGAGCTTTATTAGAAATTTGAAGCACTCAAACCACTTAGACACTCTTTATATCCCCCTCAAATTCCCATAAAGACATCTACTTTATTTGAGTCAACATGCATTACGGCGTCACGGATTTGTATTGTTGATTTTTTGTCATCGATTGTAATGTATTCTATATAATCCTTTATAAGCGAGATAAAATTAGCATGATAGGACAGCACATCAAATCTTCCTTTGTCATTATTGGATGTAACCGTCTTAACAGTTCCTGTAAAAATAATGCCGTCTCTCGACTTAATTGTTAGAATAAGCGGCTTGGTCTGCATTTTTTATATCTGAAATACCACCAATATATAAAAATTGTTCTTCCGAGACTTTATCATATTTACCCATAATTATTGAGTTTACATCTTTAACGGTCGTTTCAAGGGGAACATAATTCCCCTTCTCTTCTTTTTGTGCTTCAGCTACAAAAAAATTCTGAGTCATATAGTATTTGATCCTTTTTGCCCTTCTATAAGTGATCTGGTCCTCTTTCGATAACTCGGATTCACCGACAAGAGACACTATCCTCTCCAAACTTTCTGCACGTTTTAATATATTTCTTGCATTGATCGCTACTTCATAGTGAAATTCTCCTACAATTCCGGGTTCCAAATTCCCTGATGAGGATGCCAAAATATCAATAGCCGGCACCAGACCTTGCTGGTAAACATTTCTTGAAAGAACAACTATTGATTCCAGGTATGGAAAGATCGACTGCACCGAGTAATCCAGAAGATCGTCGGATGGAACATAAATAGCTTCGATAGATGTGATATGAGCTTTGTCGGTAGACACAAGGCGCTCGTGGAATAATCCCATTTCGGATTCTAAAGTCGCCTGATATCCGTCTTCCGAAGGAATTATATTCATAAGAGTTGAAAGTTCATTGCCGGCCTGGGCAAACCTGAATAGATTATCTATAAAGAAAAGTACATCTGAACCTACAACATCTCTGTAGAATTCCGCAAGGCGTACGCTTGCAAAAGCCGTTAAGAACCTGATGGCTGCATTTTTTCCCATCGTACCGAATATTAATGAAGACAGATGCATAGAATTTGTTTTCTGCAAAGCTTCATATAACTCAAGTCCCTCTCTTGACCTCTCACCTACTCCCGCAAACACCGAAACGGATTTGCCTTCCGAAGTACCGACAATATTATGCAGTATCTCGGTAAGCAACATTGTTTTTCCAACTCCGGCTCCTCCGAAAAGTCCCATCTTCCCACCTTTCATCAATGGGCAAAAGAGATCGATAACTTTTATTCCTGTTTGAAGGATTGATATATCCGAGATGGGATTTATGGAACTGCTGTAATCGTGATAGATAGGCTCAAGTTTTTCGTAAACGATCTTTCCCTTGCCATCCAAAGGACTACCAAAAAGATCGACCACTCTACCCAAAAGACCCTTCCCTACGGGGAACATTATCGGCTTACCGGAATTTACAACCCTCATTCCCCGTACAAGATCCTTTGAATTTCCCAAGATAAAACAAAAAAAAGAATTTGTTTTGGAGGATATATAAACCTGCATCCGTATCGAAGGGTCTTCCTCGGCCACCAAGACATCATTGATAGCGGGCGAGTCACCAATAAACTCTAATTCCGCGATATTTCCCTTAACACCTATAACTTTTCCGTAATTCTTCTTCATAATATTTTTAGGTTCCTTGAATCATTTAAGCATCCTAAGTTCCCATCAATCCTGCGACAACATTTAATTGTTTCTTATTGAAATTATTATGCATTATCCGATTTTTATCAAACTCCAGCTTATTCATTTCAGTTTCCGTATTTGTACTCGCTTTGTCCATTGCCACAAATCTAGATGCGAATTTTGACAGCTGAGACTCTTTCATCGATTGCTGAAAAAGTGATGAGAATATTTGTGTCTCAAAAAAGATCAGAATCTTCTCTAAAGTCGGTTCGAAAATATAGTATTCTTTCTTCTTACCATCATCTCCTTCATCCGACAGCTCTATTTTTGCACTAACCGAAAGCATTGTTGATTCCTGAGATATAATGTTTCTGAATTTTCCGTAAAAAACATGGATCTGCTCGTATTGAACGATATGTTTAATGATCTCATATAATTTATCATTGTCGTCGCCAAAATCAGGATAATCAAAATACGTATACGGTTTTCCGATGTTTTCCGAAAGAAATAATTGGAAACCATATTTCCCGATTATAGTGATCTCACTCTGAGTTTCTCTTGCCTCCTTTATAAACATCCTGTAGGTATCAGGAACAATACTTCCATATAAACCTGTATTGGCAGACATCAGGACGGCAACATTCTTCCCGTTATGCGGTATAAAGGTGATCTGTTTTGATTTGCCTCTGTTTTTCGCCAATGCAAAAGTCTCCCTCGAATACCACTTCCGCACTTTCTCAAATATCCCGTTTACCTCCTCCTGATATATACGGTTCCGGAGCACCGTATCGCGGATCTTTTTCATCCTGATAGAGGCAATCTCTTCGTAGGCATTGATAAGATCACCCAAAGCCTGAAGGTTTTTAATATTTTCTTTTATGTCGATTAAAGTTGACATACCTATATAAATCTCTAATTTCTAAGTACTCTAATTACTAAATAAATCCCAATCAAATTCATTATTGGTGCTTGGACATTAATCAGATCAATCAGGCAATTAGAGCAATTAGTTTAATCTTGGTCCAAGCGGTTATTTAATCTCCGCCAATAGCTGAATTATATTCGACTGCGATGATTTCATACTATCAACGAGATGATTAAATGACGGTGAATTCAAAATCACATTCTCAGATTCTTTCCTAAATTGCTCATTTGACATAAATAGATTCGTGAGTTTTCTCAGTTCCAGTTTCAAACCATTAACATCCTTTTCCTGCCAATAACCTGCCCAAACTGTTGTAAACATTAAAATACTTAAAGAGTAAGGTCTTGGAGAAATTGATGCTTGTTCAAAAATTCCCGATATCTTATCTCCCAACAATAACATTTTCTGAGATTCTTCGGACAAATCTTCGTTGGTCAAAAGCAGCGTCAGAAGAGATAAAGAAAATATTTGAAAAAACAAAACCCGAAAAGAAAGAAGCGGAAGATAAAGATAAAAAAGAAAACGGCAGACTTCCCACAAAAGGCGAGGTTGAAATAGTGGCGGCACTAGAAAGAAGTATTTCAAAAAAAGGATATGACGTTGGTATGAGGGCTATTTATATCGCGCCCAAGGATATATTTAGCAGTGGTAATATAGGAGCAATAATTGGAGGCATAACGCACTTTAACTCAAATGATCTAAATGGCTTTAAACCAAGCTTGGCTGGTTCTGCCTACGCTGCGCCAAGGTATGAGTTTTTTCCCTGGAAGTTATGGAAAAACAAAAATATAAATATTGAAAAAAGTGGTATGTTTGATGCGTACAAACGTAGG
>LBVJ01000008.1 GCA_000993025.1 Candidatus Woesebacteria bacterium GW2011_GWA1_38_8
CATCTTCGGCAAAATATTTTGCCCAATTTCTTATCTGTTCGATAGGGTATTCAAGATTGCCGGCTCTAACGAGAGTATGGTTTGTATAAACGATCATAGTTTTTGCTTTTTTCCAAGCTTCTTCAAAAGTAAGACCCTCCTTTTCAGAGATATTCTTTGCAAGTTCCCAAATCAAAAATCCGGGCCTTCCTTCATTTATATGAAATATTTGTGGATTTATATTAAGACTTTCCAAAAGCTTCATTCCACCAATGCCAAGTAATATTTGTTGCCTGATTTGGGAGTTTATGTCTCCCCGATACAAAGTATCCATATCAGAGATCCATTCCGGAGGATTACCGTCTACATCGGTAGATAAGAAATATAAGGTAGTTTTGTCTCCAAGACGAATATGATACGATTTTATTTTAACCTCCTCGTTTGCAATGAGAAGTGTAATTATCACAGGCTTTCCGTTAGTGGTGGTTTGTCTTAAGAACGAAGTGTCATGGTCAAATTGTGAATCTCTTTGTTCTTCTTTTCCTTCTCCGGTAATATGTTGCACAAATTCTTTACCTTTGTAAAGAATTCCGACCCCCACCATGGGAAATTCCTGATCAGCCGCCTCACTAATGATGTCCGAAGCCAAAACGCCAAGACCTCCGGAATATGTAGGAAGATCACTGTCAATTCCGAATTCGGCACAAAAAAAAGCAACGGGTGAATCTTGGGCAGTCATATATTAAATATACAGGGTTTGCAGGTAACAATAAACCGGGAAGGTCGCTAGGCATTAGTAGCCAGGCACTAGTGGGAAAGTATGTGCAGTCTAGTGTATGGGGTTTATAACTCAAAATTCAAAACACAAAGTTCAAAACGATCCAACAACTATCCGTCAGTGCATTTCCGATCTTCTCTCCTTCAAATATTCGCTCCACCCCTGAATGAAATCCAGTACGGCAACAAAAGGTGTTTCAATCACAAAATTAAAAAATATTGCCACAATATTATACTCTCTCCATTTTTTGGCCAGAACCGAACCCACTTTTGCGATCGGCAATGTTAAAATATCAAGAACAAAATCGGAAAAATTTCGGTCTTCGTCAACGCTTAATTCTTTCGATTGATTTCTGATTACTACTGCTGCAAAGACTGTAAGAGCGATCGTAAAAGTGTCAAAAATAACGGAAGTGATCGGTAATTTTGCAACATAGAATACAAAGGCGATACTTGTGAAGACCAACCAGGCCGAAAGTATAAACAATAAAGTCATAAATACATTAAAAAGTCTAAATCTCTTTCCTGCAATTCGGATCTGATAATGTTCCTGTCCGCCATCTTTATACACAAAACTTAGAGTTGTAGAAATGATTTTTTTCAGATTTTCTTTCTTGGGAGGTTTAATTATGATAACAAGAAAGAACATAACTAAAGTTGGTATCAAAAAATCAATGATCGCGGCAGATAAATTAAAACCTTCATAAAAAAGGTGTGCCAGAGGTACCTCGATAATATAAAAAGTCACCCAGTTAGATAAAAATACTGATAATGTTGAAAAAAAGGCGAGGTGCAGTAGTCTTATTTTCAGAGTTTTATAGCGTTTATTATAAGATTTGGTAATTAGATCCGTAAGCTTTTCTTTATTTTCCAAAGTCGATCTTATCTTGTTGGGTTTATCCTTCAGTTCTTCCAATACATCATCTAAAAGCATAAATACCGTATCCACTCCTTCGGATACAGAGTCAAATTTTCCATTGATCCGGGTATTAATTTTTTTATAAGCATTTTTCCACCAATCAGGTATTTTATTTGACATTTCTCCGATCCTGTCAGGGCTAGGGTTATGCCAATCGGGATACTCTTCCTTCAATAATTGATAGATAATGAAATTGTCATCAAGATCGTAAAGAGTCCTCTGAGCCGAGATCCTTATTATTTTCAACTTTTCATCAGAGTTTAAGGAATCAGAGGGGATGACCGATATGCGATCGTTTAGGATATTTGTCATTGCCTTGGTGATCTCCTGTTCTTTTACCGGGTTTGTCAATATTTCCTCAATTTCACAGGCTGCAATTTCCAATATAAATGTTGCAAGGTTTGTTTTTTCCTTAACTTTGAAGGATCTGTCATTTGAAACGTGTTCAAAAAAATACAAATATTTATATAAAGCTTCAGAGACACCGCCGAGCCGTTCTCTTGGTATTGTATGGTTAGGCAAATGACCGCCGCGGATAAGCTCTATAGTGATGGTTTCGGCAAGCGTTTCGGGGTCGTAGTTCTTGATTAAAAATCCGGCCAATTTTGGAAAAAGGACCCTTTTTAATATTCTTTCAATTGACCCCCGTCTTATTGCATTGTCGTCTTTCCAGTCAATAACTTTTCTGATTTTTTCGTAGAATTTTGCCAGACGGGATGTCATCTCATCTACATGGATCGGTGTATAATCTTTTTTTGAACGAATAAGTTCTTGGGCATAGGTGTCAGCCAGAATTTGTATATTGGGATTCAATGTTCCGCCATGGTCAACAGATTTCTCGGATGTGGTTTCATTGACAATTTCTTTATGTTTGGTATCCGGGGAAGAATTCTTATCAGAAATTTTAGATTCTAAGTTACTTATATATATATTTCCTTTAATATTCATAATTGTTCATTTGAAGTGTTTTGATTTGGAACGGTCATTAATTACTGGACTTAAGAATGTTCTTTTCATTTTAACACGTACTTGTGCGGGACCATAGCTTTTCCTTTGGTGATTTAAAATTTAATGTAAAAAATTCAAAGAATGAAGGAAAATGTAATAGAAATTTTGGATCAGTTATCAAAATACCCCTCTTGGAGACCTTCTAAAATACTTCCGATTATTTCACCCGTTGCACGGGCTAGATTTTTCGGCCATTCACCGGCTTCTGAAAAAATAGAGTCTTTTGGACATGTCTGCGTTTGCTGATTTTTGTCCAATTGATAGGATGTTCCGGTGATTACGGGTATTGTTCCTGCCGACCATTCGAGAAAAATTTCTCCTCCGATCTTTTCAAAATGGACACTTGGTTTCCATAAGCCGCTTATTGCCGGAGATGTATCTGAACCAACCGGTCGTCCGAGCAAATTTTTATCTTCAAGCATTTCAAATCCGCAGTCAAAGTTCTCAATTATTCCAACCCCTTTTTGCTTACCGTCTGATTCGATGGCGTAAACACCATAAACGGCATCCGTACCGGGTCGGGGGATTTTAATAACATATGATATTAACGCTTTTTCAAGTTCAATTTTTTCTCCACCTTCCACTGATCGGATCTTTTGCAGATTTTCCTGATCAGAGACTGAAATAGATCTTGTTCCAATTTCTTCACTTGGCGATGGTGTAAAAGTATTGGGGATCTGACGAGTTGTTAAGGCAGCTTGGGTAGCTTGCAATTGTCTATGTTTTTCTGCTAAAGCATCTGCTGTGGCATCCAGCCATCGGGAAAAATTTTCTACGGCTTCCGTAGTTTTATTTGGGTCTTTGATACACGAGACTACAGTTAACGACAAACTACCAATGAATGCGGCTTGCAAAAACTGCTTTCTTCCGACACTTCTATCTGCGCTCATAGGTGTATTATACCTTATGGGGTGAATATATTCCTATAACATATGCTTTTCGAACAATGAAGCGACATATTTCCAATCGACAATATTCCACCAAGCGTTGATATAATCTACCCTTTTATTTTGGTATTTGAGGTAGTATGCGTGTTCCCAAACATCAATTCCCAAGATGGGGGTTTTCCCTTCAGAGATTGGATTATTTTGGTTTGATGTGCTTATAATCTCCAATTTATTGGAATTGATAACAAGCCATCCCCAACCGCTGCCAAAAAGTGTTAAAGCGGCATTCGAAAATTTTTCTTTAAAAATATCGATACTGCCGTATGTAGACTCGAGTGTTTTTAATAACATTCCGACAGGATTAGAACTGTTTGGGCTAAGTGTTTTCCAGTAAAGGTTGTGATTTACATAACCCCCGCCGTTATTGATCACTTTCAATTTAATATTTTCCGGAAGAGTAGTGGAATTTTTAAGAAGTGACTCAGCGTCAGTCATCTGGAAATCCGGATATTGGGAAAGTGTGTCATTAAGGTTGTCCAGATATGTTTTATGATGTTTTGTGTGATGAATTAACATCGTTTCCTTATCGATATAAGGTTCTAAGGCGTCGTATGGATAATCCAGCTTCGGTAATATATACATCAATATCCATTTTACTACTTGTAAAATATAAATCTGTAACATAAACTACAGCTCTTCATACTTTTTGATTCATTATTTTTATTCGTCTGCCTAGCATTTTATATATGTATAGCATAGGAGGTGAGGGAGCTTTTTATCTGGTAATGTTTTTTTCCTTGGCGGCTTTTTTTACGGTCTTAATCGCCATAGTGGGATTTATCATCTAAAAAGCATTCCTCCGAAAACAAAAAAACAGTAAACAATAAGCAGCAAAATACTTTAGAGGTATGAGGGTTTGAATGTCCACACTTGATATGCGACGCTTCTTATTTGTTGCCTATTGCCTGACGGATGAGTCGCATAGTAACCCGATATCCTTATATCTTAGAATCATTTCCCCCTACCAATTGAGTGTGAAGATGATCGTGACGGCAAGATACATTACAAAAAGTATTCCTGCCAGTGGTTTATCAAAAAAAGAGATAATAAGTGCTATGATCGCAGCAACAATATGCGGAACATATTTTCTTATAAATCTATTGATCTTGTAGTTATTCATTACATCCATGGTATATATAATTATGGTATTAATTTATAATTAATGTTACCATATTATTTGATGTTTCAAGAAGAGGACCATCTTGCCGGTCTTTATGCCGCTTCAACTGTGGTATCGTATTCGAAAAAGGAGAAAATACTGCGTTCATATGCCGGATATGAAACATTATATATTGTTAAGGACGGTGTTGTAAGATCTTTTTATACGGACGAAAAAGGAGTCGAGCTGACAGTAAATTTACTTAAACCCCGTGCAATATTTCCCTTAAGCGGATACCTATCAGGAAAAGAAAACCTGTATGATTTTGAAGCTTTTACGGACACAACTTTATATAAAGCTCCGAAGGAAAAAGTCAAAAAACTCATTTATAAAAATGCCACTCTATCGTCATATTATCTGGAAAGATTCGCTCAAGCAATCGAAGGGTATGTTATAAGAAGCCGTTTTTTGGCAAACGGAAGCGCTACGCAAAAAATAACATCGGCACTATTAATGTTATTTAGAAGATTCGGAAAAGAGGTGAGGGGGCAAATGATCATAAATCTACCGCTTACTCATCAGGACATTGCAGATTTGGCGGGTGTTACAAGAGAGACTGTAAGTATCCTGTTAGGGATGTTAAAAAAAGAAGGGATAATTTCGACAAAAGGAAAGTACCTTACCATTTTGAACTCCGATCAGCTCTCGCTAAAAGCTTCTGAAAACGATGATGGCAGTCTTCTGAATCTTTCTTTCTGATCTTGTAACTAATATTACAGAATATATTTAATTTCGGTTGTACTATTTCCCTATGTGAAATATTCAAAGGTATCTTAAATAACAATTTAAAAAATTGAGGGTTGGTCAGGAGACTGACCCTTAATTTTTTTGCTTGATGCAAAGTTACCCGATCTTTTCATAAAATTCATTTTTTATTACTTATATAACCGTTAAGTCAAAGACAGAAAATGTGCGTCACAGAAAGCAAATTCAAAAATGAAAAAAATGTTTGAAGGGATCAAAAAATATTTTTAGTGTTTCATCATCTTGACAAATAGTTGATGAAAATATCATAATTCAGTCCCGGGAGAACATGAGATACTCGGGATTTTTTTTGATAAATAACATTAGAGCCGCGAGGCTCTTTTTTTTGAAAGGAGGTGAAAAAATTTGACAGGAGTTGAAATCAGAATCGACGCAGAGGAGTTAATTCATTTTCAGGACAATATTGGAAGAAACAATGACGGTAAAATACAGGACACTGATTTTTCAGGCATTGTTGATTACCTAAAACTTAATCCTCCGGTGGAAGGAAGTCTGGATCCTACCGCCAAACCGGTGTTTAAAGTAGTGAAGTAAACAGTTTTGTTTTTAGTTACTCAAGGTATATGGATTGTTGGGGACTGGAGTCCCGAATATAAACATTTTTCCTCCCTATATTCAATATTCTACCTAATATATACTAAATTAATGCTTGCCAAGATTACTTCCGGAGCTACGGTAGGACTCAATGCAACGCTTATTGACGTTGAAGTCGATATCCAAGACGGACTTCCCGCATTTACCATCGTCGGGCTTCCCGACAAGGCGGTTGAGGAAAGTAAGGAAAGGGTCCGCTCTGCCATTAAAAACTCCGGTGCCGATTTTCCGACGACAAGAATTACCGTAAATCTTGCCCCCGCCGATCTTCCGAAAATGGGCCCTGCATATGATCTTCCAATCGCTTTGGGGATACTCATTGCATCGGGACAGATCGCACCGAAAGTGGAAAGATTATTGTTTTTTGGTGAACTTTCACTTGATGGGGGACTACGACACACGAACGGGATACTTCCAATGGTTTATCTTGCGAAAGAGAAGAATTTTCGTGGTGTTTTTATTCCAAAAGTTAATATTAATGAAGCATCGGTCGTAACAGGGGTAAAAGTATATCCAATTGAGTCGCTTTTAGAATTGGTTAGGTTTACTGCCGGAACGGTAAAGGTTCCGTCCGCAAAACCTGTTGGTCTTTCAACACTTCTAAAGACTGCAGAAGCGGAGTTTGATTTTTCGGAGATTGTTGGGCAGGAGGGTGCAAAAAGAGCGATGGAGATCGCGGCTGCAGGATCACATAACATCTTTATGAAAGGTTCACCCGGGTCGGGAAAAACGATGTTGGCAAGGGCTCTTCCCGGAATTTTACCAAGGTTAACCGAAGATGAAGCGTTGGAAGTCACAAAAATATATTCAATAACGGGAAATCTTCCGATAGGTCAATCAATCATCACATCCCGTCCTTTCAGGAGTCCTCATCATACAACTTCAAGAATTGGTTTAATTGGCGGCGGAACAAATCCTTCACCCGGGGAAGTTTCCTTAGCCCATCGCGGAGTTCTTTTTTTGGATGAATTTCCCGAGTTTCCCCGCCATGTCTTAGAAAGCTTACGTCAGCCAATGGAAGACGCGGTAATCACGATATCACGCGCTAAAGGTACAGTGACCTATCCTGCACAATTCCTATTGGTGGCGGCGAGCAATCCTTGTCCTTGCGGATATTTCGGCGATCTTAAAAAACCCTGTAAATGTATGCCGGGTATAATATCCCGCTATCAAAAAAGAGTATCGGGACCGATCCTTGACCGTATTGATATTCACATATCATTGCGTTTGTTGGAAACTGAGAAGCTGGTAAAAAACAATGTAACCTCTGAAAGCTCGAAGGTTATTCAAA
This sequence comes from Candidatus Woesebacteria bacterium GW2011_GWA1_38_8, assembly GCA_000993025.1. Taxonomy (GTDB): domain Bacteria; phylum Patescibacteriota; class Microgenomatia; order UBA8517; family UBA8517; genus GWB1-38-13. The sequence continues at coordinate 7,440 of LBVJ01000008.1, forward strand.
AGAGAGTACAGGAGGCTAGGAATATTCAAATCAAACGCTTTAAGGGGACAAAATATAAATCAAACAGCGAAATGAGTTCGAAAGCAGTTAAAGAATTTTGCCGGTTATCACCGGAATGTTATGCCATTCTTCGAAGTGCAGTCGCTACTATGAACTTAACAGCCCGTTCATATCATAAAGTTATTAAGGTTGCACGAACTATTGCAGATTTGGCTGGAGAAAAGGATATAATGACTAATCATATAGCCGAGGCCCTTCAGTATAGACCGAAAGATGAGGATGAGATTTAATTTAAAGTGAGCTAAAATACCTGCTAGAATGTTAATAGTAGGTTCTAAGAACTCCTTACCCTCACAAGTGTCATTTGATGAGCAACAATTAGTTTCGCTTTTATCAAACATATTCGACGGGAAAAAAGCAAAAGAATTATATCCGTTACCCTATTCATCTTCGAACAAAACATTAATATTAACTTTTGATGACAATTCAAATATAGTAGTAAAAGTTAGTGTGAGAGAAAGCCGGTTCGATAGAATTTCAATGGAGGCAAACTTAATTAAACAACTGAGTAAAAAAACAAAATTACCTTTACCCCAGGTTCTTCACACTGACTTTAGCCGTAATGATTTTCAATATCCATTTGTAGTCTACTCTTACGTAAAGGGCATAAACTTGGTGGATGCTATTAAAAAAATTAAGAATAAAAAAATTATAGGGACAGAGTTAGCAAATATTGCAAACCAAATACATCAAATAGAGTATATGTACCCTCAGTTTTCGCTAGCAAAAAGCCCGATATCAAAAAATTGGAAATCGTTGATACAAGAAGCTTGCAATCTTGGCCTTACAGCATTGGATAGTCATGGGTATAAAAATATTATAGCCTTAGAAAAATACGTTCATACAAAAATGAAACTAATCGAAGAACCTCGGTCTTATAGATTAATACATAGAGATTTGCAACCTCAAAATATTCACTGGGATCTTTATCTTAATAGAATTAACGGTGTTTTTGATTTTGAGGCAGCTATGAGCGGCGACTATCTTTTTGAATTTGCTTATTTAGAAACAAGACTTTTTAAAGAGCATCCAGAAATACGCGACTCATTTTACGAAACATACTCCCGATATAATCCGCTAAGATCAAACTACAAAGAGATAGTAAAATTTTACGAGGTTGTCAGGGATTTAATATTTTTTGAGCGAGATATAAGCTATAACGAGCTAGACAGGGCTAAAATTGCACTAGAATCTTTAGAGAGAATTGCTCTTGAAGATTGATATTTTTTGGTATTTAATTACTTCTATGACAGTAGTCAACCTTAAAGTGTGTTTACTGATAAAGGATAACGACAAAGTACTACTTATCAAAGAGAAATCGGGGCAAAATAATGATTATAAGTGGAATATTGTTAAAGGAACTGTGGAAAATGAAGAAATTATCAAGGCAGCAATCAGAGAGGCAGAAGAGGAAGCAAACGTTAAAGTTAATTTAAAAGATTCACTGGGTGTACACGTTAAGTTCTATGGAGAAAACAAATATACGGTGTACTTTTGTTACATTGCTGAAATTTCAGAAGGTACTCCCAAAGTGACTGATTCAGAAAAACAAACAGGAGGAGAGGATATTGCTGAAGTTAAATGGTTTACTAAAGAAGAACTTAAAAAGCTAAAGGATTCAGATTTTGTTTTAGATGTGAGTTATCAACTAATCAAAAAATATCTTGAAGGTACTAAATATCCTACTGAAATTGTACGATCGCAAGATCTATCAGTTTCCTAATACTGCCCTTACAATAAAAACTTCGTGGTAATATTCCTCACCATCACTTTCGAAAGAATATGATGGATATTTTTCCATTATATATTTTAACGATTTTTCAGTCTCCCCACCCTTTCGAACTAATCTTTTTACTCTTTTAATAATTTGCATAGAAAACCCATATTTTTCAAATATTTGTTTAATTGATGGAAGCTGGTTGTAACATTTATCAACAGCTAAAAAATCAAACAACAACATATAAACCTCGCCATTGGGAAGTAAATATTTTGGAGCATTAACTATGATTTTTTCAATTATTTCCCTGCCATATATACCACCAGAATCATGTAGAGATTCGTCAACCATTGGCATTTGTGGAGGATTTGCAATAATAACTTCGAATCTACCTGTCACATTCTCGAATAAATTACCTGTTTTAAAACTGATGTTTCGTAAGTTATTAAGATCAGCGTTATAGTTAGCCCAATCTACTGTTTCTTTATCGACATCGACTCCAACAACTTCTTTCGCCCCATAACTTGCCGAATGTATTGCAATTACTCCTGTTTCACCTGTGCACAGATCTAAAACTTTTTTACCTCTTATTTTGTTCTCAATACTTTTTGCTAATAGCAAGCCTGTTTTAGGTTTATAACCATTAGGTTTAATTTCTAAAGTATAGGATCCTGCACCATTAACATATTGCAAATACCTAACCCCACCTTCCGCTGTAGAGTAAAGATAATAATTCTTGACGCTATCAAAAGGTATATAAACTGATTTATTTAAACTTTTAAAATTTCCTTCCATACTTCTCTTGGCGAGTTTTGTAACTCTATAACTTTATCGATATAATCTTTTGCCGTTGGAGCCTTTTCTAAATAAATTAATGGGAAAAAAGGTTCACCATCTACATTAAAAGGCGTAACTGTATCAGACATCATTTTTTGAGCATGAGCTAAATCGGTTGCTTTTACTTTTTTTCCTTGTTCTCCATATAAATAAGTTAAAAGTAAAAGTTGGCGTCCACTTAATATTGATTGTTTATCAATATATGTGTTCTCATTACCTTCCCATATGTTTGGAAATACTCTTTCTTGCTCCTCCTGAAATAGAAATCCACTAAACTCCTCGTGGATATTCCCCCTAACTAAGAGATTAAAATCTTCTCTTTCAAAGCCCTCAGGATTTAATACCAAAGGTCGTTCAAAATCTACCAGAATGACTCGTTTACTGCTTGTATCGATTAGAGTGTTTCGAGGCGCAGCGTCACGCCATAAAAAACCTCTATTTCTCATCCACTCAAATATTTCTACTGAAAAATCAACAAACTGGATTCTTTCGGTTCCCCTAGCAATTTTTAGTTCAGTTTCCAAGTTATTACCTGAGCAATATTCCATTTGTAAGGTTCTATTCTGTTCATCCCACGATGCAAATCTAGGAACACCGATAGAATATTTGCTTCCATGCCATTCTATTTGATTTCCAAAATCATCTTTAAAGAAATATTGCAACATAGCCAATTGTATGGCTTCAAGTTTTCTAGTTCTCTTTTTTATAAAAAGACTACCTTCGCTTTCAGTTAAGTCAATTCTTCCTTCTTTTTGTGATATTACTTGAGGTAGTTCTTTTGCCATATAAAAAAACGGGTAAAATCATACTTAATTTGTATTTTGACTAGCTAATATTTTTTCAATAATTTTTGTAGTACTTACATCCGTGTATATAGGTTCAATAAAAATTACCTTTAAATCTGGAAATTGACCCATTAATTTTTTAGCGGTCAGTATTCTAGATTTATATCTATCTTTTTCCTTGATTAAGATCAATACATCTGGCTTGAGAGTATTATAAATTTCCAGATCGTATAAACCTTTTTCTGTACTTTCTGTAATGAAAGTATAATCAACAGATTTTAAGTTGTTTACAATTTCTGCCCTTTGCATTTCAGATACAATTGGCCTAAAAGCTGGTTTATATGTCTTTATGTGCGCATCGCTATTTAAACATACAACGAGAATGTTGCCATGCTTTTTTGCTTTTTCCAAAATGCGAACGTGTCCAACATGGATTAAGTCAAAGCTACCCCCAATCATAACTACCTTTTTGTTATTAGATTGCTTTTTTATCATCTTTGCAACGTAATAAAGACTGTATTTGTTATTTTTATTTTTCATTTTTGAATTCTACCAACCTCCTCTTCAAAATATTTTGCAAATTTATTAGGATTTAATCGGAAGGATACAAAATCAAGAATCCCGTGCTCTACACCCTTACAACCTTTCTTATTTAATAAATAGTTAACAATGCACATAAATAAGCTATTATTTCCCAATTCAAATAAATGTGAATTAATGCTTAATTGATAAAAATACGCAATTACTGATAAACCACCTTTACCAACGATTATTTTCTTAAGAGATTTTAAGCTTTCCCTCAGATAATCTGGATAATAAATTGGGTGAGGATAATAATGTCGAACTTTATTAGAAGAAACATAGACGTCACAAGGTAAACCTGCTTCAGGGATATTGTTAAAGTTGGGACCTTTAGAATCGTAGGGGTATGGATCACCCAACCTCTTTGCAATAGGTATTACATCTCCAAAGACGACAATTGTATGCTTAGACGTTGGGTCATAATAAGTCCAATGCAAATCTTCCGTTCCTCCATTACGTTTCATTATACAATGTAACTCTTTTAACCATTCAAGATACTCCAAATAGAACTTAAAGTCTTTTACCTTTTCAAGGTTTTCATCAAGAAACTCCCTACCTTTCGTGTTGGAATTAACGAAGCTAACAACTTCCTGATCTTGCTTGTGATCGAAATAAAATTTCCAGTCCTGCTTTCCAAAAAAATATGTTGAATCGGAATGAGAAGATTTAATTCCAACATATTTTTCCCAACGTCCTTCGTAATCCCGCACCATTCCACGCCAGATATCAGGACTAATATAGTATTTTTTACTATTCATATTCATTAAAAAACTAGTAGGATTTTACCAATTTCGCAGTAAATACACAAACTATGGGCGTATATTTAAACTAGTATGGTTGTTATTAATAATTGTTTCGTAAGTTTTGCAGATAATATATAATTTGGACTGATATTTTTATTATGAATAAAAGCTTGAGAGAAATCGACTTAACCCATAAAACAGATAAAATTAGACATCACGGTTATCATCGATTTTATCCAATCTATTTAGAACATCTAAGAGATAAAAAGTTCGCCATGTTGGAAATTGGAATCTATAAAGGTGAGTCTTTAAAGATGTGGAAAGATTACTTCCCCAAAGCTTCAATTTATGGGATAGACATTAAAGAGGGGTATAAATACGATAAAGGTGAAGTTTTCAAGGGTAGTCAAGCGGATTCTAAATTTTTAGGCAAGATAGTTAAAGAAATTGGCAAAAAGGTCAGTTTTATAATCGATGATGGATCTCATAAACCTGAACACCAAATATTGACTTTTAACTTTCTTTTTCCCAATTTGTTAAAACAGGGTGGAATTTATATTATTGAGGATATTGAAACGAGCTACTGGAAGAAAGGTATTTATCATGGATATACAGTTAAATGTGGTTATGAACACAAAAATAATGTAGTGAATATATTTAAACGTTTGATTGATAATTTAAATAAAGAGTTTATAAGTGATAATGAAATAAAATATCCCAAACAGATTCCAACCGAAATCAGTGATGACATAGGTTTAATTTCTTTTCAATATAATTCCGTAATTATAATAAAGAAAGATAAAAGTTTTGCTAAATTCGAGAACAGAAAGTATAGATTTAGTAAATACATGTAATAAAAAGTGTAATTGCTAATATAGGTATTGATATGCACATTGATGTTCCGAGCGTCGAGACGCAAAAACTTATTGACAGTAAGAATGCCGGCAAGAGCACAAGTTCGGTAGATATACAGGAAATGGTTCAAAAAGCAAGAGATATACAAACTGAAAGATATGAAAAGTCTAAGTTTAAATCAAACAGTGAATTGACAACAAGAGCGGTAAAAGAATTTTGCCCGTTGTCTGCGGAATGCAGAACAATGATGATCAGTGCCACATCAACTATGAATCTGACAGCGAGGAGTTATTTTAAGGTTATAAAAATCGCAAGAACGGTTGCTGACCTTGCAAAGGAAAAAGAGATAACAACTTCCCATCTGGCGGAAGCTTTACAATACCGTCCAAAGGACGACGGTTTCTAAAGATGACGTTCTGAATTTGTAGAAGGACTGGATCACTGCAACACAAACCCAAACAGGATAATATTCTCTTAAAGAAAGAAAACTTCATTCTAAAACATTTTCCCTACACACTTCAAGACTTGAAAAAGGGCTATGTAATAAACCTATAATTAATTATGCTTGAGAGGGGTGGGGAAGGGGAAAAATGCCAAGCAGCGATACATCATCCCAAATGCAATGGCTATGCCGACAATATTGATCATTTCACACCAAAATGTATCTTGAAACTATTCAGGATTGCGCCTGAAGATCAGGACAAAAATAATTTGGTTCCCATAAATATCCACTGTCATAGATTGAAAGACGCCTCAACCCCAAATAGAAAAAAACTTCTTTGTGGTCAACTTTTTAATGGAAATGTGGTATCACTTGATGATTATAGGACATTTAGGGACAAGTACGATCTTGTTTACGTATCTTCACCTGATGGAGATTAGCAATCTTCATTATTCAATAAGTCTGTTAAAATACGTTTAATGAAAATTGTTATTCAAAGAGTAAACAGGGCAAGTGTAATAGTTAACGAAAAAACCGTTGGGGAGATTGGAAAGGGGCTTTTTGTTCTTTTTGGAGCAGGGGTAAGTGACACGAAAAGAGAGGCGGAAGTTTTGGCGGAAAAATTAATAAAGTTACGGGTAATGGCAGACCCACAGGGTAAGATGAACCTATCTGTTGCCGATACCAATTCTTCAATTTTGGTTGTTTCCCAATTTACTTTATTTGCTGACACATCGGGCGGAAACAGACCTTCGTTTATTAAAGCCAAAGAACCAAATGAAGCGGAAGTGTTATATGAGTATTTTATAAAACTATTAAAAAATAAGGGAATAAACGTTCAGACAGGAGTTTTTGGAGAGTATATGAAAATAAATTGTATATTAGATGGTCCAGTGACGATAATTTTGGATTCTGAGGGTGTAGAATAGGATATGCCAAATTCCAACCGTTGGAAATTTATCGAAGGAGTAATTGCGATAATAGTAAAAACAATTCTTTTTAGCGGTATGGCAATGCTGTCGATCGCGGTTTTGTTTGCTGTATATAGATATGGTTATATAAATGGATATCTTGAAGGTCAGAAGAGTATGGATGAGTACTTAACCCAAATATTTACTCTTCCCGATGCTACAAGTTATGAAATTCAGGAAGGTATTCCCAAACCTACAATTACATCTTTACCAACAGTTAAGAAAGTCTCTCAGGGTGTGTCTTGGGGCGGACCAGAACTTTGGGAAGCGGTGAACAAAAAAAGAATTGAGTATGGAGTAAACCCGTTAAGTAGCAAGGATGATTTGTGTACGATTGCCTCGATAAGGCTCAATGAACTTTTGGAACTCGGCAAACTTGACGGACACGAAGGTTTTGGCAATATGACAGAAAGACGTCCGGATCTGAAGTGGATCTTTGAAAAATATTCGACCATTGCAGAGTTTTTAGCTTACGGTGGAATTACTCCTGCCGAAACGGTTAGTCTTTGGGATAATACACTTGGACATAAAAAACTCCTAAATGGTGGAGAATTTGTCTGGGGATGTATCTACGCTCAAAACACCTTCGCTGTGGCAATAACTGCGTACTGAAAGTAAATATAAATTGTAAATGCTAAATAAGTTTTTTATTGTGCAGAAATTCTGTAATTTTTCTTTTTGAATTGTATTGCCTTCCAATGGAGACAAAAAGACGGTTAATTTCCGGCCAATATTTTTTAGGCAATATTTTTATTAGTTCTTTTTCCGTTTGCTCCGGGGTTTTTGTTTTAACCCAGCCGAGTAAATTACTGATTTTATGAACATGGGTATCAACGGCAATGGCAGGAATGTTAAAAGCGCGGTTAAGAACTAAATTTGCGGTTTTTCTCCCGACTCCCGGCAATTTCATCAATTCCTCGCGATTATCGGGTATTTTTCCTTTAAACTCCTTTAATATCCTTTCTGAAAGCATTTTTAGTTGTTTTGCCTTTACATGGTAAAACCCAACCGGATATATCAACTTTTCAATTAACTTAATATCTTGATATCTTAATATCTTTATATCTTTTGCTACTTTGAATAATCTCGTCGAAGCTTCTAAAGTAACTTCATCTTTAGTGCGGGAAGACAGGAGAGTAGAAACCAAGGTTTTATAAGGATTGTTGCCGAATACTTCGAGTGGGACCAATTGATATTTTTTACGAAATATGGAGAATACTTTCTCAAATTTATATATGTTCATTCACAAACAAAAGGGACCCCGTTAAACAGGGACTGCCCTTTTGGTTTATAGATTCAAAACCGGTTCGCCGGTTGGCGAATTAACCTCCGATCCTGAACATGGTTGTGCCGCAGACTTCACACTTTCCTTTCTTGGCTTTCTTACCATTTTTCATAGTTACTTCCTGAATATCTTTACCTTCTCTTTTGGCACGACATTTTACGCAATACATTAAAACTTCACCTCCTCCCTGAAGGGCAGAATGTAATAAATTAAACCCTTGGTTATAAGGTACAAACAATTATTTGTACCAAAATAAGTATAACACTATCTCTAGGCACAGTATGAGGCTGGCAACACTTATACTTACCAATAAATCTTTTCTGATTAGCTTCAAATTGGTCAATACCCCCGATTTATTGGCGTTTTGTACTTTACCTACAGAATGTTTGATCGTGGTGATATCAGTTTTGAAATAGCCCTTGACAGCCTTACCTTTTGTTGTCTCAGGTTCAATTTTTATCGGTTCAGAAGAAATAATTAATTTGTTCTGAGAGCGTATCTTTTTAGCCCGAGTTCTTCTCTTTTTTGACATTAATTTTAATTATCACAAAATTGAATCAAACTCAACAAGATATCGTAATTCGATACGTTTTTGTGTAACATTAATAATATGAATATTACATTAACAATATTATTTTCAGTACTTGCAGTTTTTACTTTGGGATCTCTGTCGCTCTCTCTATATATACTGTTATTTTTTAGAAGACTTTCCAGAAATATTGGAAGATCAGATCTGGTTAATATTCTGAATCGATTGTTGGATGTTGAGAAACAGAATTCCGAAAGTGTAAAAAATATTAATAAAGTTATTGAGGAGATAAAAAAGACAGATCTGGATCATATTCAAAAAGTGTCCCTAACGCGCTTCAACCCATTTTCTGAATTGGGTGGCGATCACAGTTTTTCTATAGCGATACTTAATGGACATTTAACAGGTTTCTTGCTTACAGGGCTTCATACGAGAGAGCGTACAAGAGTTTATGTAAAAAATGTGGAAAAAGGGAGGTGTGAACAGGAACTGTCCAAAGAAGAAAAGAGGGTTCTTGAAAAAGCTTCAGTGCAGAGTTAGCTTTAGCTATTGATAAAACACATCTTTTTAGATTAAGATGGAATCTGTATGAAAAAAATATCATTTGCTTTGATCGCAAATTTTATTGGATTGTATTTACTTTCAACAGGTGTTTCTTGGGCAGCCTTTTCGTATCTAAAAAAAGAACCTGATGGATCCTCAAAAAAACAAAATGTTTCCGACGAAAGTTCTGCGATCGATCCCGGATTACCCAAAACTGAAGAGTGTCCGATTAATGGAGCTATGTATTCAGAACCTGTTAGAGACATTTGGGAAACAAGACGTCCCCTTACCGCTATGGTAGAAAATCATCTTGATGCGCGACCCTTGTCAGGAATATCTAGAGCGGATGTTGTTTACGAAGCTGTTGCGGAAGGTGGTATCACAAGATTTTTAGGTGTTTTTTACTGCGATGCGGCAATTAGTGACTTTCGTTTGGCTGTAATTCGGAGTGCACGTGTGTATTATATAAATTGGGCAGCTGAGTATGGAACATATCCAATATTTTTACATTGGGGTGGAGCAAATAATATTTGTAATAGTTGCTACCGAGGAGTTAAAGAGCAGGGAAAAATAGCTTCCGAGGTTGATGCTTTCAAACTTTTAGATAAGATCGGTTGGAGAAATGGAACATATGGAAACGATATGGATGGACAATCGAATTTGGGTTATCCGGCACTAAAAAGATTGCCAAACAGGCTTTCAGATACCGAGGATGCTGCTACAGAACATCAACCAACAGCCTTTATAAATGATGTGTATAAGGAGGCAGAAGATCGTGGATTTTCTTATGTAGATTCTGATGGTAAAAAATGGAATGAAAATTTCCGTCAGTGGTTGTTTACAAACGACAAACCAGTGAAAGAGGAAATAATAAAAGATATATCATTCGTTTTTTGGAGCAATAAAGGGGACTATGATGTTTCCTGGAAGTACGATGAGGAAAATAATTTATACAAGCGCTTTAACGGAGGTAGGGAATTTGTAGATCTTGAATATGACAATAGGCAGGTAAGCGCAAAAAATATTGTCATCCAATTTGTTAAAGAAAGAGGCCCTGTCGATCAGGAACTGCATATGAACTATGACATAGTCGGAAAAGGGGATTTCCTGCTTTTCAACAATGGCACCGTCACAGAAGGTACTTGGAAAAAAGAGGGAATAACCGCAAGAACGGCGTTTTTTGATGAAAAAGGTAAAGAAATATCTTTTGTTAGAGGACAAATTTGGATCGAAGCAATTCCTACTGGAAATAAAATAAATTATTGAGTAAAATATTTCCAAGCGAGTAGCCTGCCTCACTAGTATTTTTGTAAACGATAATTGAATATTTATGGTAACCCTCTTAGACATTATTACCTCAAAAGTTAGAGTAAAAATATTGGATCTGTTCTTTTCCGACGTAAAAGAAATGTACCATGTTAGAGGGATTGTTCGGGAAATAAAGGAAGAGATCAATGCTGTGAGGAGGGAGTTGGAGAGAATGGAAAATGCTGCTCTTTTGAAAAAGGAGGCTAGAGGGAATCGGGTTTATTATTACCTCAATACTGATTACCATTTCTATGGAGATCTTCTTTCTATAGTGTGTAAAACTACCGGTTTGGGTAATGATATTATTCTAAATAAGAACAAAATTGGAAGATTGTCTATTGTTATGTTTTCAGGAAAATTTGCTCGAAAAAAAGATAGAAAAAGAGAAGATTCAGTAGATATTCTTGTTGTTGGTGAAGCGGCACTTCCGGAGCTTACAGCAATAATCAAGAAGGAAGAGTCCAAAAGAGGGAAAGAAATAAACTATACCGTGATGAGCAGAGAAGAACTTGAGTTTAGAAAAAAAAGAAGAGACCCCTTTTTACAGGAAATATTAGCTGGCAGCCGTGTTATGATAATTGGAGATGAAGAAGCTTTAGTATCATAATGCGAACGAAAAACCTCATACGGAATATTTCTATAATTATTTTATTAGTGGTGTTTTGCATGATGGTTGATCTGCCTAAAGATTTACCACTAAGATCTGACTTATTTGGTTTGAAACTGGATGGTAAATTCGTAAGGCCGGATCTTGAGATTTCTATTTTCGGACGCACATTTAGAAGAGACCTTAGTTTATCATTGGGCTTGGATCTTGCAGGTGGAAGCCATTTGGTTTTTGAAGCAGATACTTCGGGAGTAAGTAAAGAGGAAAAAAAACAATCAGTTGAGGGGGTTAAGAATATAATTGAAAGAAGAGTAAATTTATTCGGAGTATCAGAACCATCCGTCCGCACTTCATCTTATAAGGATAAGGATCGGATCATTGTTGAGCTGCCGGGGATAAAGGAAACAAATGAGGCAATCGGCCTAATAGGTCAAACGGCACAGTTGGTTTTTGCAGAAATCGGAGAAGATGAAGAGCAAAGTTTATTTCCAAGCGACCTGACAGGGGCAGATCTTGTCAAGTCAAGAGTTGAATTTGATCAAAGTACTTCAAAGCCTGTAGTAGCCATTGTTTTTTCAGATGAAGGTGCGGAAAAATTTGAAAAACTGACAGAAAAAAATATCGGAAAACCACTACCGATAATTTTGGATAACGGTATTATATCGGCACCTGTCGTTCAGGATAAAATTTCCGGCGGCTCTGCTGTTATAACCGGAGATTTCACCGTTGATGAGGCGAAAAATCTTTCAATACAACTGAATGCAGGTGCGCTTCCCGTCCCAGTTTATCTGGTGGAACAAAAAAATATTGAGGCGACTTTAGGTTCCGAATCCGTTGCTGAATCCGTTAAAGCGGGTATTATCGGCTTGTCGGTCGTACTTTTGTTTATGATGATCGTTTACGGAAAGTTCGGAATTATTGCCGGAATAGCTCTTCTGATTTTTGGAACAATCACACTTGCTCTCTACAAGATAATTCCCGTTACACTTACTCTACCAGGCATAGCAGGGTTTTTGCTGTCTGTGGGAATGGCTGTAGATTCCAATATATTAATTTTTGAAAGATTTAAAGAGGAGATACTCGTCAGACCGTTTGCTGATGCTTTGGAGGTGGCTTTTGGAAGAGCTTGGGATTCTATCCGCGACGCTAACATTGCAACACTGGCAACCGCTTTTATATTGGCAAATCCTTTGGATTGGAAATTTCTGCATGTGTCCGGTCCTGTGCGCGGTTTTGCTATAACTTTGGCTCTTGGGATCGGTGTAGGTCTTTTTACAGGAATATTTGTTTCAAGGAATTTGTTGAGGGTGCTAATTAAAAGCAAATGAATTGGCTTAAACACATAAAAATTTACTTTATATTGTCCGGAGTTCTTTTGGTGATTTCTATCACTTCTCTCTTTTTATGGAGATTAAAGTTGGGAATTGATTTTACCGGAGGGGCTCTTATCGAGTACAAATTTTCCAAGGAGATGGATGATACAAATATTTATGATATTTTTGAGGAGGCGGGTGCTGAAAATATCTCATTTGAGTTATCCAATGACTATAAATACCTAATCAAAACCAATTCCCTGTCGACGGAAACAAAGAGTCAAATAGATTCGGAATTAAAAAACGAGGACGAATATTATATTGAATTAAAATATGAATTAGTTGGACCTTCGATCGGTCCGGAATTGGTTCAAAAAACCATATATGCAATAATACTTTCAGCTTTTGTAATTCTTCTTTGGGTTGCATATCAATTTAAAAATTTAAGATATGGACTTTCCGCGGTTCTTGCAATGTTTCATGACAGCATTATCTTGCTGGGATCGTTTTCACTGTTAGGACATTTTTGGAATGTGGAAATAGATTTTCTTTTTGTGACCGCAATGCTTACAATTCTTTCATTTTCTGTTCATGATACGATAGTCGTTTTTGATAGGATCAGAGAAGTGACGAAAAAGACCCACTCAGAGATTCCCGTGATCGCAGATTTGGCAATAACTCAGACGATGGTCAGGTCTTTAAATAATTCGTTTACGATAATCTTTATGTTAACGGCATTGATACTATTTGGTGGAGAGGCGATAAAATGGTTTGCAGCCGCTCTCTTAATTGGAACGATCTTAGGAACTTATTCTTCACCATTTGTTGCTGTTCCGCTACTGGTTACCTTCGATAAAATAAAAACTTTTAAACTTAAATCGAAGAATATTTAGCTTAATGAATCGGAGAAACTTCATTCTCATAATAAATTCCGTATTTTTTCTTCTTTCCGTCCTTTTTCTTAATTTCAAAAAAGTGTTCAATGATAATAATAGTTTTTATGATGGTGTAGTAATTCCGGAAACTTCTGAAGTTTTGTCTGTTGAACAAAATAATGAAATTTATGAAGAAAAAGTGCTGAGAGTAATTGATGGTGACACAATTGAATTGATAAATGGAGAAAAAGTAAGATATATAGGGATAGATTCCCCTGAAAGAGATAGCGGGGGAGAGTGTTATTATCTGGAAGCCAAGCAGAAAAACGAGAACTTGGTCATGGGAAAAACGGTCAGACTTGTAAAAGATGTATCGGAAAGGGACAGGTATGGAAGGTTATTAAGATATGTGTACTTGGATTCCATATTTATAAATGAATTTATGGTTAAGGAAGGATTTGCACAAGCGTTTACCTATCCCCCGGATGTGAAGTTTCAAAACCTTTTTTTAGAAGCAGAAAATTATGCGAGAGAAAACAATTTGGGATTATGGGGAGAGTGTGGTGTAAGAAAGTAGAACCCTTTGGCAAGTTTAGTACAGGCGGGTAGAGCTGGTGGATAGAAAAAATATTACGAATATAGAAGTTGAAAAAAACCGATAAAAATTCCGAAAACTGACATAGTGATGAGAAATAATACAAACATTATTATAAAGTGAAGGGATTTCATAAACGGGTAGATAAACTTTAATCCAAGGAGAGGCAGAAGAAATATCAATAAGTATATTGCGACCTTTATAAATATCGGAATGGTATAAACGAGGTCTTTTTCTACCGTTTGGAGTTCATACTGTTGAAGAAAATTCAGAATAACAATAGTTACTTTTTTATCAATTAAGATTAAGTAATTGATTATTTTTTGAAGCATTGATTAATTGTAGCCTATATATGCAAGTTGCATAGAGACTGCAGTCTACTGTTTCGTTTTTTGGTTGAGGTCTGTAGAACGTCGGTTGATATGCTTTTTCAGTTCATTTATCAATTCATCCTTATCGTTTTCCACTTCTTTCTCCACCACTTTTTCAAATAGTAAATTAAGGATCTCTCCAACCTTAGGCCCCGGAGGAATATCCAAAATCTTCATTATATCGTCTCCGCTTATTTTTAGATCTCTTACCGAAAAGGGTTGTTTTTGAACTTCAATAAGTCTTTTTTTAAATTCTTCCAACCTCCACGAAGTTTCTGTAGCTCCGCCTCCGAGTCTGTCTCCGACGCGAAGATCGAGAATGTCGGGTACATTCTCGATCCCAACGTTTCTGATAAATCTTCTGATTGCCGAGTCGGTCTGTCTTTCATCTACGGTAAATTGATGCCAGCGAACTAATTTTGTTAATTTCTCAATATCTTTTTTTGAAAACCGCAGGCGTTTAGCTATATTATAAGCATTGTTGGTACTTATCAGTTCGTGATTATAAAAGGTAATAGTTCCGCTTTTGAGTTTTTTATAGGTTTTTGCTTTACCGCTATCATGAATAAAGGTCGCAAAGCGTACGATAGGGTCCTTTGATGGACAGTATTTCAAAGCCATTAAAGAATGTGTTCCGACATCATAAATATGATGTCTCCCGGGAGATTTCTGTTCCACCCCGAATGTACTTTCCATTTCGGGAAGAA
>LBVJ01000009.1 GCA_000993025.1 Candidatus Woesebacteria bacterium GW2011_GWA1_38_8
CATCTCCATCTAACGAAAGGATCCAATCCCCCGTACACTTCTTCGCTGCATAGTTTTTTTGATTTGCGTAATTGTCAAATTTTCGGTAATACACCTTTGCTCTAAACTTTTTTGCAATATCAAGAGTTTTGTCGGTGCTTCCGCTGTCAACCACAACGATCTCATCGGCAATACCTTTTACCGACTGAAGGCATTTTTCCAAATACTTCTCTTCGTTTAAAGTAATAATGGATACGGATATCATAAATTATTATATTATTAAACTATTGAACAACTCCTCATACTTTATAACAACAACATCCCAATCAAATCTTTCAGACTGTAATCGCGGTTCATCTCCCCAATCCTTTTTCAAGGTAATCTTAATTATATCGGCAAATGCGCTAATGTCGGTAACATCCACTAAAAGCCCTCCATCTCCAACAATTTCTTTTCTTATCGGGTCGTCGTTGGCAACAACAGGAAGCCCTGTTGCCATTGCTTCCAAAAGAACCATTTCAAAAGAATGTTGTGGTAGCGACGCAGATACCAATAGATCACACGAGCGGTAAATTGCGGGTATTTCATCAAAATCATATTGCTTGAGCTCAAACCTTTTACCTAATAACTTCAAAATCAAAGTTGCTAATCAAAAATCTATCTTGCAATAATTCATTTCCCATATCACGTAATTCACTTTCCTGTTCTCCCCTTCCGCAAATCAATAAGTTCAATTTTTCTATTTTCGATACCGCTTTGATTATTAGATCGATCCTTTTCCCTTTCTCCAACGCTCCCACACACAAAGCTATCGGGTAATTATTTTTAAAAGGTAAGGTAATTCTTTTGCCCTTGCGGGTAAATTTACCCGCATCAACTCCATCCGGAATATACACAGTTTTTACAAATGGATTTACTCTATTTGCCCATTTCTGAGCAGTTGAGGAAAGCGCAACAAAACTGTTGGGGAAACTCCACAGGTTATTCGCATCATCGCACCCAATCCCTGCATGACCGACAATAACCATCTTACTTCCCCTTATCCATGTAATTATCCTTACTATCGCAGGTTCCCAACCCCCGTCCGTAGGAATAATTACGTCATAATTATTTTTCAGAAGGTCTATTGCAACTTTCAGAGTAAATTGCAGGACTTTAACGCTTTTGTGATCAAGAAATAGACGTTCCAATAAAAGCAGTGAATCCTTTTCCTGATATTTTAAGTTTGCCGGAAACACCCTATATGGCACGTTGATTTTAAGCGGTTTGTTCTGGTAGACGGTTATACTGTGTTTTTCCGACAGTCTTGAAGCCAGATCATACACCCATCTTTCCACCCCGCGATTGTTCATTCCACTATAAAAAGATAGGAAAGCGATGTTCATATCATTATTATAATGGTTCTTTTGTTATATTGTTATTTTTTCTGTTACGATCTCCTAATATCTTGATATCGTAATATCTTAATATCCTAGTCTGTTATTCGGTATTTCACCAGTGTCCAAATAGCAGTAAACCCATCCCTCCATGATATTTTTTTGCCTTCCTCATAACCTCTCGGTTTGACCTTTATCGGAACCTCGCAAATCCTGTACCCCTTTTTAAGTATTTTTGCAGTAAATTCCGGCTCAAAATCAAACTTTTTTGCCTTAATGTTTATACCCTTGAGAACATCCTTTTTAAACATTTTATAACAGGTCTCCATATCGCTTACCTTTCTTTGATACAACACTTCAGTTACTAAGGTTAAAAATTTATTTCCCAGGTAATGAGTGATAAGGGGAGTTTTCTTTTTTCCAAATAAACGCAGGGGGTAATTCTTTAAACGCGACCCGAAAACAACATCCGCTTTTCCGGCCAAGATAGGATCTATTAATTTAATGTAATCATTGGGATCATACTCGAGATCTGCATCCTGAATGACTACAACGTCTCCTGAGGCGAGATTGATCCCGTCAACAACTGCTGAACCTTTTCCCCGATTTGTGTTGTGTTTAATGAGCTTTATTTTGATCTTTCCTGAAAATTTTTGTTTAAAGTTCAAACAAATGTTATATGAGTTATCTTTTGAAGCATCGTCAACAATAACGATCTCCTTTTCGATCTTTTTGGGAAGGCGGGCTTTGTAAACTCTTCTTAATAGTTCACCAATCGTCGCTTCTTCGTTGTAAACTGGAATAATTATTGAAAGTTTCATGGGTAAATTATTAATTATTAATTATTGATGGTTAAAGTACGCCACCATTCTAGGAGTGAAAATTCTCCACACTCCTGGAATGAATTGCACGCCATAGTCATTCTGAGGAGCGTAAAGCGACGAAGAATCTCGTGAGATCCTTCACTGCGTTCAGGATGACGATACTCTGACATTCCGCCTGCTTCATTTTGCTTTCTACATGCTACTTTCTACTTAATCGCTTAGTCAACTTGTCACCTGTTGCTTGTTGTCTGTATCTAACGTCTTTCCTTGTGCTCTCTCCTAATATCCTAATATCTTAGTATCTTAATATCTTTTATTTCTCCTCACCACTGCCAGCACCGACAATCCAAACGGCAGTTTAATGAATTTTTCCGGCCAAAGTAAAAATTTTCCGAACATATCAAATATTCCTAATTCATTTTCCGGAAAATCTGTTTTTTTAAGTATTTTCATAAAAAACAGCCAACCCACCGCTCCCCACCAGTTAACATACCTGATATCAACAATTTCCAATCCGGAATTGCCGATCAACTTTTTTACATCAGAAATGGTATAACGTCTGTAATGTCCAAGCAGATGGTCATACCTGCTGTACAATAATTTATGCGCAGGGACCAAAACGGCAGCATTACCGTTTTTTTTCAGTAATTTATGGATATTTTTAAGTGCTCCTTCATCATCTTTAATATGCTCGACCACGTTCAAACATATTATTGAATCAAATTTCTTGTCTTTAAAAAAATATTCACCTCTTTCAATATCACCTAAACCGCAATTTATTCCTCTACTTCTATAATATTTCAAATAATTTCCGTTAATATCTATCACTGTAACTTTTCCATATTTCTTTAACATCTTAGAAAAGTTTCCTATTCCCGCACCAACCTCCAAAATATCACCGGTCAAATACTTTTCAACAAATGTCAAAAGCCAGCGGTTATACCACTTCGCTTTCTTCATAGCATTTAATGTATATTCACCTGTTTCCATGCGTTAATTATTGATTTTCTTCCGGAAAATCCAGGTTTTCCTTATTTAAACAGTAAGAAATACTGTAGTATTGAGAAAATCGTTTATAAACATTTATTATCCTCTTTCATACCTATATTATATAATCGTGACAATATTATACCGTTATTTTCCAAAAAAACCGGCTCCACCTCATTAACAATCTTATAAATATCCTCAGATACATAACCCATCTGAGTATAGTACTCCTCGATAATTATTATTTTATTTTTATTGACTTCTCTTGAGAGATTGCCGGAATAATAATATGGCACAACGGTACTTGCACAACCAATATATGTAACTGAACCTTCTGACGGAAAACATTTCTTTATAAAATCTGCAGATTCTTTAGCGCCGTAGCACAAACCAACTGAAATATACTCTTGAGACATGTCTGACCTTCTAAAAAACTCATTCACATAATAGTCATAGCTGGGGTTGTACTTGTAAACAGTGAAAGTGCAAATAATTATTGAAAACACCAAGATAGCTTTCAAAAAAGAGTTCTTTTTAAGAGTTATATTAAAATATTTATAAAATACTGCAGAAAAATAATATATAAACGGCCATATTGGTAAAAGATATCTAATCCCTGATTTTTTGGAAGATAAAGCAAGAATGAGGTATAAAAAGATTGCAAATATAAACAAGGATACTTCAACGGACTGACTTCTTGAGATTTCTCTAATTCCTTTAATGCCCAAAAGACGGATTAGCATTATTATTGAAAACACAAGAGCTGCCAATATATATATCGGCATTCTTAAAAACATATGAACAACGTAATAATACACAGGCACATCTTTTGTAGCCTGTCCCATAAAATATATCGCTGTCGAGGTCTGCGTTAATCGTATTTGTCTAAAAAGATACTCAAAAATTGACACTACCGGATTAAACCAGGATTCCGGCCACAAAATGAGAATACTAAATAATGTAAATAAACATATTTTTATAATCTTTACGAATGTCTCCTTTTTATGATTTGTAATTAACAGATATGTAAGCCAGGCAAACACAGGTAAAATTCCAATGGGTTTTGTTAAAAAACCAAAAGCTAGTGCCAGCGAAGAAATTACAATTGAAATTGATTTATTTTCAATGTAAAAAAATGCATAGACCGTAAGTAACATAAAAAAACACAATAATCCATCATTCATGATCAATCTGCTGTTTGCCAGGTTAATCGGATCGAGAGCATAAAAATACGATAAAATAAACGATACTCTATTCCCGAAACTTTTCTTTGTCATCAAAAAAAATATTATTACGGTCAAAGAATTAACAAAGGCTAAAGGAATTCTTCCGGCTGTATATTCAGCCATAACATTCCGACTTAAAACGCTGCCATTTCCAAGATAAGCAATAAATGGACCACTTATATAAACAAGAGGAAGGGCTATCGCTTCGGTATCGGTTTTATTGTTCCACCAAGCATTATCACTTTTAAAGTAATTGATAATATGCGTCCTATTTAAAGTTCTTATAGCTAAAAATGTCTCTTTCGCACGAACCATCCATGTGATTTCGTCTGTATAAATCGGCGTCTCTTGAATTCTGTAAATTCGCGGCAGGAAAGCAATAAGAAATAAAAAAGGGTAAATAAGATTTTTTTTAGAACGAATGTGAGTCTTCATCACCAAATTAATATCCTTTGGCAGGTGGAAAAATTCTTCGTTTAATTTTTTTCAAAGGCGTTTGGAAAATCGAAAGAAAATAATATCCCTTATTCATATTTTCCCAAACCGAATTTACAATTTCAGGTTTTTCATTAAAAAATACTTCGGGATAATAAAAATCTTTCGCAAAACTTCTACCCAACTCATACTTATATTTAATGTCCCTTTTTATTACTTCTCTGTCTTTTGCCAGAGATGATGAACGGACCATATGAGTAAAGTGTAGATATGGACTATCTATATATATTCTTTTCTTATGATATTTTTCCTGAATAGATATTCCTTTTCCGTCAAAATATCCGTGCTGTCCGTGAGGTTTTGCGGTATATAAACCGGAAATATTTCTATTAATAAATCTAATGTTAAAATGCCCTTTTTTACCGTCTATTAAATAATTTCCTGCTGACTGAGGCTGATAATGATATATATCACCGACTATATTGAAATACCTTGATACTAAAGAGTCTAAATCCTTCCCGTTTTTTTCTATAATACCCTTTACCCTTTTTATACTGTCTTCCCACCACACCTCATCCCCATCCAATATCATGAACCAATCGGAGTTTGTTTCATTCAGCATTTTCTGGCGTAAAACTGTATATTGGTCCGGAGTTACATCTCCACACTCTTTGTATTCGATCTTTTGAGGGTATTTTTGTTTTATAAGTTCTATAATTTCCGGCGTCTTATCGGTGCTTCCCGTATCCCATACAAGAATTTTATCAACGTAATTTATCACACTCATTATCGAGTACCAGATATACCTTTCTTCGTTTTTGACAAGAGAGTGAGCAATAATTTTCATAAGATTAGGCACTAGTCACTAGCTACTAGTTGCTTTCAATTTTATTTTCTTTTTGAACCAAACCATCGGAACCAGAAAATTCACCGTGTTTCCCACTAATGACGCATAAGCCGTTCCCGAAATGCCGAACTTCAGAGTCAGAAAGTATGCCAATAAAATAACTACGAGTAAATTAATTACCGAGAGGTACGAAAAAAGTTTCGGATATTGGTAATAATAAATGATTACATTGTGAACAGGTATTGAAATCAAAAATACAAGCATCGAGACAAAAAGTATTACAAATATCCCAAACGACCGGTCATATTCTGGACCGAAAAATACTTTAATAACAATCTTCACGATCGGGATCGACAAGACCATCACACCCGCAATAACCATCACCATTAACTGCAGTTTTTTAAAATATCCAAACATTTTATTGTCGTTATCAAACGATGAGAATTTCGGAGCTACCACTGTCCCGATGGCACCGATCAATTGCGGAACAACCTGAACAATCTGTCCTGCCGCCGAATAAACTCCTATACCGGCAGAAGTCGCCAGTCTCCCCAAAATAAACGTATCAGCCCTTGAAGATGTGGCTCCGGCAATTGCGGATATCCCGACCCATTTATTGAACGAAAAAAAGGTATTAACATTTGCTTTATTAAACTTTTCCCTAATAAATTCGAAAGAGATGTTGACAAAACTGACTATAAAACCAATAAAAGGTGCAATGATGTAAAAAGTTAAAGCCACATAAATGTCAAGGTGAAAATAGTAGAATGCGCAAACGACACCTAAAAGTCTTATCAGATTCGTAAATATCTGTATCATCCCCCAACTTCTAAATTTTTGGGTTGCCTGATAATACGATGTTGTAAATGAAAACAGCCATGTTGAACCAACACCCAAAAAAGCCAATCGTAAAAGTGGAAACATTTCCGGTTTTTTAAAGACTTCCTCTGCCAAAAACGGACTTAGCAAACATCCGAATAATATTACTGCCAATCCCATAAATAACTTGTAAAGAAATCCAATCTTAAGATATTTCAAAGCAAGGGGTGTATCGCTTTTAATAAATTTTGAAACAAAATTAACGATGCCTGTATTTGCCCCAAAATTTCCTATATCGGCTGTGAGTGCAAGAACGACAATGGATAAAGAAAATAATCCAAAGTCGGAAGGACCCAATTCCCGCGCCAAGAAGATATAAAAAACCATCCCCAAGATTCCATTTATCAATGTTGCGGTAAGGGTCAATGAGGTCTGTTTGAAAGTTGCAGAACGGATTACTAAAAAAGGGTTTTCAAGATTTAACCTCATCAGGACAATTATATCTTTTTTCTAAGCTTGCGGTAAGACAGTAACCCAATAATAAAGGCAAGTGAAACTGCAGACACCACCAATCCCGGCCAGACATATTTCTGCGGAGTAAAGAAAAGAGTATATTTTCCGTCTTTATCAACATAAAATCCGTTTAATAGAGAGTAAACCCGTTTTGATGGTTGTCCATTTAATTCCCACAATTCATCGAATGTTTCCGAAAAGATGAGGTACGCAGGTTTTTGAAGACCTGTGATTTCAATTTCATATTTCGTCGGATTGACTCGGGTGTAGGCGATATGTGGTATGGAATTTGGGGTATGGGATAATTCATAAGCAAGCTTAAGACTTCCGTCAAAATTCGTAATTCGTCCTTCATTTTCCAACTTCTCTACTTTCCCCTGCAATTCCTCAAGTTCCTCATCCGAAATCGTAACTATCGCATTTATCACATTAATTTCCCCATAGGTTTTAATTGTTATAGAATCCGTCATCCTGAGCGAAGACGGGTGCTGTAAAGTACCCGTCGAAGCCGAAGGATCTCCTTCTAATTTTCCTATCCTCTTCCATCCAAACTCCGCCTTATCAAACGTTGTTATCTGGTCAGGAATATCTTTGTATCCCGTCAGTTTAACATCAACTTTTTCCGGTTCTTCCATCAAGGTATCAACCTCCCCAATCTTCTCCTCTCCCTGCCAGAACTCAACTCTTCCGCCTCTTCCACTTTCCATTACTCTCACAAAAAGGCTGTCCCCCATCCCATACCCCATATCCCTTAATTCATATTTCTGATCTCCTTCGGCAATAGCCCATCCCCCATTGTAGTCAAAATCTAAGTTATCTATCTCATACTTTGATTGCAAAAAATCCCTCCACCAAATCAGGTCTGATGTTTCCCTTTTCCAAAGTCCACTAACGTTATCCGAAGGCTCCCTACCCAGATCCTTTGCCGGAAAGTAAAATTCGTTTTCATTAACCATACTCATAAGCAAATCTGTATCGCTTTTTTCATACAAGATCACTTTGCTATTCGGATCAATGTCGTTTATCATCCCAGCTTTTTCTTCTGCAAAAACAAGCGCGTTATTAGACAGATCAAAATCGGGAATTTCCATCAGATCCCAATAAATACGATCCGATCCGACCACATAAAAAGAATTATCCGAAAGAAATATGTGATCTTGTGTTTTCTTAGTTTGAAGAACAGCTATAGGAGGATCCGAAATTCTTTTTTCTATCCATGGTAAATTTGTCAACTGATCCAAAAAGTTATAATAGTAATCGATGTTGTCCTGCTTTAATGTTTCGCGCCTTGTGTCCGGATACGGATAGTAAAGATATTTAATTCCTGCCATGGCAAACAGTTCTCCCATGAATGGCGCCTCACGAAGATAATTGAATTGCTCATACGTTCCTACAGTTCCGATCCCAAACGGTCTTTTTTTTGCTATCCAAATGGCGTCAGTTGAAGGATTCTGAGATGAAACATACCCTAAAGGTGTCTTAACAGGAATCCAAAAAGATCTAAAAAAATAATTCTGGTCTTTAAAAATATCTGCTATAGTCCAATAATGTTTTTCATTCGGAGTGTTCGAAAAAGTCCCTGTCATTTTACCTTTTAGAACCGGACCCATTAACATTAAAAGATAGATAATAAATATTAGTGATGGTAAATAACTTTTTTTCGAAATCAGCTTTGAGGATAATCCGGCAAGTATAGAGTATGAAAATGCTATAAGTATATAGAATTTCGATGGATCTCTAAATAAATTAAAACCTGGTACATATTTAAATAGCCATACATACACCTCACCCAATGGCGGCTGAGAACCTTTAGACAAAAAGATGCCGATTACTGACAGCGTTAGAATATATAAGAGCTGTTTTCTTTTGTGTGACATTACCGACATATAAACAAAAAGTGGTATTACTGCAAAGTAAAATTGTGGTTCTGAAATTCTACCAAAACTGTTAATGTACCAATGTGGCTGCTGCAGATAAAGTCCATGCGTGATCGTAGAAAAACTCAGATTATAAACTCCTGAAGGTGAATCATAACCGGCTGGTAAACTTACTCCCTTCGACATTATCGCAGGTAAAATCCAGTACATGTTGAGTAAAAATAATACCGTAGCGGTAGCCATACCTATTAATCCATAATGTAATAATGATTGAAGCCTATAGCTCTTATTGTCAATGTTAGGTAAATCAACTAGAAATTTAATGATGATTGCAAAAGCCAAAATCCATACAATCCGCAGGTCAAATGACCCCATAACCCATACACTAATAATAAATGCAACAATCGTACGATAATTTAAATCTTTGTGTGTATTAATAAAAAAATAAAATGCCAGTGGAAAAACTGAATAGGCTAAAACTAAATTCATCTGCGCTCCATCCAAAAGAAGAATAAAATAGGTGTTCATTATATACAACAATGAAGATACCAACCAGTCTGCTTCATAATATTTCGCAAGTTTTATAAACCCCCATAAAGAAACCGCAATTGCAGGAAGAAGCATTAGATACTTTATTTGAAACCAATATGGAATCCCAACATTTGTTAGGGATTCATAAAGAAGTTCGGAGGGATATGACCACAATGTGTTTATTGGCAAACCCATACCATCACCAATCTGAACATTATTCCAGGTAAATGGCAGATAAGTGTCTTTTGTAATCGGGAGAAACCGATAGCTAATGTCAGAGCCAAGATTCGGAGATGCTGTAAAAAACCAAAACTTAAACAATAACGCAATACTTAAGAAAAATATTACCACCTTTTCGTTGCCTCTCATTAATCTTTAAGGTTATTTCTGTTAAAAAGTAAAGAATTGAGTATTCCCAACGCAAAAAATGAAATCGAGAAGCTACTCAAAAAAAACGTGATTGTGGAAAATCCAGAAGTATCGGAAATAGCCGATAAGACTAAACCCGAAAAACCATACCAGAATAAACGCGGATGACCCGATCTCATAAAAATCAGTAACGCAAGGGCTATAAAAAAAACCACATCAATCAAGTATTCATCGTTGATATTCATTTTTAAAAATTTCTTAGCGGAAAACCATGAAATAACGACTGCGAGATATAGAAATATTTCTATTGCCATCAATCTAACACCTCGACCCTTAATCATTTTTGAAGTCATTTCACTTTCTTTCTATTTAAATATATTATCACCGGAAGTAATATAATCAAAGAAATTATAGAAATTATATTCCCAAGTCTTCTGTAATCACTAAGACTGAATTTAACATAAATTCTATCTGGCAGTTCACTCTCAATAAACCATGCATTTGCATAGCCATTTGCTTGAAAATGTAATGCCTCAATTTCTTTTCCATCTCCAGAATTTAACTTCCATAAAGGATGAAAGGTTTCTGAAAATATTAATACATAAGGCGGTTTTTGATTTGTTATGTCTATTTTGTAATTTTCCCCGTTAATTCTGTTATATTGAAATTCAACATCACCAATCTCTTCATTTGATCCGTTAATTATCCTTTGAAGGGTGGGTAAACCTTCATAATTTGGAATGATCCCAATATCTTTCATCAAAACCTTACTTGAGCGGTCAAATATTTTTAGGAACTCTTTATTTCTGCACGATTTTTGTGAAAATGAACCCAAACAATCGTTCCATAAAGGAATCTCGTAAATGACAGTTGCGTTGTTTGCATTAACAGACGGTTCATACGTATAACCTTTCCTAATCCAAAAACGATTATAAGTATTTAACTCCAGAAACCACAAGTTTCTAAAAACGATTCTCGTTTCCGGATCAACGTAATCGCTATCCTGATTTACTTTCAACACCGGAGCAGCACCTGTCTGAACAAAATAGTCCGTAACAATATCATAGCTGTATATGTCCTTAACTTTGGACAAATCAAATTCAAATCTGCCCAATTTATCCTGAACCGAAGATGCTTCAATTGTGTAACTGTTGCCCTCACCACCTGATATAATCGTAACATCGTTTATAAATTTAGCTTTTTCGATGGAAAAAATATTTTTATTAAAATATTTTATATGAACCTCATTCTTTCCAGCCTTTAAGGATAAATTTGAAAATATCAATTTATTATCTTCAATAACAGGTTCTGTGTTATACGCTTGGTCGTTTATTTTCACCAAAATCGGGGTGTTAAACACTTCGGGATCAAACTCATCTATTTCGAGAGAATAAACACCGTCCTCGGATAAATTATAGGAATATGCAATTGCCTTACTGTCATCGCCCAAACTCAAACGATCAAAGTACGGATTTATACCCAAATCATACATTATTTGTTTCAACAAACTTCTGGAGTTTTCCAACAATGCAGCTTCACTTTCATCAGAAAAAACGTTATTCAGAGCAATGAAATTATCATAAATCAATAATCTATCTACTGACCATCCGCTTAGAGTTGTCTCAGTTGCAAGCATACCGCATTTTTGAAGTAACTTATTATATTCAACTAAGCTGGAATTAGTTTCGAAAAGACCCATTTTTTTCAAAGATATTGCTTCGCTTAATCTTTTGCTTGCCATATTCAGACATCTAATAGTGGGTGGCTCGTTCGTATTTAATCCTTCAATAAATTCCTTGAATCTAATTAAGGGATAAAAAAGAGATCCTGGCAATTTACTAACGTATGGCAATGTACCCGAACTCTCGCTTATCTGATCTGAGTACCTCACGACTTTTGCCGGATAAATGTACTCCATTTCAATTGATCTAATAATTTTGCTTTCAGTTGAAGAGTCTTCAGGGTTGGCGATTATAAATGATGGTTTTTCAGTAATCTGGTTTTTCCAATAGGAGTTCAAGTATTCAGGTTTTCCCCGTATAATTGAGAAAGGAGCAGTTGGGGAATAGAAATGTGTACTTTCGCTACGTGTAACTTTCCAAAGAGATAACGGACCAAAATCTATCTGATGTTGCAAATAATTTGGGTTGGTCCCCAGCCATTTATTGACTTCTGCCAGTGACTCATGTCCCCTTCTTTCAGATTCAGTTTCATTGTGTATTATAATCCAACCCACATTCAACGATTCCAGCAGTTTTATTATCGTTTCCGTATCTTTTTCATGAATTGAATATATTAAATCATTAACCTGAAAATCCACCGACTGTATACCGACTTTATATGCAATTGAGGATCCGCTAAAAAAGACTTGAGATGGTACACCTCCGGTATATCCCCAGTCATAATCGACTGATTCTTCCGGGGCAAGCGGAAGGTGAAGGATTCGCATGTCATTGTTATTTGCCTTTAACCATAAAGATGCATCGCTATAATAATCCGGTACCGAGATTAGATAGTTGTAATTGGGAACAACAAATGTTTTTCCCAACCACATAGGCCACACCAAAACAAACACACTCAAAAATATACCTGTTACCAAAAAAGGCTTCGCAAGCCATTTAATGTTTTGCTTAAACCAATAAAATATTTGAGTAATTCCTAAGCCAAATAAAAAAGAAAAGGGCAGAATTAAAAGTATACCTATTTTTTCGTAAGGATTGCGAAGCGGTGCCAGAAGTGAAAATTTTTCATAGAGAATTTTTGCCAACCAACCCAAGGGTGGATTGATGCCCTTTGAAATAAAGACTACGATTAATATGAGAAGCATATTAAATGTCCATATGGGTGACTTAACATTCTTTTTAAATAAAGAAGTCGAAAATAGTATGATGGTTGGAATCCAACTCAAAAATACAAAGACCGGATGGGAATATATTTCGCCCCAATCCTTCTGGTCATATAAATTATATCTGCTTATACCACGCAAAACATATGACACTTCAGTTTGCCTTTTAAGTCCTATCACAACATCGATTGTTCTATTCTGAAGATCCGATAAAGAAAGGCTTTCAAAAACATATTTGCTTGATTCAATAAAATGAAAGAGCCACCACGCATTAAGAAATAACCAAGAAAATATTAAGAGGAGAGTGAAAGAAACTATAAATCTCTTTTCCGGTCCGCTGCCAATTACAAATTGGAAGATTAAGGTAGTTAACCATAAAATCCACAGGGCAACAACGAACCCGGGAGCGCCATAAATATACGAAGCAAAGAAAGAAACTAAATGAAGCGTAAGCAATGATAGGTATGACTTCTTTGAAATACCCCGATAAATTATCAAGAATGATAGTGGAATAAAAAGAAGCATTAGCATCCCGTTGTGAACCCCTCTATGCCAGACACTTAAAGTATAGAAGTTGAAAATAGAAAAAAGCGCTGCCAGAAATCCTATCTTTTTTGAAAAGCCAAAGTGAACCGCAATGGCAAATACGCTCCACGATCCACCAAAAAGGATTATAAAGACAAATAATTTTTCATTAATCTCAGGAGTAGAGCCAACTTTCTCCAAAGCAATTAAAATATTATAAAATGGTACTGATGTATAGGTCATCGAGTTAGTGGTACCTGTGGAATGCTTTTCCCACCATGCCGATGCTACAGTACTAAGTTGGTTTTCCGGATAAAACATCGGTATCCCCACATCAGCACCACCCCAAAACTTACCCTGAGGAATCCATGTAAACGTACAGAAAATTGATAATGAAAAAAGCAGTGATACAATCCATAATTTGTAATTTGTAAACATTTTTAAAATTATTTATTTTTAACTGCGATCAAATATGTCGCCAGATAAGGACGGTAGTAAATTAAAATTGATATTAAATATGACAGAAGAATAAGGGGTGGCCAATACAATCTGGGAAATTTTCTGAGTAACCCATTTTTTCCATAGACTAATTTAGAACCTTGCCCCCTAACCGAATAACCCAATTTCAAAAATTCTTCGGGCGCCCAGCCGGAAAGATGGATATTATAGGGATTTTCACTTTTCTCATCTTTTTCTATTCGATCATATGGAATAAATTTAACTGGTGTAGTAATTATTATCCTTCTTTTCGACAGTTTTTCCCATTCCTTGATTGCTGCTTTTCCATTCCTCTTACTAAGATGTTCAAGCACTTGCGAACAAAACACCAGATCATATTTCGATTTTCTAACTTCATGGGGTAGATGAACAACATCGGACTTGTATATTTTTTTATAAACACCTTTCTTTTCGGCTTCCAGAATTGAGGATTTATGCTGGTCAACGCCGGTAATTTTCCATTTTTCCCCCTTACTTATGTAGGAAATAAACTCACCATCCCCACAACCGACATCAAGAACGGTTTTTATTCCCCTTCCGATAGACTTTCTTATTAGCCAGTGATATGTCAAAGGTACAGACGTTAAATTCATACTACGATATCTTATTTAATACTTCTTTTGCTCTTTTATCCCAAGACCAATCTTTAATTATCATAAGCTTTGCTTCCTCACCATATTTTTTCCTAAGTTGATCATCGCACAAAAGTCTTATGACTGTTTTGCCAAAAGCGTTTAAATTACCTTTGTCAACTTTCAACATACCCTTTGGGTAATACGAGACATACGATTTCAGGTCAAATCCTACTGCCGGAAGACCGAAAGCCATTGCTTCAGCGCTTGCCATTCCCCCCGAATCATAAAATGCAGGGTGAACAACGATCTTGCTCTGCGCAAATATTTTATACTTTTCCGGTCCGTCAAACACATACCCAAAAAGTTCAACATTCTTTTCTAATCTTAAATCTTGAATCTTAATTCTTACATCTTTCATTAAAGGACCGTCGCCGATCATTGCCAGTTTTGCATTGGGAATCCGATCAACCACTTTCCTCCAGATGTCAATTAATTCCACCACTCCCTTCTGCGGATGAAAACGTCCTTGAAAGACAGCGTCGAATTTCTTAGTAAAGAGTAGCTTGTAGTTAGCAGATAGGAATTTTTTAATTTCATTAAGGCGGACAGCTCCGAGAAGAACGATTACTTTACCTTTCTTCTCCATTTCCGGAAAACGTTTCCGTTCATCTTCATTATTTACTATCACAAAATCGGCAAGCACACTGATCAGAGGTTTTATCGGTAACTGCGACAACCAGTAGAAAAATGCAGAAAGATTATAATTATTATTTCTTTGATTTTTAAGTTCTTTAGTTCCTCGTTTCTTCATCTCCCTGTATCCCCTTATGGGGTTTGGTGCCGTCTGATACCACGTCGCAATCCATTTAAGTTTCGGGTAACGGATCTTCAAGATCACCGCTGGAAACACATCCATCCAAAAGTCGCTTGAAGAATATAGTAAATGATTAATGATTGATGATTTATGATTGATATTTAGAGAAAAACCTAATCTTATTCCAAGGTATATTTTGTAAAGGTATTTTAAAAGAAAGTTTGATGGTAAATTCTTGTTACCTATCTGATTCACTTCCAAATAATTTCCGATTAAATTTTGAGTTTTAATCATTTTCACCCCATCGGATGTTGTACAAATTGTCACCGAAAATTGTTTTGACCATAGTCGTGATAATTCAATATATATCCTGTCTCCACCAGATAAACCTTTACCCATAGCGGACAATGCAAAAATCAGAATATGCGGATACCTGTCCATATGAACAATGTTACCATTCTATA
The DNA here is from genome assembly GCA_000993025.1 of Candidatus Woesebacteria bacterium GW2011_GWA1_38_8. Classification (GTDB taxonomy): domain Bacteria; phylum Patescibacteriota; class Microgenomatia; order UBA8517; family UBA8517; genus GWB1-38-13. Next base: position 15,505 of record LBVJ01000009.1, read on the forward strand.
AACTATATTTCATTATGTTTATACATACACATCACAAAGTGTGTTAATATATTTTTGCAATAGATGGCCAACTTTAAACCTTTTAATAAATACACTTTCTTTCTTTTGGATAAACTTATCACAAAATACAATATTAAATCACCTTTTCTGGAGGTTGGATGTGGAACCGGAGAACTAAGTAAACATCTGGCAAAAAATAAATTCTATGGGAAAGCTATAGATTCTTCTAAGAAAGCAATATCAATCGCTAAAATAAATCTTAAAGACTTTTCGTCTATCAAAGTCGAAAAAAGAATAATGTCCGAATTATCCGGAAAATATAATTCTATTTTCCTTTGGGATGTTATCGAACACATTAAGAACGATAAACAGACATTAATGAAAGCGTACCGGATACTAAACAATAACGGCTATTTGATAATGCATACCCCCAGCAACCCAAATGAGTGGTCTTGGGATGATGAATTTTATGGGCATTACCGAAGATATACTGAAAAAGATATGAGGTCCAAATTAGAATTGGCAGGTTTTAAGGTATGCAGCATATGGGACACTACTTACCCGATTTTCTGGATAATAAGAAGAATTTATTTGAAAATAATGAAAAAACCGAATTTGACCATTAATAAAAAAACAAGAACATCAAAAAGCGGATTAGATCCGTCTTGGAAATCTAATGTAACAAGTAAAAAAATAATTATGTTGAATCCCTTTTGGCAACTGGTTTATCGGCTACAATACTTCTTCTTTAGAAACTACGTCGGTAAGGGTTTCTCGTTTCTGGTTGTTGCAAAAAAATAGAAATATTATTTATTATTTACTTATTGTATCTTGATGTGATTCTAAATATTTATTATTGTCAGAATACAACTGCTTTCGTACCTCATCAGTGATATTAAATAGCTTTTGATCTTTCAGATGAAAAGCGTGAACATTTTCTATCGATACCAGTGGGTTTCGCGGTTTTCCTTGTGCCACCAACCGGTCCCCGTCTGTAACCGTTGAAAACAACTCCTTGTAGTTATTTACAATCATAAAGGGATTCATGTTTTCATTTGTTATCTGATAGTGCAGGGCAGCTCTGCCCACAAAAGTAAATCTTAGGGTCCATTCAGCTATCAAATAATCCTGTTGTTCTGAAACCAGGTAGAATACCGCGACAGAATTTTTATTTAGATTAGGTACTTCCCGAGTAATCCAACTCCATAAGTACTGATCTATTTCAATGCTTCTATATGCAGAAACGTCAGATAAATAACTATCAGTAAAACGAAGCTGCATGAATGTATACATAATTGCCGAAACAATAACCAAAGTAAGAGATAAGTAACTTTTTTTATTTTTAAGATTTTTACAAAGTAAATAAAATATTACAGCAAACCAAACCGACACTCCTACACTTTGATGAAGAGAATATCTCCCCCAGACTTTTAGAATATTTAAAGGATCAATAAGTAAAGGAAAAACACTGGGAGCAATCATTAATCCCAACCCCATTAGAAGAGCGATACTTACCAACTTCTCCTTTTTTCTCAGTACGAAAAATAGGAACATGCTCAAAATAATCGTAAAACCTCCAATCAAAGCATAAGCGACATAATCATTCGGGAAAGTCGGGATATTCTTCTTCTTAAAGAGATAGACTATAAAGAGCAAAAGCATTAAGAATACATAAAAATACTTATACTGTTTGAATTTTAAATTTAGGGCTTTAAACACCAAAAGACTCAAAAATCCCAAAAATACAGTAATAGGAAATATATATGTGTAAAAAGTAAAGGGATTTTTCTTTAAAATTGATATTTCCCCAAAAGGAATCGCTTTCCACAATCTATCCGGCATAACATAGTTTCCAATTGTAATAACCGGATATAAGAGAATCTCACTTCTTCCAGACTCAAGAGTGTTTTTTCCCGATTCAAAACCCTGAACAACCCTACCTAAGGTCCAATCCTGCTCCCCATATCCGTAAACATTGTGTCCACCCCCGATATCTATATTGTATTTCCTTAAAAACAATGTCAGGTCGCCCAAACCAACAAACAAGGTCCTGAAAACAAGAAACATGATTACCACCCTGAAAATTGCATGTTTAAAATTATATTTTTTACCCTCGATCAGCAACCAACCTATTTCTATCATCAGAATAAGAGGTAATAAGCCATGCATCCTGGGTGGAGATATAATAAGAGCTAATAAAAAGAAAAAAGCTGCTATAAAAACACTTCTTAAATTTAACTTCTCTTTGGCTTTAAAATAAAATATTAAAAAAATCATGGCAAAGCTTACTCCCGCGTAATGGATAAAGTTAAAGACCCAATCTGTAGTTTCAATTCCTGTATATCCCACTGCAAAGAAGGATGCCGCCATTAAAGAAAGAAAGGCGCTTTTTGTCACATACTTAAATGAAATAAATATAAATATGGAAGCTGTTGCGCGTAATATAAGAGATATTAAATAATAATAACGTGGATTATAACCCCAAAAATGTTCCATCAATGCGAGGGTCGGCCAGTGAGGGCAATAAGTACATAAATACGCGAAAGGGTTCCAGATACTTGTTATTTTCCGTACAAAAAAAATGCTTTGAGTCATCCAATGCATCAGCCAATCATCTCCACTTAGTGCCAGGTTAAAACTTTTTCTGACGGCCAGATATGTTAATAGAAACAGATAGCCTGATATTATTACTAATAAAAATGAGTTTTTTGAAAGAAGTTTGCGGATCTGTAAGATTATCATAAAAACATTTAATTATGCTTAAATTTCATCCAAAAACTTTTTTTATAAATTATCGCCCCGAAACCCCCTACAAGCATCTCCATAATTTTCATTATGAATAATCCAAGCGTATGCAAAGGGTCAGAAAGAAACATTTTCCAATTTCTGATATACGCCGGACGAAAAATAAATTTTATAACATCTTTAGTGCCAATTTCACTCTCTTTCAAATATGAATCTGCCATTTTTGCATAATATAGTTTTTTCTTCAGATCGGCAATTAATGTTAGACGCCCCTCATTGTGTATGATTAGTGATTTTACCCTCCCAACGTTACCTTCCTTTCTAAATCTCCTTCCCAGATCCCAATCTTCTCCGGAAACCATTTTGTCATTATAACCCCCTAGTTTAAGGTATATTTTTTTAATAAAAAAACGGGGTGCCTCAATCAAATCGTCCCCCATGTATGTTCTTTTTTCCAACACCTTGCATTTAGCCCAAAAACCTTTTCCGATCGACACTTCCGGAATAATTACCGAAAAACAGCCGTCGTAAATTTTTTCCACACATTCGCGAATTACATTCTTATAAAGTCGCATATCTGCATCTACAAATAATAAATACTGTCCTTGGGATTTTTTCACTCCATAATTTCTTTGTTCACTGCGCTCTATACCAAATTTAAAAGCCTGCGAATATTTTTTTGCGATTCTAAATGTTTTGTCTTTCGATTTCAGACTATCCACAACAATTACTTCGATATTCCGATAAGTTTGATTTTTTAAAGAAATCAGACACTTTTGAATATTTTTCTCTTCGTTATAAGTTGGTACAATAACAGAAACCAATGGTCTTTTCATAATTATTAATTATAATCAAGTATCTACATAAATGCGACAAAATAATATTATCAAGTATTTAAAAAGAACAGCGTTATGGTTTTATCTACTCATCGGGAGTTTAATCAGATACTGGCTCAATCATCCTTTTGAAACTCCGGCAATAATCCGATTCTTTCTAAAAAAAGCTGTTTATATTCCAAAATTTACAAAAAGGAATGTCCTGACAGAAAAAGAACAATTTAACTTTGAAGAAAATTTGGATAGAGTAACTCATTTATATCAAAAATATGGGAATAAATTTAACGCAAAATATAAAGATAGTTATACAAAATTGGATAAGTTACTAACAGATAAAGAACAAATATTATATTTTCAGATAAGAAAATATAGGCCATCCATAGTTTTAGAAACCGGCGTTGCTGCAGGGGTGTCTTCGGGTTATATATTAAGAGCTCTTAAAGACAACCACAAAGGTAAGTTGTATTCCATTGATCTGCCTTTTCAATGGTATACTTACGGTAATCACGAGCTTCACTTAGATAGCCTCCCTCCAGGACGGAATTCGGGCTACCTTGTACCGGATGATCTAAAAACAAGATGGCATTTATTAATCGGAGATACTTATCAATTGCTTCCAAAGCTTTTACAGCAACTTAAAACAGTTGATGTTTTCTTCCATGATAGCGAACACACTTATAAAACAATGACTTTTGAATACAACCAAGCTTGGCCGCACATTAAGAAAAATGGATTATTACTCAGTGATGACATTGATTTTAATCATGCTTTTAATAAATTCATAAAAAAACATTCACCCAAGTATTTCGTATTTAAAAATATTGGGGTTATTATTAAGAGTAAATGAAGAAATATTGGATAATTCTCCTAATCTTGCTTCTTATTATTATAAATTTCAAAGATACCCTCCGTTTTTCTTTAACCGGAGATGACTGGGGAGCACTTTACTATTATTACGCTCATTTTACTAACAGATTCACGTATTTTAATTTGAGCAGATACTTGGGTAACTATGACGCTTCACACATCATTATGGGTGAAATTTCCAAATTATTTGGTTTTAATCCATTGCCATACTATGCACTATCAATGGTTGCAAGAACTGTTGCCTCAATCTCTTTTATTCCGGTAATAAAAAAATTAACAAACAATACTTCTGCTGCATATCTTTCGGCCATCCTTTTTTCTGTAATGTACACAGGGGTCGAGTCAACAAATTGGGTGTTTAATATGACAACTTACCTGTCAATCGGCGTCTTCAATTTGTTTTTGTTCGTATTCAATTTTCGTAATAAAAAAATATTTAATAAACATTTGATGTTGTCGATGTTGTTAATGTTTACTGTTTTCTTTGTTACTCCAATCAGAATGCATGGCGTAATAATTACTATTCCTTTAATGCTATTACTACTCGGAAAGATTTATGATGAGAGGGTAAACATTACAAGAATAATAATTCATAGCATTTTCCTCATTGCTCCGGTTTTAATCTTCAACCTTTCAACTGCTAGTCAATTCAATAACAATTACCTTAAACTAGCATCAAATCTTACCAGTCTGCAGCTCTCAAATTTCTTTCTTCCCTTCTCGCATATCGGATCTGCTCTATTACCAAATAAAATTATTTTTTTGTTCTTTAAAAACATAAGCCGTCCAGATATTGTTGCTCCTAATACATTCCCCATCTATTCCTTGTTTATGTTGACTATTCTCAGTTTCTTTACCGTAATCTTAAAATACCTGCTTAATCATAATAAATTTGTAAAACCTACCATAATTGCAACAACTATTTTCTATTTAACCCTATGGTTAGCGCTTTTGTATGATAAGACTGGTTTATATAATAACTTGGTTGTTTTGTTGGATACGTTGATAGGAATATGGGTATCAAGTTTGTATTTCTTTTTTTTCTTATATATTTTTAAGACTGACAAAAATAGAGGGTATACCGGACTGTATTTTCTGACGTTATCCATAACCTTTATTCTCATACCATGGCTTGTTTTTCCGCAAGGAATTATGCCCTCAGATTCAAGATACCTCTTAGCACCCGGGGCATATTTAATAGTATGCACCACCCTAATCCTTTCATATCTTGAAAAACGTTCTAAAATACTATTTTTGTACATTTACACAGTTATATTCCTCATAATAAACATATACTCACTACAAGAATATTTTCATGAAAATATTCTTAATGGACGACTTCAAAATGACCATTTAAGAGTAGCAGGAGTAATTAACGACGAGGTTGCATCACTAGATAACGAAAAGGTCTCCGTATTTCTCTTTACAGGTCCCGACGATGGATATATTTATAACACTATTCGTTTCGGTTTTCCTTATTATATGCTCTTAAAACATCCGGAACTAAGATTTAATGCTAAAACTGCACCCTTTGCCGTGGATAATTTCGAAAGTTTGAAACAGGTTTATCAAAACCCTCAAAGCAGTGAAATAATTCGATATGGCTATGAAGGATTTAATATAAACGCGGATCAGATATACTCATTTAATATAGACAGAAGCTTTGTAATAAATACAACCTTGGATACAAGAAAAATTATATCGCCGTAATTTATATTTCTTAGCGCCCCTTAATAATAGTCTTTAATGCCTGGATCGCCAACTTTCTACCAACTTTATTCGTTAAAAATTTAATTAGTATAGCATCCGTTGTAACAATAACTACAACAGGTTCGGCAAGTAAAATATAATCATGATACTTTAAAAAACGTACTATTCCCCTAACTAACGCAGGAAAAAACAAATTGGCATAAATCACCCATACAACAAGTTTTATCACCTCTCTCTTGCTGGAAAAATCTGTCCATCTGTATGACAAAGAGTGGTTGTACGGAAAATAATGATTTTCCAGATTCCGAAGACTTTTATCAATCAGTTCTTTCAAACTGTTAACGTGATAATGGTATATTCCAGCATCCGGTACATACGCAAATTTTTGATATCTTGCTTTTACTAATTTTATTATTGTATCGTGATCAAAGTCTCTTTTTTGTCTCCATATAGATGTCTTTTTCAATGTACTAACCCGAAAAAGCATGTGTGTAGTGGTCGGTATTTTACCCGGTATATATTTGCAAATTGAGTAATTTACTCTCCTTTCAATAATTGTGGAGGATACAGAAGGTGTCAGATATTCAAAAAGGGGTGCGCTTTGAGAAGGATTTGAGGATACGAAACGGTTAATCCATGGTTGTTTATTGTTTGGATATTCTCTTGTGAAACTTGCTACAATTCGAGGATCTTCAATTAATGGCCTTACAAGCTTTTGGAGAAAATATTTACTTCGAAGCTCCATATCCTGCTCTAAAATCATGTAAACAAAATCTCCCGTGGCCAATCTCATTCCCGAAGCTCTATTTGAGTACCCTCCATCAATATTTTTGATTACATACACCCTATTCGTATATTTTTTGGCAAGTTTTACACTTTTATCAGACGATCCGTTATCAACAACAATCAATTCTAATTTGTTTTTTGGATAAATTTGCTTTTCTACACTCAACAAACATCTCTTTAAATATTTTTCACCGTTAAAACTTAAAACAACTATGGATACTTTTGGTAACTTCATTTATCTTCCTTATTTTGTTTAGTTATAACTACTAAAAACCCTTTAGACAAAAACATTAGATAAGGAAATATTTTCAGTAAGCGTATTCCGAAGTG
>LBVJ01000010.1 GCA_000993025.1 Candidatus Woesebacteria bacterium GW2011_GWA1_38_8
CGGCTGATTGTTTTTGTTTTCCGGCGACAGAACATCTTTAAAATCTTCTTCTTTTCTGTTTTTATCGATAAGTATATTTAGTACTTCTCTATCGTTTCCTTTTATATCCTCTTTAAGAGCTATTCCTATCAGCGGATTTCCGTTTCTGGTACGTGATATCTCAACCGGTTCAATCGCTTCAACAGTCAGATTAAGAGAAACAACCGTCTTAGTTATTGCATCCATAAGATATTTGACCGGTGAAAATACAATAACCTCCTTATTTTGCGTCCCATCTTTATCTTTCCCGCGGGATATGTTAAAGATAATTTCTTTATAATCCCAATCCTTATCCTGAAGAACTTCCGGTATTTTATCCGTAATTCTTGATGATATATATTTTCTTTCTTCATCTTCACTCAAATTACCAGGGACATTAATTCTTAATAGGTAAGAAAATGCATCGTCCAGAAGAATCCTTACTTTCCCTGCCTGCATCTTTTCTACGATCTGACCCATTGCAATATCAAAAGTATTAGCGTCCCAACCAAGTTCCACAGGCTCCCGGACAGAGAGCCTCCTCTCATCCACTTTTGCACCAATCAATTTACCTTTCGCTATATAAATAACATTGATCATAAATATTATTTCTTACACATCCAGCCAGCTATTGACCGAAACGTATTCACCCACTGTCGCTTTAACCCGTACGCTTTTATAAAATCCTTCTTGGTCGGTACTTACAGTAAAATCCCAAAAGCCTCCGGTGCTTGAAATAATCGTAACAGAACAATTTCCGTTTGGCAAAACAATCGATGAATCTATAGAGTTCTCATTATTCAATTGAAGAAGTGCATCTTCAATACACGCCTCAACCAAATTTACAGCAGTATTAGATTTTTGTCCTGAATCCGATGAAAGAAGGTCGTTAATAGAAAGAAGAGATGTTGAAACACCGATCAATATGACCAAAGCGAGAGTGATAAGAACGGTTGAGAGAGCTATGTAACCTTTATAATATTTCATACGATCAACATTAACAAAATTAACCTAAATGCTCTAATTAAACTTGTTGACCTAAACAAGCCACATTTCAGCAAATTATGATTGGTCATTGTTTACCCTGCAAAGCAGGGTCTGGCTCTACCAGAGAAATTAGTAATTAGAAATTATTAACTATCTGCTTCTTACTTCTACTGCCGTTTCCACGGTTTCGCTTATACTATACTCCCGTCTGTCTCCGGTACTTTCTACGGTTAAAACAAACTTTATATTTTTTGAATTTCCGGAAGAGAGATCGGTAAACGAAAGATTTGTTACATTAACTTTATTACTTGTTAAAAAACATGGGCTGTTCACAGGACAATTCCCCGATGTTCCGTATCCGACTTTCAATCTTCCATTAACCAGTTGAAATTCTGTCGGATTGCGAGCCAAATCCGACATTTCAAGAGAGATTGCATTTGCGGAAATAGAATTTACTGCAGACGCATTTTTTATCTCGTAGGAAATTCTTTTTGACGCAAAACGGATATTTTGATTGACCTCCTGATGAGTAAAAGACCTGATACGGCCATAAACGACATCCCATGTAAAATACACGAGTCCTGTTAAAAATATACTGCAAATTGCAATATAAAGAATCATCTCGACGAGGGTAAAACCAGATTGTTTATTTTTTTGATCGTTCAATATTTTCATCGTTAAATTGTTTGCCCACTGTAATACCTGCAAACAGGATGAGGGCAAATTAAATAGTTAAATTGTTAAATGGTTATATTGCCAATAATGCAAATTACACTTAATATTCCTAGCAATTCACTATTTTTGTACATATTCGTTGATTAGTATTATATTTATGGATTTCTCCAATACCCAAACCCAAATGGAACTGATGTTGACCATCCCAAATCCGTTTCCAGCGCGGTTCCCCCATCAGAATTTGTCCAGGAAAACGCCAGGGCGGATGTCATCACAAGACGCTTTTCAAAGAGATCATTGGCACTGTCGGATACAACAAGCATGAACCGGTCGCTATTGATAGGATCCGTATAAATTTGGTACCAGGCGACGGGGAAAAATCCGTTTGTTTTGAAAAACTTCCGCTGTTTCCGACATACCAATCAACATCCCTATCTCCGTTTGTAAAATTACAGGCATTGTTTGTTGCATCGTGATAAACTACAACACTTCTTGTGTACGAACCGTTATTCAACCAACCCGTAGCAACCAATCTTGTTCCAATATTCGGACGAACAACTGAAGTGTCAATATTTGCAGAATTACTCCATGAGGAACCATTCCAATACCCCACCTGCATATCGCAACCCGCATATCCCACTGAGGCAAATACAATTTCATTGGACAACGGATTTCCCGATATGTCAAGGTTGTGAGCATCGTCGGAAAACATCGGTGGCGTTTCCACCGCACCCCATGTGCAGGAAGCGGTCCCGCCGGCACAAGTCCTATACCTTACACCGTTGGTTCCATTATTTCCCGCTGAATTTGCCCAAACAAGCATGATACCACCCGATACCGATTCGTATTCAATATCAAAACAATCGACATCCTGCGCTGTTGAAACAACTTCCAAAGAAGACTCTGTCACCGCCGATGGCTCATTGCTAAAAGCTGTTCCCGACCAGACTGCCGTTGAAAGATCGCTATTTGCATCCGCCCAGATTACAGTTATCAGATCCGAGGATGATCTTTTATCCCAAGCCATTTTTATCCAGTGAATAACACCGTTTGTCCTAAGGGGTGAATATATCAAAGCATTGCTCCAATTTGCGCCTCCGCACCCGTTCGATCCCGATTTTGTTCTGTAACCTAGCCGGTTTGAATCATTATCATTAAACACTACCAACACATCGCCGGAATTGGTTTCGTAAGATATGTCAAACCTCCTTGTAGACGCGTTTCCTCCGACACTCTGAGTCCACTGCCAATCCCACCCGTTCTCTCCATAACAAAATACCTGAAGTTCACCGAAACTGTTAACAATACCGGCAACAGCTTCTCTTTGAAGAGGCGATGTCCTGACAACAAAATTTAATCCGGACAAAGTTTCCGCCATACCGGCTTCGCGATCAAAAGAATTGGAGATGTTCGAGTAGTTTCTCCATTTAGGAACATTGGTCCCATCCCCGTAAATAAGAATGCCTTCTTTGGTTTTTTGAAAGTTTGTCATATATGTGAAATAGGAAACCGTGTCGTCCCTAGTACCGGAAAAATTCCAGTTGACATTCGAAGTTATTTTTAGAGTATCGGCATCAACCGTTCCACCGCTTTCCATAATATCTCCGTTGATATTCCTTTCAACCTCAGATATTTCGATTTGCCTTGTGTATTTATCTTTGGTATCGCTAACTCCTGAAAGAACCCAGTTCCCTGAATCGGATCGCAATCCGTAAGAACCCGGGGTAAGACCACCCCAACCGCGATTTTTTATTGATCTGACTGCTTCTATTCCTTCCTGGGCATAAAAATCCGCTTTTATTTGTTCTTCACTTAGTTTGCTTACCGAAAAACTTTGAAGTATCGTTGTCACCCCAACAACTGCCAATATCATAAATATTGCAATAGCAAGTACTATTTCAACAAGAGAAAATCCCCTATATGAACTATGTATTTTGGGGTATGAATTATGGATTTCAAACATGTTTACTTGAAAAATTGTTTATTGATTCAATGAGATTCCGCCGGCATAGTTTATTGATACGCTGTTTGCTCCTGCATCATTTTCGATAATAATTACCGCTTCAGATGACGGTTCTCCACGTTTCCCCGCATCCCCCGAAAAGGAAATATCCGTTAATCCCGAAACCGTAATTTTTGACAGATCAAAGTCTTCACTGTAAACCGGAGATGTGCAGTTGTTTCTGTAAAGCCGGATATTTTCGTCAGTGTAACAAAATCCCCATATGTCATTATCTTTTCCCGACATTGCATATGATTGAGCTTTGCGGATAACAGAAACCGTCTTGTCTGTTGCTACTTCCAACTCATTTTGTCTTAAAAATCTTGATATAAAGGGTGCGGATGAGGCAGCGATGATTGCAACGATCGCAACCACCAATAGCAGTTCTATAAACGAGAATCCGTTTTCAGACGTATTATATTTTTTAGCATGAAACATGGCGGACAATAATTTCTAATTCCCGACTGCATCGTTATGCGAAGCGTTGCGGGTAGGTCAAATCAAACCCCAATCTATTGTTTTTCTAAAATTGTTTTACTCAATATCGTAATATCCCGATATCTTAATATCCTCCCTATTTCCTAATTGACCCTGTTAATTCATATATCGGAGTAATAATTGACAATGCTACAAACCCAACTCCCAATCCCATTATTACAAGCAGGATCGGTTCAAGAATTGTTGACAGGTTTTTACTTAAATCGTCAATCTCATCGTCATAAAATTCACTTAAATATAAAAGAACTTCGTCGAGTTTTCCCGATTTTTCGCCGACCGATATCATTTTTGATACAATTGCCGGAAATTCCCAATACTTTTTATTTTCCATAGATACTCCAATCAGTTTTCCTTTATTTAGTGTTCCTGCGATCTCATACAGGTCTTTTTGATACTTCAAATTCGAGAGTGTCTGGGACGTAATTTCCAAAGACTTTACGATAGGAATCCCGCTTTTTACCAAAGTACCCAAATTTCTTGCAAATCGCGCTACCTGAGAATATGATACCAAAATACCTACGACCGGAAGCTTGATTAACACCGTATGCCAATAAAACTTTATCTTCGGGATCTGAACAACAAACCGAAACAGAGTAATAAAAACTACCGTTAAAATTATTATTAATATTCCATGGCTTTCCATGGTTTTAGCGATAAAAAGTAATATTTTTGTTGTTACCGGCAGTTCAATGTCAAAAGATTCAAAAAAATCGACTAATTTCGGCAGGATAAATATACCCAAAAAGGTACCCAATATAAGCATCGATGAAAGTACAATTCCAGGATAGAGAAGGGCTGCTTTGACTTTTTTTCTTAGCGAATAATCTTTTGACATCTGGACCGCCAAAAAATCCAAATTATCTTCAAGTGTTCCCGATTCCTCGGATATTTGAATAAGGGACACATAAAATTGATCAAAAATTTTGGGGTAATGTGATAGTGCCTTAGATAAAGGCTGACCGTTTTCGATCTCCGCCAAAACGTGCTTCAACGCTTTTTTAAAGGCTTCCAGTTTGGTTTGTAATATTAAAGTTTGAATTATTTCAGGAAGCGGAATTCCCGCTTTATACATTGTTGAAAGGTGTTTTGTAAACAAGATCCTTTCCTGAAAAGGAACGCTTATCCGCTTATTATGGGCAGTATTGTTCATAACCTACTCTTTGGTGACCCTTAAGACCTCATCAATTGTCGTCAAACCCTTAATCATTTTATTGATACCGTCTTCAAAAATTGTCGTCATCCCGTTTTTTACTGCAATTTTCTGGATGATATCGGAGTCCTTTTTATCAACAATCGCCTTCCGTATTTCATCATCGATAACCATCACTTCAAATATCCCTATTCTGCCGGAGTACCCCGTCTGATGACAGACATCACAACCTTTCCCCTTATAAGTTCTTATCTTGTCTGTTTTTGTATACTTTGCAACCGACAAAAGCGGTCCGCCGATATTGTCTTTCATATACAATTCTTCAGAATATCTGCATTTTGTGCATATTTTTCTCACAAGACGCTGAGCGACGACAACATTTAATGTGGAACTGACTAAAAACGGTTCAATACCCATATCCAAAAGTCTGGGAATAGAAGTACCCGCATCATTTGTATGAAGTGTAGACAAAACAAGATGTCCGGTCATCGCTGCGTTAACTGAAATACCCGCAGTTTCATGGTCCCTTATTTCACCCACAAGCATTATATCCGGATCTTGTCTGACAAGCGACCGAAGTCCGTCGGCAAAAGTCAAACCCGCCTTTTCATTAACCTGTATTTGACTTATTCCCTCGATCTCGTATTCAACAGGATCTTCGATCGTCATAATATTAACCTCACGTCTATTAAGCACTTTCAAAATTGCATACAAAGTTGTGGTTTTACCTGAACCTGTTGGACCGGTTGACAAGATCATTCCATGGGGTTTTTTATAAGCTGATGCAAGTTTAATATTATCTTCCTCTGACAAACCCAGATCCGACAGAGAGTACTGACGTGATCTTTCCGACAACAGCCTCATAACAACTTTTTCCCCTCCTGTTGTTGGAACAACGGAAACTCTGATGTCAATATTCCCTTCCTCCGACTTAAATGAAATTTTTCCGTCCTGAGGGGTCTGGTGTTCATCAGTACGCAGTTTTGCCAATACCTTTATTCTTGTGACTGCCTGGATATGCACACTCTTTGGAAGGTCAACAATATCATGAAGTATTCCGTCTATCCGGAAACGGATGAGGGATTTGTTTTCATACGGTTCAATATGGATATCCGAAGATTTATTTTTATAGGCATATGTGATAGTCACTTCAACAATTTTTATAATCGACAGATCATCCTTCGTTTTCTTTGATGCAGACGCAACGTTCTCATTTAAGATCTTTTGGTAAGCCGATTTTATATCTTTTGTATACCCGTTAAGGGCGTCGTCGATATCTTTGTCCGAAGTGAAGTACAGTTTTACAGGGAAACCCGTCTTTTTTTCGATAAAGGAAACAGTTTGTTCATTATCCAAATTGCTCGTGGCAATATGCAACCCTTCCCGGTCCTTCCCAAAAACCACTATCCGATTTTTCTTGGCAACAATTTCAGGGATAGTATTTAATATCGAGACGTCAATCGCTTGCTGGTCCAGCTGAATATACGGTAAAGCAACAATGTCCGCTATTACTTTGGCAAGATCATTTTCGTTAATAATTCCTTCATTAACAAGTATCTTTGAAAGTCCTATGTTCGAATCTTCGTATTTTTTTAAAATCAGCGCAAGATCTTTATCCGCTATGATGTTCAATTCTGCTAATGTGGAACGCAATTTGTCATCAGTTACCCGCATGTACTAATACTAACAGGAAGCGAAATATTTTCCAACATATATTTACCGTTAAGGTTTTGGGGTACCCTTTTTAAGAAGAAGCGCTTTTATCTTGTCCCCCAACACCTTCATTGAAAGATCGGACTTCACGATATAATCATCCGCACCAAGTTTGGTTGCCCGTACAATATCTTCACTCTGACTTAAATTGGAAGATACCAAAACCGGAACATTCTTCCACTTATCGCTTTTTTTCAAGTGCTCCAAAACCAGAAAACCGTCGGTTTTCGGCATAATGAGATCAAGTACAATAAGATCAGGAACAAAATTATCGATTGTTGAAATCACTTCATTACCGTCAGCCGCAATTAACACATCATAACCTTCGCGAGCAAGTTTTACCTTGTATGCGTTTGCAAGTAATTTGTCATCTTCGGCAACTAGAATTTTATACATAATCCTTAACTACTAAACAAAAAATACCAATACATATTGATACATACAGCACAATTCAAATTTTAAACTCATGATAATTAATTCCCAAGAGCAGTTTTCACTTTAGAAACGACATCATCAAGGCTCCAGTTTGTCTTTACCAGATAATCATAAACTCCTTTTTCTTTGCATTCTTTGATCTTTTCCGCGTTGTCCAGATTTGACAGAATTATTATCGGAGCTTTATTGGTTTGTTTATCTTGATTATAATTTTCTATAAAAGTCAAACCATCCATTTTAGGCATCACTATATCCAGAAGAATGAGGTCAGGATTGTTGTTCAGTGCCTTATCCAAACCCGTCTCCCCGTCATTTGCTGTGTCCACGGAAAAACCACACTCGGTCAATTTTTTTACCAAAACAGATAATATAGTTTCTTCATCTTCAACGATTAGTATTTTATCGTTCATATACACACCTCCCCCCTGTGAAGTAATTCCGATTTTATGGGAACACTTCACCCGGTTCCGTTTAGTGTCAGAAACTATCTAACCGGGACCTTTTTTAAATAAGATTCTATAATCTTTACGATTTCATCCAACCTATAATCGGCTTTTAATATATGCTTTTTAACACCTTTTTTCATAAGGGCGGCTACTTTCTGCTCACTTGCGGAATTTGATACGACGATCACAGGTATTCTTTTCCAATTTTCGTTTTTTCCCAATAAATCCATAAATTCCAGTCCATTCATGTCAGTCAAATAATAATCGAGCCATATCACGTCAGGCAGATTTTCTTTCATATTTTTAAGATAATCAACCGCCTGACCTGCACTGGTACATAGAAGCACATCATAACCTTCCCGCTGAAGTTTCTTGCCGATTGCCTCCAAAAGCAACGACTCATCTTCAACTACCATTATCAGATTATTTAAATTACTCATATATTTTTATGCTACGAATCAATTGTCACCTCACCCTCTTTTGCAACTGAACCGGATAAGGGAAGTGTAAACCAAAAAGTCGTTCCTTTGTACTCCACGCTGTCAAACCATATCTTCCCTCCCGATGATTCAATAATTGCTTTTGCCAAATATAACCCCAATCCCGTGCCGTCGGTTTCAACTTTAATAACATTACTGCTTCTGAAGAATTTCTCAAAAATTCTTTGTCTTTGGTTATCGGGTATTCCCAAACCATTATCCGAAACCTGTGAAACCAGCTCATTCTCTCTTTTTGAGATTATAATACTTATTTCACCGCCTTCTTTTGTATATTTTATCGAATTGGTGAGTAAATTCATGTATGCATTTCTGATTAGTCTCGGGTCTATGTTGATAAGCGGGAGATCGCCATGGATGCTCAATATCACATTGTGTTTTTTACTCTTGATCTTCGGAGTCAATTCAAGAACAACTTCTTCAACAAGTTTTCTTAAATCCGTCGGTTTGGGATCATTTATTATCCTACCCGACTCGATTCTGGATATGTTTAAAAGGGCGTTTACAAGATCGATCATACGCTGATTGGAGGTGTAAATATTTTTTATAAGACCCAGTTGTTCAATATTCAAGTTTTTTGAATCGTCTAAAATCAATTCCGCAAACCATTTTGTGGCTGATAAAGGTGTTCTTAATTGGTGTGAAGCAAGCGAAATAAATTCAGTCTTCATTCTGTCGACTTCACGCTCCTTAGTGATGTCCCGAAAAACATCAACCCCGCCAACAACCATATCATGCATCACCAGAGGTGTCGCCGTTATGGATACGGGTATAAACCTGCCATCTTTGCTTTTGTAGTAATAGGAGCTTTCGTATATCCTTTTTCTTGTAAATAATGCCATTCTAATGGGCCTATTTTCAATTTGCACCTCTTGTCCTTTATCATCAGTCATGATAATTTTTTTCCAGAGTAGTTTGCCGATCAACTCTTCGCTATGAAATCCTAAAATATCTATTGCCTGCTTGTTTACATAAATTACCTCACCCTTGTCATTTAAACTGATTACTCCATCACCAATGCTGTTCAATATTTCCTGAGATCTTGCTTTTTCCTCTTCGCCGGTCTTTATTTTGTCATCTTTTTCTTTTATTATACCTTCCTGGGCAGTAATATCCCGACCGATAAATATAAATAGTTTATTCTGGAAAAAGGATGTTTTACATTCGATCTTTTTAATAGAACCTGTTTTTGAACCGATAGATATTTCAATCCGGAATGTTTCGGATCCGTTAGCATTATTAAGAAACAAGAGCCTCTCTCCATTCTGGCCATCAAGAATAGACGTCAGTTTGCTTCCGATCAATTCCGATCTTTCAAATCCCGTAAGTGCACAAAAAGTATCGTTACAATAATTAATAACAAAATCTACCCCCGTTGAAAATACAACATCCGAACAATTATTCAGGTAATAATGCAGCATCTTCTGATTTACACTATTTTTTTTACTTTCTATTAGTCTTCTGATTCCCATACGGCAGGTATAAAATATACTTTAAGATTTATAATTAAAGACGTATCACTTATATACTAAGTTTACACACCAGCCATCTTACCGTCCAGATGGGGAAAATTATGTAATTAATGAAGCTTATATATGCTTACCTGCTATGCCGACAGGCGGGTCATTCTCGATTGAATCCGGGTTTTCTTCAATCTTTTAATAAAAGTCCCACACTGTGTTCAGGATGACATTTAATATAATTCCTGTAATAATATTTCAGTATGGTCAGATATAAGGAGTATGTCAAAAAGATGATCGATGAGAATCAAACACTCTTTGATAAATTCCGGATCGTTCATGACAAATATTATCTCGATCAGGATAAATATCAGGAGGATCTTAACATTATCGGCGAGAAGGTACAGGAAATCGTAAAGGAGTATGAAAACCGCGTTTGCGCAAATACCGAACGAAGTTATTCCCAATATTCCGCAAACCTGGCTGAAAAGTTCCAAAATGAGATTAGAAGTGTTTTTCCTATGATCGATTTTATAGGGGTGAAAGTAGAAAAAAGCAATACAGCCCGAAATTCAGAAGACACATTCAAGTTGAAAAAACTTCTTTAAGATAAATATCCATTTTAGTAAATCGTATTTCTGTGCTGCAATAATGCAGGAGGTGTGAAGCTTGTTCACCCGACGGGTGTGCAAACTCCATTGTCCAGATGGCGCGATTTTTAAAAAAACAGGAGGTGTGAAGTCTAGGATTCTGAGCACTTCAGCTTTACTCAGTATAAACTTGCCGAAGGACTTGTTCACCGGGTCAAACTCGGCTTATTACCCGATAAGTGCCATCTATTCATCGGACATCAATTCTTTCAAAGAAAGACCCAACGCAAAACATATTTTCCTGATATACTCCATTCTTGCATCACCGGTATCTTTGAACGCCATTTCCTTATCCCAAAAACTAAATCTTTCTAAACCCATTCTCCTGGATAATTTTTCACTCCCGAATTTATTTTGAGCTTCACTAATCTTCTTAGTAATATTACTTCTTGATAAGTAAGATACCTCTGGTATCACTTCAAGTAAATCTTCAAATCCAAGTTCTTCGGCAAAGTTCCTTAAACGGTTCAAGTCGCTCAATCTATATTCATAACCTTCAAGATCCGCTCTGTCAAAAATTCTATCCAAATCCTTACCCGCACGCAGACTTCGAAATATTTCAAGGTCTTTTTTTGAAAACTGTTCATCATTGTCTCTTTCCCTGCGCATATTCAAAGTAATATATATTGAAAAACTGAAATAATCTTGACTGTAAAACGCCCCATTATTGACGCATTTTTGACAATTATTGAATGTTTCTCTTATATTTGATATAAATACCCCACCTACCCTGAATTTTCCCATTTTTGACATGCAAATAAGTTATCATGAATCCTTAAAAAAGGAATATTTTGGAGACCTCTACAAGCGTGTTTCCAATCACCTAATAAAAGGTGGAAATGTTTGTGTCTCGGGAATAAAGGGGTTTGGAAGAAAAACTGTTTTGAACTTTCTGTATTTTAATTTTGTTAATGACAAGATCTTCAATCGGATATTTATTTACGACCCGGAGTTGGAAGATGAAAATATTGTTAATTACACCAAAAATATTTGTGTAAAAAGTTGCTCCAGAGGAAACCTCGTAATAATCAGATATTTTGAAAATATTGATGAAAAACCAAAGATTCTGGAAAAATTGGATGCCATAAAAAGAAATATTTCTCATAAAATCGTATATCTCATATTTACCGACCAGGAAGCGGTAATACACCCTTCCTCCCACCAAGCAATAAACAGCGTATTTTTCTCCGAATTAATTTATCTTTCTCCATTTACATACAAACAAACAAAAAACATGATTGAATCAATGATTTCGTATTACGGATGGAAAATTAATCCTTCCTGTTGTTTGAATATTTATAAATTATCAGGAGGGGTTCCAAGATTAATTAAATATTTAACAAAAGAGGTGTATGAATCAAAACTCTCACTATATGACAAATCGCAACTGGTTTTAATTCCGCAGATAGACTTCGAGTTGCGATTAATGGCGAAACTTGTTATTAACTGTAATGCCTCACGGTTAAAATTGCTTGGTTTAACAGACAAGAACGGAAAGTTAAAATCATCACTTCTTAAGTTCTATATGGCTAAATTCCGATCTGATATAATCACAACTTTATATCCGTTTCTGGGAGATAACGAGTCAAGAATATTGTCCTATTTTATTGAAAACATTAACCAGCTGGTAAGCCTTGACAAACTTGCGGATATAATGAAAATGACAGACGAGAATTTCTCCCTTTGGGCAATTTATAAAATAATATCGCGCGTTAAGGCAAAAATTAAAAATAATTTTTCATTAAAAAACATTAAAGGCAAAGGTTATCTACTTCAGAATAATTCTGTTACCTAAACAAGCCACCTGAGTTGTGCACGTGCATTGTCCAGGTGGCGCGATTTTTAAAAAAACAGGAGGTGTGAAGTCTAGGATCCTGAGCACTTCAGCTTTACTCAGTGTAAACTTGCCGAAGGACTTGTTCACCGAGTCAAACTCGGCTCATTGCCCGACGGGTGTGTAGAATAATGTCTGTCTCTTGATACAAGACGCCCGATAATCGATACTATACATTGTATGTTCAAAATTCTAAAAACGTTCTATAAATTCTTTTTCAAAAAGCGCGGGTGGGCGGTTATATTCGTTATACTTATCATCGTCTCCCCCATTCTTGAAAGTTTGTCTCCGTATTTTTTCAAACTTTTTATCGACGAGATCCCTTCCTATAACTATTCAAAACTCATAAATATTTTGGTCCTGTACCTTGTTTTGCGTATGATTTCAATGCTCTTTGATACGGGGAAAATGTATGTCGGGGATATTTTAGGTGTTGATGCATCAGCAGAAACTATGTCAACCATATTTTCTCATATCCACAAACTCGATTTTGCGTATCACACAACAAAATCTTCGGGGTCTTTGATAAGCGCATTCAAAAGGGGCGACGGAGCATATTGGAATATTTATTTTTCCATTCACTACCGTGTAGTAAGTGTTCTCGTACGTTTTATGGTTCTTCTTTACTTTTTTAAAAATCTGGACATAACTATATTTTTGATAATTATTGCAACTTTCCTGCTTACTTCGATCGTCACAGCTTTTTTTGTAAAACTCAACATTTACGCCAGAAGGAAAGTAAATGATTATGAGGATGAAATCTCCGGTGTAATCGTTGACAATATGATCAACTTTGAAACGGTGAAGCTATTTGCTAAGGAAAACTGGGAACAACAAAGATTGATCGGTATACAATCCATCTGGAAAAAAGCTGTCTGGAAATATGTTTATACATTCAGAGGTTTTGATATAGTAATGGGGCTCATCATAAACAGCAGTATCTTTTTGATACTCCTTCTTTCGCTTCAGATGACTATCAAAAATGAATTTTCTATTGGAGACTTTGTACTGGTTGCGTCTTTCCTGCAAAGCTTTTTCCCGCATCTTTTTGATCTGGTCTGGGGATTCCGCGACATTGCCAAAAGCTACGCCGATATCCAGAAATATTTCGGTCTTTTGGATAACGAAATAAAAATTAAAGATCCGATAAAACCTCTCCATCCTAAAAAACTCAAGGGGGAGATTGAATTTCAAAATGTTACTTTTGCATACGACAAGAACAAGAACAAAGCATTAAAGAACATAAATCTAAAAGTCAGGCAGGGGCAATCTGTTGCCCTAGTCGGAAGATCGGGCGCAGGAAAAACTTCTTTAGTGAAACTACTTCTGCGTTTTTATGATCCGGATAAAGGAACTGTCGTTATTGACGGGACCGATATTAAAAAATTTACAAAGTCTCAATTAAGGGAAAATTTCGGAGTCGTTCCCCAGGAACCCGTACTTTTCAATAACAGCATTTTATATAACATAAAATACGGAAATTCAAATGCCTCAAAGCAAGAGGTTGAAGCGGCAGCAAAGATCGCCAACATACACGATTTTATAAATCACTTACCGGAAAAATATGATACACAAGTGGGGGAAAGAGGTATAAAACTTTCCGGAGGACAAAAACAAAGACTTGCGATCGCCAGAATGATACTATCCGATCCGGAAATTATTATATTCGATGAAGCAACCTCGCAACTTGATTCCGAATCGGAAAAACTTATTCAGGAAGCGTTTTGGAAAGCTGCATATGGAAAAACGGTGATGATCATTGCCCACCGGCTATCGACAATCCAAAGAGCAGACAAAATCGCTGTTTTGGATAGAGGAAAGATAGTTGAAGAGGGTTCACACAAAGATCTGTTATTCAGAGGCGACAGTCTCTATTCTCATTTCTGGGAGCTTCAGGTAAAGAGAAAGTGAAAAATATATACAGGGCATAGTAAACGATATTCCTTGTTTCCCCCCTACTTGAAGACCACATCAAAATCCAAAGGCGGAGGAAGAAGTGTTTCTTCTTCGAGTGGTGTACTTACAGCTTCTCTTTCCAAAACATTTAATCCTTCATCGATCTTTTTAAAATTAGGGTCATCCGCATAAACCGATGGTTTATAGTTAGTGTAGTCAAAAAACGTGGGCGTGGGAGTTTTTATGATCAAAGATGTATTATTTTGTGGTTTCTTGCCAAAAAATCTTACATACAAAGCAGCTACAATTGCCAACACCAAAACAGCCAACCCAATAATTCTCAGGATCTTCTTTGGCGTAAGATCGGAAGTCAGGTCTTTTATATCATATAGCCTTTCTGTTTGTTGACCATCGTAAAGAGGTTTTTTCTCCTGCTCTTTAGGATCGGCTTCTACAGGCGCATCCTGCGAAACACTCACCGGTTCTTCTGTATTTTTAGACTTACCTGCAAAAACTTCCTTTACTACATCTGAAAAACCCTTTTTTTCAGAAGATCCCGAAACGGTTTTATTTTCACCAGCTGTATTTCCGGTTTTATTCATTTTGTAATAAATATTATTTAGTATTCAGAAATCTTTATCTCTTTAACTATCTCCTTCATATATGATATTTTTTTCAACATAACGTTTTTGGCATCTGTCAATATTCTTATTGAAGCTTTGTATGTTGAATATGCGGTTCTTTCGCTGATCTTCAAAAGGTTTTTGTCTCCGTCATCTATAAATTTTTGGTATTCCTCGTCCTTTGCACCAATCTCTCCGAACCATCTGTCGATTATCTCTATTTTAGATTCGCTAAGTTTGTACGCATCTCTTTGTTCAATCTTGATCCTTTCGGTAAGAGTAATCAGGTCATTATAAAGTGAGTCGTATCTTTCATCATATCTGACCACCTTGCCTTTAGATATGTGGTAAAGACATTTATATATTACAGGCGTAAGTACTTTAAAACGGGTATCAACCACTTCCGATTTTTCTGATAATATTTCAGGACTGTCGGTTACTTTGTAAGTACTTCTGTGTTCATTCAGCCAATCAATCTCAGAATTAAATTGGTTCACATAACTTTCTTTGTCTTCCTGCGGTATTGAAAGAGAGCTGTCATCCAATTTTGAGATCAAAGATCTAAGGTAGTAAATCAGCACTTCTTCCCTCTTGTAAAGCATATCTTTTGTGTCTCTTTGGATATTTTCTTTTGAAGATAACGTATTAAATGATTCATATTGTATTTTTGAAAGGACATATTTTTCGTGAGAGATCACATATTCGTCATACTTTCTCATATATTCAGCGAAAATCTGCGAGAATTGTTCACGCGATACGTTTTGTGCTTTGGATGAAGAAGAAAGACCGATAAACAAAAAGATGAGAGATATAATTATAAATATTTTCTTCATACTCTTTAATGATAACGGATTTTTCGACTAATATGAAATCCTGATTTTACCTCCTGTATAACTGACCGCAAAAGAATTCAGCGATTTTATCTGAACCTTGTACAAATTACGTCCTTTCCAGAACGGTAAAACCCCTGTCGTGACCAATTTGTATTCGGAGTTATTTTCGGCTGTCAAAACACTACCATCGACGGCAATTTTATTGGTGTCGTCCCACAACCTGACATATGCCTGACCATTCCCGTGAGCAACTTTTAACGACGCTTCCCAAGAAACGGATGCTGTTTTTCCGTAATCGTTGATCAGGTCGATATAGGTTGCCGTATCGTCTATCGTATACCAATCGGTTGATGTTGATTCATATGTTGTTCCCATTGGAATATATGTCGTTCCCCCTTTTACCGTCGTCCGGGAAACGGTAGTTACTGGAGTTTTGATTGCGGTTGGAGTAATGGCAACAACGGCTCTCGCAACAGCACTTTCAATTTCTTTCTTACACTGATCTCCACACCCCTCTTTTTGTGTGTCAACATTATCCGTCGTGGGCAGAAGTTCGGATGTCTTATAACTTTGTTTTGTCAGGTCGCTTATTCTTGACTCCACTTTTTGAAGCCTGTCATAAAAATACAAAAAACCACCCGAAACTGTCAATAAAAGAAGAATAAAAAGTAAAATTATAACTTTTTTCATGGCAGGAAAAGAGAAAAATATTAAGAGATTAATTTAACACTTGAACCCTTTTTATCGTCAATTAAAGTATATCCTTTTTCTTCGATCGTTTTTCTAACCTTGTCCGCCTCATCAAATTTTCTCTCTTTTCTTAACCGATACCGCTCATCGATCAAGTCCTGCACTTCTCGTGATACGTGATATGTAATACGCGCTACGTTTTTTAATCCAAATCCTAAAACTTCATCAAAACTCATCGCCAGTTCATACTTATCGACCGATGGAATATTGCTTTTAAGTACTTCCCATAAAACAGACAGTCCTTTCGTAACATTCAGATCATCAGACAGAGCTTCATCAAAATCATTTTGAAAATTCCTTACTTTTTCCGCTTTTTCGGGTGATAACTCCGTTCTTTTCTTTTGATCCTTGGCTGCTATTACCTGCCCGCGTAGTTTATTTAAAGCCGACTGCGCTCCATCGAGTGCTTCCCATGTAAAATCCATTCCTCTCCTGTAATTTGAGTTTAGTATGAGATATCGAACCGACAGAGGATCGTATCCTTTTTCAATTACGTCGGAAATAGTTATCATGTTTCCCAAACTTTTACTTATCTTTTCACCTTTAAGAGTCAGCCATTCATTGTGAAGCCAGTAATTTGCGGTTCGTGCCCCAAACGCCCCAAACCCCTGAGCGATCTCATTTGTGTGGTGAACAGCAACATGTTCTTTTCCGCCGGTATGAATATCAAACTGCTCGCCCAGATATTTCACCGACATCGCCGTGCATTCCAAATGCCAACCCGGAAAACCTACTCCCCAAGGGCTATCCCATTTCATAATATGCTCCGGCTGATTTGTAACCCATAAAAGAAAGTCCCATGGGTTTTTCTTTTCCTTGTCCACTTCTACCCTACTGCCTGCATCTTGTTTTGCCAATTTCAATTTTGCAAACTCCGCATAAGCAGGAAATTTACTAGTGTCAAAAACTATTCCTGTTGAGGTTTTGTAGGTAAAACCCCGCACTTCCATCTTTTTAACAAGTTCAATTTGTTCGTTGATATGCTCGGTTGCGCGGCATAGTATGTCCGGTCTTTTTATCCCTAATTTGTCAACGCTATCCAGAAATTGAGCAATATATTTGTCGGCAATCTGCCATACGGACAGATTTTCCCGCTTTGCACCTTTCTCCATTTTGTCTTCCCCCACATCTTCATCTGACGTCATATGACCAACATCTGTAATATTTATTACCCACTTTACGTTGTATCCTTCATTGCGAAGAGATCTGAGCAAAATATCCCAGTGAACATACGCATACATATGACCGATGTGCTGATTCCAATATACTGTCGGTCCGCAGGAATATACGCCTACATTCGGAGGATCTATTGGAATAAACTCCTCTTTCTTACGTGTGAGAGTGTTATAAAGCTGCATATTAAGATTTTCTATTTACCGATTTTCTATATATTGAAATTGATATATTTATA
The DNA here is from genome assembly GCA_000993025.1 of Candidatus Woesebacteria bacterium GW2011_GWA1_38_8. Classification (GTDB taxonomy): domain Bacteria; phylum Patescibacteriota; class Microgenomatia; order UBA8517; family UBA8517; genus GWB1-38-13. The sequence goes on from LBVJ01000010.1 coordinate 17,879, forward strand.
CGGATAATCCTTTTTCATATCCACTTTATGATACCATTCTTTCCTTGTGATTATCATTCGAAGTATGATCTCCGACAATTTGTCATATCTCTGGCTTTTGTGGCAAAACATTGCCTTCAATTTTGAAAGTATAATTGAATAAGCCATCGTCAATTCGTAATTTGCATTTGCAAGATATCTCCTTACCGAAGAAGTGACAAGATTTTTTGACTGCCCATCCAAAGTTACCCAAAACAAAATAGTTTTTCTTGCAATTAACATTTCGTTTACAATTCTTTTTACGCCAACAGAAAGATTAATATGGTCGGGATGCCCTGAAATTCCTGTCGGATCGTAAGTAACTACAACTGCCGGTTTAATTCTTAAAAGATTCTCTTTTACTGTTTCATTCCATCCGTTCCGTGTTTTTAATTTACCGTCATCAAAATCTTTAATTATCAAATTATCAATGCCAAGTATTTTCGAAGCTTTTTCCAATTCTGCGCTTCTTATCTCTTTTAAAGATCTTCCTTTCGGGTTGATGTTTATCCTTCCCGCACCACCTTTTGTCAAAGTCAGTAAAGTTACTTCATAGCCAAGCCTCTTCGCAGACAGAATTAAACCGCCTGCGGCGATACTTTCGTCATCGGGGTGAGGAAAGATAATTAAAAGTTTTTTATTTTTTATCTTTAAAAGTAATTCATTAATACTTTTCATAACTCAATTCCATCCATCCGTCGGGGGGAATTCCTATTCATATTTATAAATGTATTCCACCCAACGGGTGAGGTCAAATAGAACTAAAAAACCCCGCGCTTTGCGAGGTTATAAAATGCTAAGCCAAACCGGTAAAAACCGGATCAACCTAGCGCTTTTTGACAACAATAATTCAAATAGTTCATTTTATATGAACATATTCTATATCTCATCTGCAAAAATACAACTGTCATTTTTTTGAAGAGTGTTAAGAGATTATATAAGTAAATTATCATACCGGTGGAATAGTATGTTTATCTGATATCTGGTTACCAGTAACTGGTTACTAATGCCTAGTGCCCAACTTACTGTTTGCTCTTTCTTACCTCCGGTCCGGTCTCACCCTTGGCCGTTCCGGGTTTTCCCCGTATGAAACCTCGTTTTGGTTTTGTGGTCAAAGGAATAACAGGTGCTTCTCCCATCCCTTCCCCAGGATCAACAATCTTAAATTGTCTTTCCACTTCATCGCCCCAAGTTTTGTTTTGTTCTTCACGCTCTTTCTTGAGTTTCCGAAGTTCTGCGTCCAGATCCTCACGCGTTCTGATAAATTTTTTCTTATCGGTAATTTTATTATGTTTCTCGATATCCTCTTCCTCTGTTTTTTGCTGCATGGCTTCAGCGATAGGGTTGGGTTGATCAATATTTGCGTCACCCGTTATTTGAGTTGAAATACTATCTCCGACCTTTTCCATCTCTTCAGTAGCTGCTCCCATAACACGGTTCAAAATGTCCTTATCATCTTTCTTTTTAAATTGCGGCTGTTTATTTATCATAGATATATTCTTCTTGCTTAATATCCTTATATCTCAATATCCTAATATCTTTTTTCTTACATACTCCTTCTTCCCAATATCGCTTCCTTTAATGTTACCTCATCCGCGTATTCCAAATCCGCCCCTGTCGGAATCCCCATCCCCAATCTGGAAACTTTAAATTCATTCATCTTTTCTTCATTTTTCAATTTCTTAATTTTGTCTGCAATGAACATTGCCGTTGCATCCCCTTCCATCGTAGGATTGGTGGCGACAATAATTTCAATTTCACGATCTTCAATTTTCGATACCCGAGAAATAAGATTGTTTATAAATATCTCATCAGGACCGATATTTTCAAGAGGATTTATTACTCCATGCAGGACATGATACAAACCATTATATTTTCCCGATCTCTCAAAAGCTATAAGGTCGATCGGTTGTTCGACAACCATGATAGTATTTTGATCCCTTTGAGTATCAAGACAAACCGGACAAGGGTCAGACTCTGTAACATTTTTACAGACAGAACATAGAACCGTGTTCTTTTTCAGATTTGACAAACTTTCAGCAAAGGAATCCAGCTCGCTTTGTGGAACATGGAGAAGATAAAACGCCAGCCTTTGGGCAGACTTAGGTCCAATACCCGGAAGTTTTTGAAAAGAATCAATTAGATCGGTAATTGCTTTTGGGATTTTCATAAAATTGATTTTATAGCAATTTGAATGTATATTACAGGGCATCATGGCACAAATCAGCCACTTTACACTCATTGACGTCGACAGTGTGACCTGCAACTATTCCAGTCCCTGCAGAGAAAGATTGGCCAAGGGGAAAAACTGCAACTGTATGGTATTAAGTGCTCCTCTGCAAGAGGGTGGCTATGTAAACCGCTTTACTACAGATTCGTCTAACATGTATAGAAAATGTTTAAGAGAAGATCCTAACCCATCCCCCCAAGAAGACCGCTGAGGCCGCCACCTTCCTCCATCATCTTTTTTGCGGCTTCCTTTTGAATTTCCTTGTATGCTTTGTTTATAAGCTCAACAACATCTTTTCTGTCAACTCCGTCGATTTCAAGTTTGATCACTTCCTGTGCTCCATTGACAACAACTTTTACACCATCCTTCTCTTCACTGTGGGATATCGCCTCAAGCTTCTTTTTTAACTGCATCGCCTGAGATCTCATCTTCATTAAATTTTGTGCCTGCTGAAATTTGTTAAACATACATCAAAAAATACTAATCAACGAATATGGACGAATGCAACTAATACCCACCAATTCTGCTAATAATATTCGCAGGTATTCGTAGCATTCGTACCCATTAGTATATTAGCATTATATATGTTTTTTCAACTACCAAACACTTCGTCCACCAATTTCATAATGTCAGCTGAATCGTTAGATTCAGTTAAGATCACACTTGTATCCCTGAAAGTGTGGATCCTGTCTCCCTGTAAATCATCTTTTATTACAGTTTCAAGCTCAGCCTTGACAATTTCAGGTTGTGTTAAAAAACACTCCACTCTAACATCTGTTTTTAAAGTTTCCCGAAGCACATCCTCAAGACAAAGCTTGTGAGGAATGGATTCGAGTTTTTCTTTATGAAACTTATAAAAAACCCCTAAAGTAAGTATTTTTCCGTCAAAATTGGCGGGTCTGGCTGCTCTTAGAAGCGCTTCCGTAGAAGCGTTCTTATTTCTGGTCATAATCAAAATTTGTTTCCATACATCCTGTGATATGTTTTCCCCCTCATCGGGTATATCTTTTAATATTCCTCCTATCTGTTTGCCATTATCTTTTTCTGAAGCATCGCCATTTTTATTGATATCCGCCACCTCAACACTTTTTGCATTTTTGTGTTTTTTTAAATCGGACCTATTTCCATCGGTATTATTTATGTTATTAATATCTTCTTCATTTTTTTTATTTTTAGTGTCGGTATTTTCATTATTCATACCACTTTCTTTATCACACCATTTTGCAGAAGCCAGATAGAATGGGACATAATCTGAAATGTCATTTTGGTATCTGTCCCAATAGGTGATAAAAATATCAGAAAGTGCAAGTATTTCATTTTTATCAAATGAGTTCGACGGATCTTTCTTGTAATCAGATACAGAAAAAAGATAGTCTTTTATTTTATTTATCAAACGGGTATAAACTGTTTTTGCAGGCACGCCGGCCGACTCGGATCCGTTTAAAATTGATACACAATTTTTTAAATCTTTTTCCTTTAAAAATTTGAACAGTTGGTCTGCATCAAAATCAGATTTGCATAATAGGTGGTTTTGAGCTTTTTCGATATCGTTTAAGATATCCTTCATAATAAATTCTTCAAGTATCTTCTTTGCATCTCTAAACGATCCGTCAACGTTCTCCGATATCAAGCTCAAAACTTCATCCTGATATTTCATCTTTTCTTTTTTAAGTACATTTGCAAGAGACCTAATTATTTCTTCGGATTTTGCTTTTTTAAAATTCACCCTAACCGTTCTCGACTTGATAGTATCTAAAAGTTTTTCCGGATTTGTCGTTGCCAAAATAAATACAACGTGTCCAGGGGGTTCTTCCAAAGTTTTGAGCAAAGCGTTCGAAGCCTCGGTTGTCAGCATATGGGCTTCGTCAATTATATATACTCTTTTTTTTGCTTTAGCCGGAGAGAGTTTTACCGACTCACGAATAAGTCTTATATCGTCAATTCCGCGGTAAGAAGCCGCGTCAAGTTCCACAACATCGATATTTGTCCCCTTTGTGATGGATATGCATTGCTCACATTTATTACAAGGTTCCTTGTCGTTTGACAATTTTTCGCAGTTTAGGATCTTAGCCATGATCCTTGCTGCAGATGTTTTGCCTGAACCTCTAGGGCCTTCAAATAAAAAGGCGTGCGGAATTTCCTCCAAATTTACTATCCGGGAAAGAAAATCTCTCACCTCAGCCAAATCCAGATCGCTGATCTTTTGAGGACGGTATTTTAGATAAAGAGTAGTCATAAAATAATAATTCTAATCAACTAATTGGAACGAATGCAACTAATACCTACAAATTCTATTTCTAAAATCTCTTCTGCCATTAGGCACCAATCATTAGTAGACATTCGTTGTATTAGTATTCATTCGCAGATTAGCATTATATTCATTCGTGATGTACTCCCAACAAATGATATGCTCCGTGAATCAGAAGTTCAATGACCTTTTCTTCAACTAAAATCCCTTCTTCACAGGCTTCCTTAACAGCAACAGGGTAGCATACAGCAATATCTCCCAGGTGTAATACTCTATCAGGCGGATCAATAAAAGGTTTTTTTATATCTCCCGATACAAAAGAAAGCACGTTGTGTATAGGCTCTTTTTTTGAAAGATATTTTCTCCCGATCCTGAGCATTTCTTTCTCACCCACAACCATAATATTAACATCGGCATCGGATACTATCCCCTGTTCGGTAAAGAACTTTGACATAACCCTTTTTATTTTAGGAACCGAAACCGGATAATTATTTTTTTTTGCAACAAGCACCTTAATCATAAATTACTAATTCGACAATTTAACAATAGTTTATTGAAGTTTGGCCTTAACCATCTCTGCGATTCTGCTTCCGTCTGCTTTATTTCCTACTTTTTCTTTTACAATTCCCATGACCTTTCCCATATCTTTTATCTCTTTCGCACCTGTATCCTTAACCGCTTGATCAACTAAATCACTTAATTCCTTCTCATCCATCTCCGGCGGCAGATATTCTTTTAAGATCTCTATTTCCTTTTGTTCTTTTTTGATATGGTCCCCTATTTTGGCATTAGGAGTTTTGGCGTTTTGGAGATTTTTATATGTTTCTATTGTATCGTTTCTCTTTTTTACCTCACGTCTGACAACCGTAATTTCCTCATCTTCCGAAAGTTCGTGCTGTTTAGCAATAAATTCATAATTTAACGCACTGGAAAGACCGCGGAGAGTTGTCAAACGAAACCCGTCATGGGCTCTCAACGCATCGGCAATTTGCAGGTTTATGTTGTTTTTAATCATTGTATTATGGATTTTTCTCTAATCATTTTTGCCAGTTCTTCTAAACTTTTATCATCAGCTTTTTTCCCGTTATGAGAGGATAGATAACCCGGATATTTCCCGAAAAATACTTCCGGAATGTCAGATTCGATCGGTTTCCATTCATGCATATTTGCAGTTCCATGCATCGGAAATAATTTCGAGTGCAGATGGTCAACACCAAATCCTTCAAAAAACATCCCGCATCTGCCAACATCGTCAAAATAGCTATCCAATCCAATAATTTTGCGACTTTTTTGGTGGCAAGAAGCAGGTTTGTTAAGTCCTTATCGTTGTTGTCAAAAGCATAGGAAGGTAAATGTTTTTTCGAAGTAACAACCGTAAATCCATCCGTATTGGGGAATATGGAAAGGAAAGCCAAGTGATCATCATCCTCCCATATCTTATGGCACGGCAATTCCCTTGCTACGATCTTACAAAAAACGCAATTCTTGTCCATTGGTTAGAAGATTTTAGCACACTTTCAAATGGATCTGTCACTGGTAATTCCTGCAAGCATATGAATCACCATATGGGGCATCATTGCGGCATCGCCTGCATTTGTTGTTATCCTAAAACCGGTTAATTTTCTTTCTTTTGAAATATCGTTAACAACTTTTCTTACGTCATCCCACAAGTAGGGCTCGGCATCACGAATGTCTTTAATGTGCTGTTTAGGTATTATTAACAAATGGATCGGTGCAATGGGTCTGGCATCCTGAACTACAATAACCCTATCGGTTTCTTTTTCAACATTCGCCTGTTCATCACCCTTCACGATCCTGCAAAACATACAATCATCCATAGGCTAATATTTTCAATTTTCTAATTTCTAATTCTGAAAATAAGTATAAGGGCAGGAGTAAACAGTGGCAAGGGGGAAAGGGGGTTGAAGATTAATATTTAAATAATCGATAATCAACCATTAATAATTGACATTATCGCTCTTGCAAGTTTATCGGGGTCGTGACGGATGAGACTTCTTTTAATTTTGTCACTCAAAGATTTTTCGTAAACTTCACTTGAAATGAAATCTGATCTGACAATTCTTAATTTTTCACTTTCGACCAGGTCGTCCTTCACCAGATACGCCTTTTCGGCTTCATATCTTTCGAGAATTCCTTTAGGGAAATCTTTACTTTTGTTGGTCAAACAATAATCTATTACCCCTTCCCCCGCATACTTTTCCAGTTCACTCAAAAATTTGCCTGTTGTAAATCGATCCGTTTGACCATACTTTGTCATGAGATTTAAAACAAATATTTTCTTGGCGCGGGAATTTTTAAGTGCCTCCGAAATTCCGGGGACAACAACATTCGGAAGAATGCTCGTATAGAGATCTCCCGGTCCAAAAACGATATAATCAGCCGATAATAATGCCGAACTTGCATCCGGATTGGCTTTTGCCTGGGGAAAAACTTCCAGCTCGACAATTCTATATTTCGCAACACCCTCGCTCGGCTCGTCAATGTCGTGCTCACCCATCACCTGTTTGCCGCTTGAATATCGGGCAACAAGATAACACTTGTCATAAGTTACCGGAATTATATTTCCGCTAACATCAAGAAATTCACATGTCTTGGCAATCGCAGTTTTCTGGTCACCGTATATATCAGCTAAAGCTGCCATAAACAAATTACCGAATGTCATCCCGGCAATTCCTGTTCCAGCGTTAAACCTGTATGTAAAAAGTTTTCGCAGTAGATCACCCGGATTTTCTTCAGAAAGGGCAACTATGCACTGTCTGATATCAGATGTTGGTAAAAGCCCGAATTCGTCCCTGATGACACGATTACTTCCGCCATCGTCCATCATGGAAACAATCACTGACA